>NZ_JACFQM010000002.1:0-470498 GCF_016101465.1 Snodgrassella sp. M0110 | reverse complement strand
CCAACGTTAAGCTGTTGAGTCGTTTTAAGTGTAATTCGGGGCAGAATTGGTAAAGAGAGTCGTGTAAAATATCGAGTTCGCACATTTTGTTGTCTGATTATTGATTTTTGGCGAAACCATTTGATCATATGACAAGATGTGTATCTACCTTAACTTAATGATTTTGATAAAAATCATTAGGGGATTCATCAGTACGCAGCGCTCCTTTCCCATGGACTGGCAAGTTCAACTTCTATTTCCGAATCATGAAAATCATCATAATCATAATTATTCTTTGAAAAATTCTTCTGAGTATTGGGCATAGTGTATTTCCTTAAAATTTGTTAAAAAAGTATTAAAGAAATGTATTGTTGCTCAAACATTAGTCGTAAGTACTTTTATAAAAACAAATTTAAATAATATTAAATTATAAATAGGTTAAATGTAGTAAATTATTTTATTTTGTTCCCTGTCAATCGTCAATCATTTGTTTTCAATATTTATTTTTCTATTTATCATGAAAAAATATTCAATTAGTGAATTTTTAGCAAATTTTTTAATAATATATAAATATTTTATTTATTATTTTAAAATATTCAATTTATATCAATATCAAATAAAATGAATTAATTTGAGGTTAGCTTGAGTAAGATACAGGATTTTACAAAAATACAAGGTTTGAATGAAAAAGATGATATTTCTACACAAGATTATCTTGTTGCAACTTCATTACAACACGTGATAGCAGGTATGATCAATATACAATTATTTCTCGCTCCTGCAATTGTCATGTATATTATTTTATATATTCGTCCTTATTCTAATATTTTTTTCTATATTACTTTTGTTTGTATTATATTTTTAATAATTTTTCCAGCCTGGGAGAGTTACCGGATGCGGACACAGTGGCAGTTTATAGGTAAAAAGATAATGGGTTCAGGGTAATACGCCTTAATAATAGGTCGTCTGATTTTTGGATTAATGTGATAAAAAGGGAGATCATTTATTATTTATATATATTTTTTCTTGTAATAACTATTTTTTATTTACCAGGTCTGCATAATGAGGGTTTTTGGACCTTTTTCTTAGTGACGTTACTTAAGCTATGGTCATCAATAACGACACTTCCGTTATTATTTATCATTCTTTTGGTAAATATATTCAATTTGACGTGTCTATATCGCTTATTTCAGAATAGCTTTATAAAAAAATATATTAATATTATTTGAGTAATTTTAAATTTAGTCAGCCTCAAGAAATTTTAATTTTTCCTGAGGCTTCTTAGTTATTTAATTTTTACAACGATTGTATTAGCTAAAAAGTCTTGCAGTGTACGATAATTTGATTTTCTTATAAATAACATAATTATACAAATAAAAAGAAATAAAGTTGAAAATTCAGTGAATATGCATAAAATCCTATATAAATAATTTAAAAATTTATAAATAAAATTCTGGTAAACTCCAACATTTTTAGCGAAATCCATTAGATTGGGTGGCACATCTATTATTATTATTAACATTGTAAAAAGGATAAGAGTAATGAATGTATAAAAAATTTCACGGACTAATACTACATTGAAAAAGCCAGCTTTCTTACCATTCTTTTTAATAACTTTGATTTTCATTAATCGCTTACCAACAGATTGACCTGTTAGACTCATTTGTATAAATTGAAACACAACATAAATGAGTAAAGGTAATATGATATATAAGAATATTCGTAATGGTTGATGTACACCTCCCTCAAACTCATCATCCATAAATAAGAATGAAAAAATAGATTCTATTGGCTTATCAGTTCTATAATTTGCAAAAAACCATAATTCAAAAGGATTTATAATATTTTGTGAATGATTCGATTCATAATCAGTTTGAAAATTGTAAACATGTAAAGAAATGTAAAATATAAAATAATAAATTGCATAATTAATTAGATATGCTGTAACTCTTTTCCATGGCGGAGCCAGTTCAACCAGGCCGCCTTTTTCTGTCATTAAAAAATTATGTTTATCATTTAATGCTGATGATTGTCGAGTACGGGACATAAATTTTATAAATCTCCTAGTGTGAAATCAAACTCAATATGCTTATAAATCAGCAATGTTTTAAGTTAATTTTTATAAAAAATAATATTATATATTTACATAATATTATTTGATAATAATATCAGAATTTATTTATATTTCATTAGATTTATTTGGTAAATATGTTTTTTTATAAATAAAAACAGATATTTTTAAATAAAATATCTGTTTTATGATGTAGCTAATCTGTTTTTATATCATGCAGATGTTCTCAACTCAGCTGAGAGTTTATCCAGAATACCATTAATGAATTTATAGCCATCGGTACCACCAAAGGTTTTAGTGATTTCGATAGCTTCATTGATAATTACCGGATGGGGTGTTTCCGGCATGGCAGAAAGTTCATGGCAGGCCATCAGCAGTACAGCCCGTTCAACCGGATTAAGCTCATCTTCGTGGCGGTCCAGCAGAGGACGGATCCGTTTCATGTAATCACGCTGATTATTATAGGCACCAAAAAATATCTGGGTAAACAATTCTTCATCAGCTTTGGCGAAATATTCATTATCACGGATATTCTGCGCAATAATAGCAGCTGATTCTTCGTTATTCAGTTGTGCCTGATATAAAGCCTGAACAGCAAACTGACGGGCACGACGACGTGGTGTAATCATTGACATGTATACAATGTCCTTGTTTAATAAATAATCAATATTGAATTTTAAGCAGATTGGCCATTTCTACTGCCACTATAGCCGCTTCACTGCCTTTATTGTGCATACGTGCCAGTGCCTGAGCATCGTTTTCGGTAGTCAGTATAGCATTGGCAATGGGTATATTGTGATCCAGACTAACTCGGGATACACCTGCGGCGGCTTCGTTGGACACCAGCTCAAAATGATAAGTCTCACCGCGGATAACCACTCCGATGGCCACCAATGCATCAAATTTGCCGCTGTCAGCCATGCTTTTTAATACCAGAGGTACTTCTAAAGCACCCGGCACAGTAGCCAAAGTTATATCGCTGTCTTTAACCCCCAGTTTAACCAAGCGGCTGCAACAGGCTTTGACCAGCTCTGCTCCGATAGGATTAGTAAAGCGTGCCTGTACAATGCCTATACGCAGGCCAGAGCCGTTATGTTCCGGGGTGATGGTATTCATTCAGTTTCCTTTTTTCATCTGTTACGCCTCAAGCACCATTGCATTGTCCGGAATAAAATACTTACATCACAGACATACAAGTATTTATGCTTAGCATTCTGATTTTACCGAATTTGCCAATAGGGTGGAATGTTTAAACCGTTTTTTTCTGTTTGTGTCTAGGCTTAAGTGAGCCCAGATAAATGGCCAGTAAGGTCAGTGCAGTACCAGTCCATTGCACAGTATTTATCGGTTTATTCAGCAAGAAAAAATCGATCAGAATCGCAGCAACAGGTTCACTTAATAGTAATAAACCGGTTAAAGTCAGTGACAGCAAAGGTACGGCATAAGCAATTAACCCCCAGGCAAAACACTGCATGACCACACCGTAAATCATGATCAGCAGAATATCTTTTGTGTTAGTAGGCCAGAAATGGCTTGAGTCAATGAGGATACTTGGCACAATTAATGCACCGACTGCTCCGACACTGACCAGCAGCATTAGCGGAAATAATGCAACCGGCTCTGCCAGATGTGCCTGACGAATACATGCCATGGAGGCAGCCATTGCTGCACCGGAAATCAGACCGATAAAAATACCATAACCACCATGTGAATTGTGTCTGAGTTCAGGGTGGGCGATCAGTAAAATGCCGATTACAGACAATATCATGCTGAATAGTTGTAATTTGCTCTGTCGTTCACCGAAGAAAAACCAGGCAATTGCCGCCAGAAAAAAAATCTGCATACTGTTGAGCAGAGTAGAAATTCCCGGGCCTACTGCATGAATGCTTTCATGCCAGAATGCCAGATCAAAACCTAAAAATACACCTGATAGCATACAAAACCGTTTTGCTTTATTGCTTTCAGGCAGTTTCTGACCAAAATAGCGACTTAAAAACAGAAAAACAATACCACCAATGAATACACGCCATAATGCAATGGCATAAGAACCAATAGATACAAATTTAACAATCAGGCTGCCGAGTCCGAAAACAACGCAGCCGAAAGTTAAACCGGAAGCAGCCCATTTTTGCGGGGTCAGTTGCATTAGATACCATCCTTAAATAACAGCCATTACAATAGGCTGTCGGAAAATACCCGATGCCGGTATTCCATGGCAACAGATAATTCAGACAGCCTGAGGTGGGGTATTGTATTTAATTGTGTTACTAAAATATATACTTGTTTAGTAAAGAATTATTATCGGGATGGTTCTTCAAACCCGGTAACTTCCAAACCAAATCCATTCAGACCGGTAAAGGCAGAAGGCTTACCCATTACCCGCATACGTTTGACTTTTAAACCAGCCAGTATCTGAGCACCGATACCATAAGTTTTACTATCCCACTGTCTGGTCTGATGAGTGCCTTTGGGTAAGGTGCGGTCTAATAAAGTGGCTCCGGTTTCAGTACGGTGCATCAGTATTATTATACCGGCATCAGCTTGCTGTATACGTGCCATAGCTTCAGGTAGTGGCCATGTATGCAACTGATCCGGTTGCAGAAAATCCATGGCACTAAATGGTTCATGTACTCTTACCAGTACTTCACCGGCAGTTTCCGGATCGCCTTTAACCAGTGCCAGATGGGTTTCACCGGATAATTGATCAACATATACATGCTGAGTAAAATCTCCCCATGTTGTATGGATAGTATTTACTCCCAGTTCTTCTATCAGACTTTCGTGACGGCTGCGATATTCAATCAAATCAGCAATAGTGCCAATTTTAATATCATGTTTTTCAGCAAAAACCATCAGCTCCGGCATACGGGCCATAGTGCCGTCGTCATTAATGATTTCACAGATAACGGCTGCCGGAATCAGGCCGGCCAGTTTGGCTAAATCAACGCTTGCCTCAGTGTGTCCGGTACGAACCAGAACGCCGCCTTTTTGTGCACGTAATGGAAAAATGTGACCCGGCTGGACAATATCTTCTGCTTTGGCAGTAGGGGAAACTGCTGCCTGTACAGTATGGGCACGGTCTGCTGCGGAAATACCGGTAGTAATACCATGTGCTGCTTCTATGGAAACCGTAAAATTAGTACCATACTGAGCGCCGTTATTCTGTGTCATCAGTGGTAAGCGGAGGCGATCTACTATTTCTTCTTCCAGAGGCAGGCAAACCAGACCCCGGGCATATTTAATCATGAAATTGATGGCTTCAGGTGTGACAAACTGTGCAGCCATGATTAAATCACCTTCGTTTTCACGGTTTTCTGCATCAGTAATAATAACCATTTTACCGGCTTTTATGTCGGCAATAATTTCAGGAATGGTGGCAATACTCATGATAGTAAACAACGCTCCCTTAATAAAATAAGAGTTATTTTACTCTGGATTACCGGGGCTGGTGCGCTTTTATCTTAGCGTTATTCGAATGCCGGCTACGAAATTACCGGAATAAAAAAATTAAAATAAACAGATTAAGCTGCAATATCATTAATCGGGCAGGAAATTATATAAATAATAATGATTTTTTACTCAAGTTACAGAATAGATAGTGAGATAATAAAATTTTACTCGCAGGCATTATTGATGAATAAAAGATGAGTCAGTCGCTTGCTTTATTTATTCAGGTACTGGCAAGTTGAATTTTTGAAAAAGGTAAGGTTCAGTCAGTTAGTGAATTTTTCTCACAAAACTTGCCAACTTACCAACAAAGATTATTCTGGCAGTCATAAGATTGTACAATCTGCTATAAAACAGATTCATAAATTAATTCTGCATGTTCAGATTAAAGTAGAAATTTTTTTGAAAGTAACGATAGAATGGTATTGGTAAATAATATTACGCGGTATACAAAAAGGTTTATAAAGGTTTCTGCTTCTGATTGCGTAAGTATATAGCGAAACATAGCAGTAAGCCGTTTTGAAAACAGATTGAATGTAGAAGGGTGGATAAATACAAACTTGGCGGAATAGCTTTTATCATCGAGATAAAATAATATTTAATTATATTTTCTATTCTTTTAATTAAATATCTTGTAGACAAGGATTTTTTTAATCAGCTGCACTATATGGAAAACAGTTTCGGGAATAAATTTTGAGCCAGATTTTACCTGATAGATATCTATACAAAACCAGTGATTGACTCATTTGATTTAATTCGATATCAATATTATTTCTGAACTTTAATAGTATAGATTTTTTTAAATTTGCTTTCCATACACATCGTGCCGTAAGCAATATCTGCAAGCTCAATAGTGATTGTTCCGGTCATTTCTTATTTATATAGTCAGAATAAATAAATCTTATAATTACAAAAAATAAAGTATCCGATAAATTTGTTAGCTATTAAATTCAATTTTTTAATAAAAATTTTATTCCAGATATAAATTGTCTGAATATATGTATGTATCTAAAAAAAATTAATCTGGATTTGTCTGAAATAATAAAAAATTAAATTGTAGTTTTTAGAATAAAAAAATTGAAAATCCAAACTATTAAAGTTATAATTTGTTTATAAATGTAAAGAAAAATTTATTTGTGAAAATATAGGAATAATAATGAGCTCTTTTACACCAACAGTATTTTTTTCGCGTTTATGTTTTTCTTTAGCAATTATAATTTGCTATGGATATCCAATATTGTTGTATATCGGATTAATTTATAAGGATAACAAAAATAATGATTTTATTCTGCTTTTGTTATCAGTCTACTTTATACTTACTATACTTGTTTTAATGATTTTAGGATGGGCTTTTAACTGTAAATCAAATATTTGGATTAAGACAGTTGTGATCATCGCGTCATGTTGTGCTATTCCTCATTTATTATTCAGTTTGGTATTTTTGCTAGGTATTTTATGCCTCCCTTTATACATATTTACTTATTACCTAGCTTATTGGTATTTGAAAGGTGGTGCAAATTACCAGCCCACAACAAAGCCAAAGAGAATTAGATTAAAGGTAATCAGCTAAAATATGTCATCAATAAAGTTATAGTATGATTTAGTTTTTATATTTAAAAAATATCTATTAAAAAAATATAAAATATCAGTATGATAAATGGCCGTAAAATATTTCATTAATTAAAACTAACTGTCACATCTGCTCGTATTGAGTTTGTTAAATAAGTTAATAAATTTAATAAATATATTGTATTTTAAATCAATATTATTACAGAGGATAACTATTATGGATAAAGAATATACTATGGCTACATTTCTACGTCGTTTTATTATTTCTGTCATGTGTCTGATTATAGGGTTACCATGTTTCTTTCTAGGTATTGTAGGTGAAAATGAAGCATTTCCGTTTTTACGTTTATTGCATATTATGCCTATGCCGGAAAATATGAGCGGTAGTGAGGTTTTTTATTTCACATTGGGAGTAATGGCTTTTCTAGCCACAGTAATATTATTAATTATGATGTTCGGATGGATATTTGATATTTCTACTAATCGTTTTCTGAAAATATTGGTGCTTATTGGCTTTTGCTGTGGTTTTCCTAACACTGTATTGTGTTTGAGTTTTAGTGACCTGCTAGGAATAGGATTATTGATTTTACCTGCAACAATATTATCTATATATCTGTCACTTTGGTACTTTAATATTTATGATAAGACTCAGTTTAAAGATAAAATTAATAACTTATAATTATTTATAACCGAATATTTTGAAACTGATTAATACTTATTTGGATAAATAGTAATCAGTTTCTGTATATTTATATAACATATTTTGTATATAAGCAAATTTATAATTAATTTTTTACTTTATTTATATACTGTTGCATATATTTCTGCGCGGTATCAACAATTGCCTGTGTCTGAGCATCCACTTCGAGATTGATGCGATCATTTACCTGACAGCTTCCAAATAAAGTCCGGTTCATGGTTTCGGGAATCAGATGAACGTTAAATTCAGTAGTGGTTACCTCGCCGATGGTCAGGCTGCAACCGTTCAGCCCGATAAAACCTTTAGTAAGGATATAAGGGGCTACACTTTCAGGGAGATTAAACCAGACAGTACGATTATCAGGGGTGTCTTCAATTTTATTAATGGTGGTCGTAGTAAAAATATGACCACTCATAATATGACCGCCAATTTCATCCCCATAGCGTGCAGCCCGTTCAATGTTTACCGCATCACCTACTTGTAGTTGTCCTAAATTGGTTTTGGCCAGACTTTCCGCCATGACATCAAAACATACTTCATCACCTTTAATAGCTGTAATGGTCAGGCAGCAGCCATTATTGGCAATAGAAGCACCGATAGTCAGGTTGTCACAGGCTCCCTCAGGGAGACGTACCTGTATTGTGCGCAATTGTTCATACTCTTGAATAGAGGTAACGGTACCTAAACCGCAGACAATTCCTGTAAACATTTATAATCCCTTTAAACAGATCAGGCAGATTGTGTATGTCCGGTTTTTGCAGCCTTTAACCGGGCTTCTTTGCGAATGGCTCCTTCCTGAAAACGGCGAACCTCTTCTTCGCTGGCAATACATAGCGGCGGTACAACTGTAGGTTTGCCGTTTTTGTCTACAGCAACCATGCTAAAATAACAGCTATTAGTGTGTCGTGCACTGCGATGCTGGATATCCTGTGCTTCCACGCGAATACCAACTTCCATAGAAGTTCGGCCGACATGGTTGACTGACGCATAAAAAGTAACGAGTTCGCCCACGTGAATTGGTTCTTTGAATATTACCTGATCAACTGATAATGTTACTACATATTCGCCAGAATAACGACTGGCGCAGGCATAGGCTACCTGATCCAGTAGCTTGAGTAAATCTCCGCCATGTACATTTCCGTGAAAATTTGCTAATGCTGGAGTCATAAGTACAGACATGGAAAGCTGATGCTGCGCACCTTGCGGTGGTAAAGGTGTAGGTTTCATGGACTAGCCTCTGATGTGTGTTTCTATGTGTGTTTCTGTGTTAATTATTGTCTTTCTATGAAGACTGATTGTTATTATAGAAGCTATTGATAGTTATAACCAGCGACGTCTGTAGAAATAAATTAATAAGCTAATAATTATAGTCGCCATAAGACCGAGTACCACAAAATAACTATAATGCCAGTGTAATTCAGGCATGTTATCAAAATTCATCCCATAGATACCGGTAAGGACATTCAGTGGCATGACGATGATAGTGATAACGGTAAGCATACGCATTTGTTCATTCAGATGGTTTGACTGATAGGATAAATGCACATCCATCATGCCCATTACAGTATCTCGTGCACTGTCGAGCGTTTCCATTAATTGCTGGGTATGGTCATACACGTCAAGTAAATAAACATGGGTGTTCTGACTGAACATGGAAAATTCTCCATGTACAATTCGGCCGACAATATCACGAATAGGGGAAAGGGTACGGCGCAGATTACTGGCATCACGTTTTAACTGGTGGATCAGAATCAGTAAGTTTTTATTACTGTTGCTAAACAGGCGTTTGTCAACACCTTCAACCCGATTGTCAAATTCATCTACAGTAACGAAATAATCATCAATGATACGATCCAGCAATGAATACGCCAGAAAATCAATTCCTTTGCGGTAGATATCGCTGTAATTATGCTGAATATATTTACGGATAATATGCAGTAATCCGAGCGGTTCAAACTGGAAAGTAATAATATAATTCTGACCAATGATAATATAAATCTGGTTATATTGCAGTTTTTGTTTTTTATAAACAAAAACTCGTGCGGCTAAAAACAGATAATGTCCGTAGTCTTCAATTTTCGGACGCTGCTTGCGACTAAGCATGTCTTCCATGGCCAGTTCATGGATATTAAAAGGCTGTAATAGCTGATGCAGCTGTTCGTTATCAGTAATACCAATTAGGTGAATCCATGTAAGACAGTCTGTATCAGGTGCCGGTATGTTTTTACTGCATATATCGTCGCCGGTGAAGCTATGATTGATTAGTTGCTTTTCTTTAATCCGGATAATAGTCATGGATTGTGCCGGCATGTTGCTGACATTGCTGCGATGTACCAGACTAGGCAGATTATGGGTCTGAGCCAGTTTGTTACTGGAAACATTCGGCGTTGTACTCATGGGACATCCTTGACTGATTTATGGTTTACATGGCTTTGATTTCTAACTGTAATCCAATTTTCTGCCATAAAACAGATTCCTGCAATAAGACACTGTCAGTAAGCGGATTGTGTTTTAACCATTCTTTACCCAGGCTGATGGTCAGTTTCCTTAACTGTTGGTCATAGTGAATGTCACAATGATTCACCGGTATCTGAATGTCTTGCCGTGCCCGGCAGAACAGTGCAGCCAGCCGTAATGACAATATACCCAGCCAGAGCATTTCCTGCTGACTGAATTCGGCTATTTTGCGTAGGTCGCCGCGCTGTCCTAATACCATTGTAGCCAGAATATGCTGTTCTTTACGTGAAAAACCGGGCATATCAGCCTGATCGAGAATATAGGCTGCATGCTTATGAAAACCAGTATGAGAAATATCCAGACCAATTTCATGTACCAGCCCAGCCCAATGTACATATTGTTGCCATTGTTCCGGATGATCAGGAGAAACAGAGGCGGACAGATGATTGAATATCATTTGAGCTAGCTCGGCTACGCGTTCTGCCTGGATGGTATCAACATGATAGCGCTGCTGAAAATCAGCTATAGTCTGGTTGCGCATATCATCACCAAGTTGTCGTCCGATCATGTCGTAAAACACACCATCCCGCAGTGCGGCATCGGTTACTGTCATTTCGCTGATATTCAGTTCGGCAAAGGCGGCGATCATTACAGCCAGTCCGCCGGCAAAAACCTCTGTCCGGTCTGATTTTAAGCCTTCCAGTTTGGCTTTTTTGGTACTTCCGGCTGCAATAATATGATTGGCAATTTTGTGCATTTGTGTTGCGGTAATTGCATCGATGGTTGTGTCACCGGCTGCAATCACATCGCGAATTGAGCGGGCAGAGCCGGAGGTACCAATAGCGTAATGCCAGCCAATATTTTTAAGTGCGACGGAAATACGCTGAATTTCTGCCCGTGCATTGTTGACTGCGGCCTGAAAATTTTTATGGTGTATTTTACCGCGCGGGAAGAACCGCATACTGTAGGAAACACAGCCAAGATTCAGGCTTTCAGTAATGGCAGGCTGTAAATCCTGTCCGATAACAAATTCAGTAGAGCCGCCACCAATATCTATTACCAGCATGTTTTCACCCTTAGGCGGTAAGGTATGAACCACACCGGTATATATTAGTCTGGCTTCTTCGCGTCCGGCAATAATATCAATCGGAAAACCCAGTCTGGCTTCGGCAAGCGGTATAAACTGGCTGATATTTTTGGCAACGCGAAAAGTATTGGTTGCAACAACTCTTACCTGATCAGGATTGAAACCACGCAGCCTTTCTCCAAATCTGGCCAGACAATCCAATGCGCGTTGCTGAGAATCCTGATCAAGATTTTTTTGTTCGTCCAGTCCTGCTGCCAGCCTTACCATTTCTTTGATGGAATCAATGACCTGTAAATGGCCGTTCTGATTGTGGCAAATCTGGAGACGAAAGCTGTTAGAGCCTAGGTCTACAGTAGCGAGCATGTCTTGCGTGGTCATAATAAATATTTTTTAGTTCAGATAGGCTTAATGTTACCGTATCCCTACCACAACTGCCATGAAAGGCTGTTTTACCAAATGCTATCGGCGAAAATGATACACAAGTAACAGTGAATTTTATTTTTGGGTAAAAATAAAAAGGGGAAATTTGTGATTGAATGTACTTAAGTATTTTGGCAGAGCTGAATACTTTTCACTTTATGTCCAAACAAATATAACCATCCTTTACCAGTTTAGTTTAAAATAATTGAGATCCATCACACAGACAATAATAATTTTCAAATTACCATGCTTGTTAGTTTTTTTGGAAAATCATGTTTTGAGTAGTATATGAAAATAAAATTATTAATTAATGATATTAGAGGCTTCAAATTAAGCCCCAATAAAGGTGTTAGTTTTTATATTGAAGATGATAATACAAAAATTCTAATGGATTGTGGATCTGAATGGAGTGAGAATTTAACTCTAAATAACATAAATTATATAGTTTTATCACATGGTCATTATGATCATTCTGGTGGAATAAAACATGTAAATATAAATCAGGATGCATTAGAAAAAATGACGCTGATAGCGCATCCTGATGCATTAGAAAAAAGATATGCCATCAATCCATTAAAAACTCGATCGGATGGCAGGTTATCTTTGGAAAAATTGAAAACAAAATTTGATATAAAGTTAACAACAGAAGCTATTTGGTTAACAAAAAAAATGGTATTTCTTGGTGATGTTGGTGGATGCAAATTACCCACAGGAATTATTAAAACTGATAATAAAATAAGGTTAGACTATATTAATGATGATTCTAGTTTAGTTTATTGTTCAGAAAAGGGATTAGTCATTATTACCGGATGCAATCATGCTGGTTTGAAGAAACATATAAATAAAGCTATCAGAATAACTGGGGATAAGAGAGTTTATGCAATAGTTGGTGGATTACATTTTAATGGGCTTTCGGTATTAAAATTACCATTCGTGCTTAGAATTTTAAAAAAAACAAATACGACAAATTTTTATACATGTCATTGTACAGGTAAAATTGCAGAAAAAATATTAAATTCAAAAAAAATGTCTACTGGTGATATATTAGAGTTTATATAATCTATATTTTTTGTCTTAATGATAGTGCTGTTATGTTAAAAACTTTAAATATGTGATGGCTTGTTTGTCGACCAATATCATAGAAGAGACATCTGCCCACTTTTTTGGCGAAGATCGCTTAACACTAGGATATTGGTGTACCAGTGAGGTCATAGAAAATGACGGCATGATGTATTACTCTCTCAAAAGAGAATAAATGGGCTAGAAATGGTACAAAGGGTATACTAATCATATTTGCAAAATTGAATATGAAAATTTTTTCATTCTTAAAGACTTAACATTTGCTATTATGCTGACAGATTGCAGCAGTGTATAAAGCTTGAGTCAGCTTAAATCCGGATACAATTCAGACCGCTTTATCCTACAGATAAGCGGTCTGAGAATCAGCTTGAGACTAATATCTTACAGACTGTAATACATTTCAAATTCAAGCGGATGTGGTGCCATACGAATGCGTTTTACATCATCGCTCTTGAATTCAATATAGCTGTCGATCCAGTCCTGACTGAATACGCCGCCACGGGTTAAAAATTCATGGTCTGCTTTCAGTGCTTCCAGTGCCTCTTCTAAAGAAGCACATACGGTTGGTACCAGAGCATCTTCTTCCGGTGGTAAATCGTACAGATTTTTATCTGAAGGATCACCCGGATGAATTTTATTCTGGATGCCGTCCAGTCCGGCCATTAACAAAGCGGTGAAAGCCAGATAAGGATTAGCGGTAGGATCCGGGAAGCGAGCTTCGATACGGCGGGCTTTTGCACTGGCAACGTACGGAATGCGGATAGAAGCTGAACGGTTTTTGGCAGAGTAGGCCAGTTTGGTCGGGGCTTCAAAATGCGGTACCAGACGTTTGTAAGAGTTGGTTGACGGATTAGTCAGCGCATTCAGTGCTTTAGCATGTTTAATGATACCGCCGATGTAGTACAAAGCCAGATCAGACAAGCCGGCGTAGCCGTCACCGGAAAACAGATTTTGTCCGTCTTTCCAGATAGACTGATGTACATGCATACCGGAACCATTGTCACCCAGAATAGGTTTTGGCATGAAAGTAGCAGTTTTACCAAAGTTGTGCGCTACATTCTGGATGACATATTTCATATCTTGTGTCCAGTCAGCACGGCGCACCAGTGTATTGAAACGGGTACCGATTTCCATCTGACCGGCAGTGGCAACTTCGTGGTGATGTACTTCTACCGGAATGCCGATCGCTTCCAGTGTCTGGGTGCAGGCTGAGCGTAAATCCTGACCGGAATCAACAGGTGCTACAGGGAAATAGCCGCCTTTAACGCCCGGGCGGTGTCCGGTATTCTGACCGTCATATGATTTACCGCTAGACCATGCGGCTTCTTCAGAATGAATTTTATAACGGGTACCGCTCATATCGGTTTGCCATTCTACGCCGTCAAACACGAAAAATTCCGGTTCCGGACCAAAGAATGCAGTATCACCGATACCGGTTGATTTCAGATAAGCTTCGGCACGTTTTGCGATGGAGCGCGGATCACGGTCGTAACCCTGACCATTGGCCGGATCGATAACATCACAGGTTAAAACAACTGTGGTGTCATCATAGAAAGGGTCAATAAATGCTGTCGATGCATCTGGTCTCAGAGTCATATCGGAAGCCTGAATTCCTTTCCAGCCGGCGATGGAAGATCCATCAAAAGCCTGACCGTTTTCAAACCATTCTTCAGGGTCTTCCAGCACAATTCTGGCTGGCACGGATACGTGCTGCTGTTTGCCTTTTGTATCGGTAAAGCGCAAATCAATGAATTTGGCATCATTTTCTTCAATCAGGCTAACTACTTTTTTTATTGACATATTTAAGGCTCCCATTAAGGTCTGGAGAGTGACAAACTCTCCGGCAAGTTAAGGTGATTCTGCCACATTCAATTTGTAAAAAAAACGCATTGATGTAAAAAAAGCCGGTTTTTTATAACGGATTAAATTAACTTATTTAAAAACATGTTGTTATATATATCTATTCTGGTTTATATCAGAATTTGTGAACTATCAGATTTAGTTATTCAATACAGAAAAATTTAATAAATCAAATACCGTCAGGAAATAAAGAAGAGCCAGGTTGATGTATCAGGCAGAATATTAACGGTGGATAAAAGGCGTTATTTCAAATTTTCTTATGTTATTGATTCGGAATGCTGATATTTGAATCGAATCGTATTAATTTGTTTCAGCCCGTAAGTTATCTGTTAACTCGTAATTAACGGGCTGAAATTAATAAATATTAAATATTTATTTGATTTTTCCGTATTTTTTCAAAATTGCTAACAGTTGATCCTGCGGTAGCGCCTGAACCAGATTTTGGTCACGACCTTCCATGGTTTCAGCTGCACATAAAGCATTTAATACTGCTTCTTCAACTGCTTCTACTGTGGCAATATAAAGCGGATCAATAATTTCATCGCTCAGCATATCAATTTTGCTGATGCCCAGACTGTAAGCATTTTCATTAGCGGTAGAGAAAGCCAGAAAAATGTCGCCGGAACCGTTATCACCATAAGCGCCGAGTAAGCCGATGCCAATAGGGACACGTTTGGTGAGTTTACTCAGTTGCCAGGGAAGTAACGGGGCGTCGGTAGCCAGAATCACGATGATAGATCCTGTTCCCGGTTTGGGGGCAAAAGTATTAATTACAGGCATGGTTTCAGGGCCAAATTCATCTTTCAGCGGAATACCGCAAATTTGAAAAGTATCACGCATCCCATGGTTGGCCTGTACCAGTACACCCAGAGTAAATTCACCGGCTTCTGTGCTGACTATACGTGATGCGGTGCCGGTACCGCCTTTGAAATCATGGCAGATCATGCCGGTGCCACCACCGACGTTACCTTCAGCAATGGCACCTGCGTGTGCATTATTTAAAGCCTCAAGTGCATGTTCAGGTCTGATATGAAAACCATTAATGTCGTTTAATAATCCGTCCCATGTTTCGCCCACTACCGGATAAAAATATCCTACGCCGTCTACAGGCTGACCATTGTTAACATATGGAAAATAAAAGTGATTATCTATCATCCATTTGCTGGTGGTATCGCGTACAATACCTACGCTGTTAGTATTGGTGATGAGTACCGGACCATGCATTAAACCTGAATCATCCAGCCAGTGTGTGCCGGTTAATTCTCCATTGCCGTTTAAATCATGCCTGCCGACAAATACAGCACTGCGTTGTTTACCTCTGGGCAAAATAGCGGTTACACCAGTACGGGCAAAGGCTGAACCCGGACCTGTATAATTATCCGGTGTACCATAGATAACGGTACTGTAGCCAACTTCAATGCCGCATACATCGGTTATCGCATTGTTTTTGCCAGTGGTGCCGGTTAGAGGAATTCCTAATTCCCGTGCACGTTTCTTAATCATAATATTTCTCCTTTTTACATGTATCATGTTGTTTATCTTGATTATATTGTAAATATTAGCTTTTGCAGCATTTTTACAATAATTGTTTGAAATTACTGGTGGTGTACGGCTGCTGCTCTTTTTTTGCTTTAAGAGCGGTAAGTAATGCCTGATAACGGCTGCGGGTCAGTGGATAACCAATGGCACACAGTGCAGCAATAATGCCGGCTAATGCATGAATCCATGTGTTTAATTCCAGAATAGCCTGTTGTGCCAGTGGTGGCTGAATAATGGTTTCCTGTCCTGTGGATGATATATATCCATGTTTCTCCAGATAAAAACCAATAAACCAAATGGCCAGTGCACTACCGAATTTTTGTAAGAATGACATCAGGGCTGTAATTGCTCCTTCTCTTCGTTTGTTGTTAATAAAATCATCCAGCTCACTAATGTCGTACATCATGGAATAATATATAGTCCAAAAATAACTATTGCCAAGTTGAAGCAGAATTAAAAAAATTATCAGCATAGTTCTGTTAGGAAATCCGCAAAAAAAGAATAGGCCTGTGCCTATTGAGCTGATGAGCATAGACAGATAATAGACATTTCTTTTATCAAATTTCTGCGCGGTATAATTTACAGCGGGAAGCCAGGCAAGAGCCAGTAAGCTATAAATCAAAAAACAGATCGCAGCATTTTTTTCGCTGTATGCCATGTTGTTTAAAAATAAATAATATAAGGCTCCGGTACTGAGCGCGTAAGCAGCCGACCAGAAAAAAACTGATGCGCCAAGAAATTTACTTGATGAAAGACGCCAGATTTCAATCATGTTACTGATAACTTCGCGAATAAAAGCCAGAAGCCGGTATCTGCTATGTATTCGGCTTGTTTTATGCCGGACAGGCAGTTCATAACCACGTGTCAGAAACCAGCAGGTGAGTCCGCTCAGTAAAGTCAGAACAGCAAATATCACACTCACTCCGTGCCAGCCGCTGCTGACACTGAATCCATAATCTACCATCCATTTAACAATCAGCGGCGGAGCGCAAGAAGATACAAGAACGGCTGCATTAAGTGCATAACCCGCCCATACCCGAAGCGAAGTACGTTCATCAAAGTTATTGGTCATTTCTGCACCTAAAGTGTAGAAAGGTATGACGTAGATTTTGTAAGCAGACCAGAAGAGAATGGCAATTATGGTGAAATAAACCGTTTTCTGATTGGTGCTGAGAGATGAAATATCAGTATAGAGCAGTAACAATAGCAGGGTATATGGCAGAATAGCTGCCAGCATTAATGGTCTGCGCCTCCCCCAGTGTGAACAGATATTATCTGAAAACTGACCTACCAGCGGATCAGCCACAGCATCCCAGATAACAGCAATTAGAACAATAGTACCTGCTTGAGTAGCAGGAATGCTGGCAACGTTTGTCAGAAAAAAAAGATAAAAAACATAAAAAAGATTATAGGCAAGTGAATCAGCCATTTGTCCGATGGCATATCCCAGTTTAACGTGTAAGGGTAATTTATTGAATGTGTGAGGAATGACAGGCCGGCGAGTATGCATGATTCATCCTGATAAAAACTATATCAATTGGCATTGCAATATGCATTGCATAAAAATTTTTGCTTCAGATGCTGGCCTGATATCAGATTATTTTTTGAACGTGCTGATTGATTAAATGCCAGCTGATTGATAAGTAGTTTTGTGTTTACCTGGATGTAATCAGGTTTTATTACAGCTAATCGATAATCCGGAAATTAAAGAGTAAGCGTGGGTAAATCATACGGTAAATTGAAGTTAAATAAAAATAAATTTTTACAATTGTTGCTAATTTGTCTGGTTTTCAGGCTAAAAAATTAATTTTATTCAGGCAGAAATTTATTTAGCGGCCAGATATGCATGCGTATGAAAGCCAGCGTCTGCTTATCATGAAAGAAAAATTAATGGTTTTATGATAGGGTTTTGCCTTTGACCGGTGTAGTCTGGATAATGGCAACAGTTATTTACATCGCAGAGGGGAGTCAATGAGTATATTTGCAGTATTAGGTAATCCTGTAGCGCATAGCCGTTCTCCGCAAATTCATCAGGCTTTTGCTGCTCAGCACGGTCAAAAGTTAATTTATGAGCGGCGTCTGATTGCTTTAGATGATTTTGCTGCACAAGCCAGAGAATTTTTTAAAGCTGGTGGAACCGGGGCTAATGTTACTGTGCCTTTTAAGTATGAGGCTTATATTCTGGCTGATGTGCTGACTGAACGGGCTAAAGCAGCAAAAGCTGTTAATACTTTATTCTGGCGCAACGGACAGTTGCTGGGAGACAATACTGACGGTATCGGTCTGGTGCGGGCAATTGAAGAATTATTGTCTTTTTCTCTGAGTAATAAACATATATTACTGCTGGGAGCGGGTGGTGCAGCGTGTGGTGTCATTCAGCCACTTTTACAGCAACTGCCAGCATCACTGACCATTGCTAACCGTTCAGTTGAAAAAGCACAGCTGCTTGCTCAGGAGCATAATGTAAACTGGTGTGCGGTAACGCAGATAAAACCGGAATATGATGTCATTATCAATGCTACCTCAGGTAGTTTACACGGGCAGAAATTACCTGTGTCTGCGCCAGTACTGGCCAGGGCGCAACTGGTTTACGATATGATGTATTCGGCAAAGTTAACCCCTTTTTTGCTTCAGGCTCATGAAGCAGGGTGCCGGCATCTGGCTGATGGTCTTGGTATGCTGGTAGCGCAGGCAGCAGCCTCATATGCATTGTGGCATGGTTTTAATCCTGATATCCGGCCGGTAACCGAGCAGATACGTAAAGAAATGGAACGGTCATGAAAATCGTGCGTAATTTGTTAATTGTGCTCGTTACGCTGTTTTTGCTGTTTAATGTTTATATTTATGGCAGTCTGTTAATCTATCGGACAGTAGCGCCGCACCGCACCATGTTTATGTTGTTACGTATGCATGAGCTGGCTGAAACTCACCCGGATACGCAGTTGAATTATCAGTGGGTAGCTTACAACCGTATTTCGCCCAATCTGAAAAAAGCGCTGATTGCCTCAGAAGATGCGCGTTTTGCCGAACATGACGGTTTTGACTGGAATGGTATCCGTACAGCAATTAAAAAAAATGAACGTCAGGGTAATATTAAGGCTGGCGGTTCAACCATCAGCCAGCAGCTGGCTAAAAATCTGTTTTTATCTGAAAGTCGCAGTTACTGGCGTAAAGCAGAAGAAGCAGTGATTACTTCGCTGCTTGAAGCTACAACCAATAAAGACCGGATTTTTGCGCTATATCTGAATGTTATTGAGTGGGGATATGGGGTATACGGGGCCGAAGCGGCCAGTGAAACGATTTATGGACGAACCGCCATGCAGTTGTCTCCGCAACAGGCAGCCAAACTCGCTGCGCGTGTACCCAGACCGCTTTATTACATTGATCATCCGCGAGATAAAGAAATTCGCCGTAAAGCCAACGTTATTTTACGGCGAATGGGTTCTGCACAATTGCCGGATAATGACCAGTAACTGCAAAGAGTATTGGTTAATTAGTCACTCCGGATTAACCGCGTCGGCGTAAATCTTCTACTTCATCCAGTAATTGCAGAATCAGCGCAGTGGCGCTCGCGCTGGCATCAAAATCACGATGAATACGCCATGCGCGGCGGGCAATAGCCATATGGTAGCCACTATAGCGCGCCAATTGCGGTTCCTGTTCAACAGGAATAACGCTTTCAGCAATCAGGCTTAATATCCAGTTACTCTGATTGTCACAGGCACGAACCAGATCATCAAAGCTTAATTCAATATCTTGTTGATTTTTATTCATTATTCGCTCCTGTTATCAAACATGATTCTGGGGTTTAAAACCGGCGTAATGCGTGGCAAGTGCCTGCCATGCGGCACGGTCTGCTTCGTTAGTGGCTTGTGGCAGCACAATATTTATCAGCAGATACAAATCACCGGCTGCTTTTGCCGGTATACCTTTACCTTTCAGGCGCATTTTCTGCCCGTTGTAGCTGTTGGCAGGAATATTGACACTCAGTTTGCCGGCCGGAGTAGTAATATCTGTTTTACCGCCCAATGCAGCAGTCCAGGGAGCAACGTTGATACGCTGGTAAACATCTTTACGGTTCTGGACATATAAATTATCCTGATTACGGAAACTGATTTTTAAATATAAATCTCCGGATGAACCACCGTTAAAACCAGGTAATCCCTGACCGCTAAGCCGGATTTGCTGACCTTCAGTAATCCCTGCCGGAATTTTTACATTGAGTGTTTTACGCTCATAAGCCATTTGCCCCTGAGCATTCAGTGTAGGCATATCCAGGGATAAATTACGTTGTGCTCCCTGATAGGCTGCGGCAATATCAATAACCAGCTCAGCATGCTGGTCTTCTCCGCCTACCGGACCGCTTCGGCGTTGTTGAAAGCCTTGTCTTGCACTGCTGCCGAAAGCAGAGAATAAGTCGTCAAAACGAAAATCGCCATTGCCAAAGGCTCCGTTCTGACCAAAGTGACTTGGGTCAAAATCATACTGCTGATAACTGTAATCACCCTGGTTGCCTCCAGCCTGCCGGCTGCTATGCCGGAACGGATTGTCCAGCATTTCATCATATTCAGCCCGTTTTTCCTTATCATGTAAGGTTTCATAAGCAATATTGATTTCACTAGTTTTGGCTACGGCATCAGGATCTTTACTCACGTCAGGGTGATATTTGCGAACCAGTTTACGATAGGCTTTTTTGATATCGTCTTCGCTGGCCTTTCGATCAACACCGAGAATTTCATAATAATTGCGTTCAGCCATATTTTATCCTTTGCTGAAATTTCTATTCGTTTTCAAAATACTATTTAAATCAAAATAAGGTCAAATGATTAAAATTTAAAGTGCTTATTTTAGGTAGTAAAAACAATTAATAAAATGTATATTTGTGTTTTAATTATAGATAAATAAAAATGAAATGATTAATTTTTGAAGTCTGAAAGAAATTAAAACTTGATTTGATAATGCGGTAAAGAAAAATTGTAATAATCCAGCTAATATAATATTGATTAAATTAAATAAATTATAAATTGAGATTGAAAATAACAGAATGTGAAATAATTTTATGGGATCAATTTATGATAATTATTTAACATTAAACTATAAATAAAATTCTAAAGAATTAAAACTAAGATAAAAAATAAAGAAAATTTCATTTGTCTGAGTAAAACTGATACTGATAACTTGATTTAGGTTTGGTTGTTTAAAGCAGCGAATAAACAAATTGATTACTCAGTAATAGCGTTTGTATAAAATAAAATTTATTAGTTAATAAATGTCAATTAATGTGCGGAAGTTCAAAAATAATTCCAATTCTGAATTTATTAATAAAAAATAGTTTTTGTTAATGATAATTACGTATTTGGTATTAATATAACTTATTATATTTACTTTTGTTTTATCTAATTACCTGTTTTTGGCATAGTAAAAATCATTTACCACATTCTGATAAACTTTCTGTGATGATTTGTTTATTTGTTTTAAATCAGAAAATTGGTGTAAAAATACATTGCTGTTTAGGTATTACGCTGGTACGATTTAAACGAAAATACAGTATGTTGCATCACAATAATATATGCTTTTATTCAACTAAGATTATGCAGATTTATTGTAAGTTATTTGAATTTATTTGTATTTCTTTTAATTAATTTGGTAAAGCATCTGGTTAATAAAGAAAATGATAAATGAAATAGCAACAACATAAAGTGTTTTGTTCATGACTCAATCCCAAATGAAAGAGGATATTGCTATGTCTGCTGACTTCCATGATCAAGATATCGATCCGATTGAAACCCAGGAATGGCTGGATTCACTCAGCTCGGTGCTGAAAGAAGAGGGACCTGAACGTGCGCATTATTTAATGGAAAGCCTGGTGCGCTATATCCGCCGCCGAGGCATTTACATGCCGTTCAGTGCCACAACAGCCTATCTGAATACTATTCCTGTTGGTAAAGAAAAAAAATCACCGGGTAATCATGAATTAGAGCACCGAATCCGATCACTGGTGCGCTGGAATGCAGCAGCATTGGTATTAAATGCCAGCAAAAAGAATCTTGAGCTGGGCGGGCATATTGCCAGCTTCCAGTCTTGTGCTACTTTATATGATGTTGGTTTCAATCACTTCTGGCATGGTAAAACAGATAATCAGGAAGGCGATCTGGTATTTTTCCAGGGTCATAGTGCACCTGGTTTCTATGCACGTGCATTTGTTGAAGGCCGCTTAACTGAAGAACAAATGAGTAATTTCCGTCAGGAAGTACATGGTAATGGTCTGTCTTCTTATCCTCATCCATGGCTGATGCCTGACTTCTGGCAGTTCCCGACAGTATCTATGGGTCTGGGACCAATCCAGGGTATTTATCAGGCTCGTTTGCTGAAATATCTGGAATCCCGTGGTCTGGCGAAAACTCAGGGCCGTAAAGTATGGGTATTCTGTGGTGACGGCGAAATGGATGAGCCGGAAAGTCAGGGCGCAATTGCACTGGCTGCCCGTGATGGATTAGATAACCTGATTTTTGTTGTTAACTGTAACTTGCAGCGTCTGGACGGACCGGTACGCGGTAACGGTAAAATTATTCAGGAACTGGAAGGCAACTTCCGCGGTGCCGGCTGGAATGTACTGAAAGTAATCTGGGGCAGTAAGTGGGATGCACTGCTGGCTCAGGATAAAGATAATCTGCTGAAAAAACGCATGGAAGAATGTGTTGACGGTGATTATCAGATGTATAAATCACAGAATGGCGCATATGTGCGCGAACACTTCTTCAATACGCCTGAACTGAAAGCCATGGTGGCTAATATGTCAGACGATGAAATCTGGTCACTGAACCGTGGTGGTCACGATCCGCATAAGGTGTATGCCGCTTACTATGAAGCAGTTAATAATCCGGATGGCCGTCCGACTGTAATTCTGGCTAAAACCATTAAAGGTTATGGTATGGGTGCTTCTGGTGAGGCACAGAATACTGCTCACCAGGCTAAGAAAATGGATATGAAATCTTTGAAACAGTTCCGTGATCGTTTCCAGATTCCGGTAACTGATGAAGAGATGGAGCATACTCTGCCATTCTTCCGACTGCCTGAAGACAGCGAAGAAATGAAATACATGAAAGAGCGCCGTGCTCAGCTGGGTGGCTTCCTGCCTTACCGTCATCCTGATTCTGAGCAGTTACCAATTCCGCCATTAAGTGAATTTGAAGCTCAGTTGCAGGATAGCGGTGACCGTGAGTTCTCTACAACAATGGCCTTTGTACGTATTCTGAGTACACTGCTTAAAGATAAAAATATCGGCAAGCGGATTGTGCCGATTGTGCCGGATGAAAGCCGTACATTCGGTATGGAAGGTCTGTTCCGTCAGTATGCTATCTGGAATCCAAAAGGTCAGATTTACACCCCGCAGGATCACGACCAGCTGATGTTCTATAAAGAATCTAAAAATGGTCAGATTTTCCAGGAAGGTATTAATGAGCCGGGTGCAATGAGCTCATGGATTGCTGCTGCAACAAGCTATTCCAATAATGATTGCCCGCTAATCCCATTCTATATTTATTATTCAATGTTTGGTTTCCAGCGTATCGGCGATCTGGCCTGGGCTGCCGGTGATCAGCGTGCCCGTGGCTTTATGCTGGGTGGTACTTCCGGCCGTACAACTCTGAACGGTGAAGGCTTGCAGCATCAGGATGGTCATAGCCATATTCAGGCTGAGCTGATTCCGAACTGCATTTCCTATGATCCATCCTTCTCTTATGAAGTTGCTGTCATTATTCAGCATGGTATGCAGCGCATGTATGTAGACCGTGAAGATGTGTTCTATTACATCACTTTGATGAACCAGAACTATAAACATCCGGCTATGCCGCAGCGTGAAGGAATCGAACAGCAGATTCTGAAAGGTATGTATCTGTTGCAGGAAGGTGGCAGCGGTAAACTGAAAGTGCAGTTAATGGGTTCCGGTGTTATTTTGCAGGAAGTGATTGCTGCAGCAGAACTGCTGAAACAAGATTTCGATGTTGATGCCAATATCTGGAGTGTGACTTCATTTAACGAACTGTACCGCAATGGTATTGATATCGAACGCTACAACCGTCTGCATCCGACCGATACCCAGAAAGTACCTTATGTGACTCAATTACTGTCTGGTCATGAAGGTCCGATTGTGGCTTCAACCGATTATGTACGTCACTTTGCTGACCGTATTCGTGCTTATGTACCACAGGATGTGTTCACAGTTCTGGGTACAGATGGCTTTGGTCGCAGTGATTCCCGTGACAATTTACGTGAGTTCTTTGAAATCAACCGTTACCACGTGGCTGTAGCTGCTCTGAATGGTCTGGCTGATGAAGGCAAGATCAGTAAACAGGTGGTACAGGATGCCATCAATAAATATGGTATCAAGGCTGATGTAGAACCGAGCTGGGCACGTTAATAAACCCAATGCCTGAAGTTCATTCGGATTTCAGGCAGGTTTTGCTGGCTGTGCAAGCTAATGATTGTCGGACGCAGGCTTAAGCCTGCTGTCATCAAAGGACATAATGATGAGTCAGATTGTAGAAATAAAAGTGCCTGATATCGGTAATTATACTGGTGTCGATGTTATTGACGTGGCGGTCAAAGTTGGCGATAGCATTGCGGTAGACGATACCCTGATTACGCTTGAAACAGATAAAGCCACTATGGACGTTCCTGCTGATAAGGCTGGTGTGGTGAAAGAAGTCCTGGTTAAAGTAGGTGATAAAGTATCTGAAGGTAATGTGATTGTGAAAGTAGAAACTTCTGCTGCCGCAAGTGCATCTTCATCTGCTGGTACCACTACTGAAGCTCCGGTTAAGGCAACAACTACCGAAGCAGCCGGTACAGCTGCTCAGTCTGTTGCTGTGAAAGTACCGGACATCGGTAATTTCTCGAATGTTGATGTAATTGAAGTAGATATTAAGGTCGGTGATGATGTAGCTGTTGATCAGACACTGGTTACCCTGGAAACTGATAAAGCGACGATGGATGTACCGTCTACTGTTGCTGGTAAAGTAACGGCTGTACATGTAAAAGTTGGCGATAAAGTATCAGAAGGAAGTGCTCTGATTGAAGTGGCTGTTGCTCCGGCAAGTTCTACTGCCGCACCGTTAACGCCGGAACAAAAAGAAGCTTCTGAAATCAAAAAACAGGTTGCTGCCACACCATCTGCTGAAAATAATGAATTACGTGCCGAAATCAAAAGCCATGTACCTCAGGCTTTTGGCAGCTCTGATATTGATGAGAAAAGTTTTGAAAAAGCCCATGCCAGCCCGTCTGTACGCAAACTGGCTCGTGAACTTGGCGTTGATTTAGGACGTGTAAGTGGTAGTGGGCGTAAAGGACGCATTACCCCTATTGATCTGCGTGAATTTGTTAAATCGGTTATGCAGAAGGTTGAGCAGGGTGGTAGCGGTGCTTCTCTCGGAGGCGGGCTGGATTTATTACCATGGCCTAAAGTAGATTTCAGCAAATTTGGTGAAATTGAGGTTAAAGAACTGTCGCGCATCAAGAAAATCTCCGGTCAGAATCTGGCTCGTAACTGGGTAATGATTCCTCATGTTACTTTGCATGAAGATGCAGACATGACGGATCTGGAAGCTTTCCGTAAACAGCTGAATAAAGAATGGGAGCGTGCAGGTATTAAAGTATCTCCGCTGGCCTTCATTATTCTCGCCTGCGTGAAAGCATTACAGGAATTCCCTGAATTTAATTCTTCGCTTGATGGTGATAACCTAATTCTGAAGAAATACATTCATATCGGTTTTGCCGCTGATACGCCGAATGGTCTGGTTGTGCCGGTTATTAAAAACGCTGACCAGAAAGGTCTGAAAGAAATCACGCAGGAACTGGCTGATATGAGTAAGCGTGCCCGTGAAGGCAAGCTGAAACCTCAGGAAATGCAAGGCGCTTCTTTCACTATTTCTTCTTTAGGCGGAATTGGCGGTACAGGCTTTACGCCTATTGTTAATGCACCAGAAGTAGCTATTCTGGGCGTTTGTAAATCACAGATCAAGCCGACCTGGAATGGTAAGGAATTTGAGCCGCGCTTACAATGCCCGCTGTCCCTGTCTTTTGACCACCGTGTGATTGATGGTGCAGCCGGTATGCGTTTTCTGGTATTTATCAGCCAGCTGCTGGCTGATTTCCGCCGCGTATCTCTGTAAGTTTTTAAATAACAGGCTGCCTGAAAACAGATTGGTTTCTGGCAGCCTGTATACATGAAATACAGGCAATTACTGTTGTATCTGATGCAACAGTCAGGCAAAAGGTAAGACCATGAGCTTAATTGAATTGAAAGTACCGGATATCGGCAATTATAAAGATGTCGATATTATTGCGGTAGAAATCAAACCGGGCGATACCGTTGCGGTAGATGACACACTAATTACGCTGGAAACAGATAAAGCCACGATGGATGTACCGGCAGAAACAGCCGGTGTGGTGAAAGAGGTTAAAGTTAAAGTTGGTGATAAAATTTCTGAAGGTGGTGTGATTGCAGTAGTAGAAGCTGCTGCTAAACCGGCAGCAAGTGCTCCTGCGGCTGAAAGTGCACCGGTAGCAGCACCTCAGGCAGTTAATTACTCCGGCAGCAGTGATACTGAGTACGATGTTGTTGTACTTGGCGGTGGTCCGGGCGGATATTCTGCGGCTTTTGCCGCAGCTGATGAAGGCCTGAAAGTTGCCATCGTGGAACGTTATGCAACTTTGGGTGGTGTTTGTCTGAATGTTGGTTGCATTCCATCTAAAGCTTTACTGCATAATGCAGCTGTAATCGATGAAGTTAAAGAACTGAAAGCCAATGGCATTGAGTATCCGGCACCAAAAATTGATATCGACCAGTTGCGCAGCTACAAGGAAAAAGTAGTAGCGAGAATGACCGGCGGTCTGGCCGGCATGGCTAAAACCCGTAAAGTTGATATTATTCGCGGTAATGGTCGTTATATCGATCCGCATCATATTGAAGTCAAACTGACTTCAGGTGAAGGACGTGTTGAAACCGGTGAAACCAAAACACTGGCTTTTAAAAATACCATTATTGCTGCCGGTAGCCGCGTAGTTAATTTACCGTTTATTCCTGAAGATCCGCGCATTGTTGATTCAACAGGCGCTCTGGCACTGAAATTTGTGCCGGAAAAAATGCTGATAATCGGCGGCGGTATTATTGGTCTGGAAATGGGTACAGTGTATAGCACACTGGGCGCACGTCTGGATGTGGTAGAAATGATGGATGGTCTGATGCAGGGTGCTGACCGCGATATGGTCAGAATCTGGCAGAAGAAAAACGAACATCGTTTTGATAATATTATGCTGAATACCAAAACCACAGCTGTTGAAGCTAAAGAAGATGGTATTTACGTGACATTTGAAGGTGCTAAAGCTCCGACACAGCCGCAACGCTATGATTTGGTTCTGGTTGCAGCCGGTCGTGCACCTAATGGCAAGCTGATAGGCGCAGAAAACGCCGGAGTGGCCGTTACAGATCGCGGGTTTATTAATGTAGATAAGCAGATGCGTACTAATGTACCGCATATTTTTGCCATAGGTGATATTGTAGGTCAGCCGATGCTGGCGCATAAAGCTGTACATGAAGCACATGTGGCTGCTGAAAATTGTGCCGGTCATCAGGCGTATTTTGATGCACGTGTTATCCCAGGGGTGGCTTATACCAATCCGGAAGTTGCATGGGTAGGCATGACAGAAGATCAGGCGAAAAAAGATGGGGTGAAAATCACTAAATCCGTATTCCCCTGGGCTGCTTCCGGCCGTGCCGTAGCCAATGGTTGCAGTGAGGGTGCTACTAAGCTGATTTTTGATGCTGACAGTGGGCTGATAATCGGCGGTGCAATTGTTGGTCCGAGTGCCGGCGATATGATTGGTGAAATTTGTCTGGCTATTGAAATGGGTTGTGATGCAGATGATATCGGTCGCACCATCCATCCTCATCCGACGCTGGGTGAATCAATAGGTATGGCAGCTGAAGTCGCTATGGGTACGTGTACTGACCTGCCGCCACAGCGTAAAAAGTAAGAACTAAAATTCTTATGTTACAGGCTGTCCGGTTATCCCGGATAGCTTTTTTATTGGATGAAAAAAGGTAAATTCGGAAATAATTGATTAAATCAGCTGGTCTGAGTTGAATAATATTTGCAAAAAAATATCAGTATCTGATACGTAAATTACATTTAGACATTCCAGTACAGTGCTTATTCGGTTATTATCAAAATAAATATGCTGATAAATCACTATCCGTGTATTGCTGTGAGCTTATATTTTATTAATCAGTATGAGTACAATTGAATGAATATGAACAGCAAAACCTCTTCTGGTATTGCACCCTGGATTATAGGTGGGTTGGTGCTGCTGGCAACCATCAGTCTGTTTATAGGACTAAAACCGATTTTAATGCCTTTTGCCGCAGCCGGAGTACTGGCCTATATTTTAAATCCGCTGGTAGTAAAACTGCATAGTCTTAAGATTTCCCGCTCGCTAGCAGCAATGTTGGTGATGTTTCTGGGGCTGAGTGTTATTGTGATTTTGCTGCTGATTGTGATACCGATGCTGATTAATTTGCTGGATAGTATTTATGAGAAACTGCCGGCTTTTCTCGACTGGGTGCATCACAGTCTTGTTCCATGGCTTAATCAGACATTTCATATCCGTATCCGCTGGGATGCGGATTATATGTCCAAGTATGTAGCACAATGGATTCAAACTCATAATGCCAGCATTAAAGATGCCGCTTCAAAAGTTTTACCTGTAGTATGGCAGCATAGCAGTGGTATGATAGAGTGGGTGACCAATCTGCTGTTACTGCCTTTTCTTTTATATTATTTTCTGCTGGACTGGAATCGCTGGACCTCCGGTATCCGTCATCTGATTCCGCGCCGTGCCTTACCTACTTATAATCGTATCGCTACCAATATGGATACGGTATTGGGCGAATTCCTTCGCGGCGAATTGCTGGTAATGGTAATTATGGGCATGGTTTATGGTCTGGGGCTGGCATTGGTAGGGCTGGAATCCGGATTTGCCATAGGTATGGTTGCCGGTTTGCTGGTGTTTGTGCCTTATCTGGGTGCTTTTACCGGTCTGCTGCTGGCCACGCTGGCAGCATTATTGCAGTTTGATGGCTGGACAGGACTATTACTTGTCTGGGGTGTATTTGCCATTGGTCAGTTTCTGGAAAGCTTCTTTGTCACTCCGAAAATTGTGGGTGACAGAATTGGTCTGTCTCCGTTCTGGGTTATTTTCTCATTGATGGCATTCGGGCAGTTACTTGGTTTTGTCGGTATGCTGCTGGCGTTACCACTGGCTGCTATATGTCTGGTATTGATTCGGGAAGGAACTCAGGCGTACTGGAGAAGTGATTATTTCCGCAAATTGCCGGAAAATAGCATAATCAAGGATGAAAAAACACAGCAGGACAGATAATCTTGGCTTCTTGTTTTTATATGTTGCCTGCTGAAAAAAACAACACCAGTACTTGCATTTATGCTGTGAAGTCATTAAAATTCTGCGTTTCATGATTTGTATATGTATGTTAGGAGATATTGATGGCCAATAGTGCACAATCTCGTAAGCGCGCCCGTCAGGCACTGAAACAACGTGCCCATAACGCTAGCTTGCGTACCGCTTTTCGCACTGCGGTTAAAAAAGTATTGAAAGCCGTTGAAGCTGGTGACAAAGCAGCTGCTCAGGTTACCTACAGCGAGAGCGTTAAAGTGATTGATCGCATTGCTGATAAAGGTGTTTTCCATAAAAATAAAGCTGCACGTCATAAAAGCCGTCTGGCTGCCAAAATCAAGGCTATGGCTGCTTAAGCTGATTTTTGTCATTGCATGAGACGATTCTCATGATTGCTATTATCACGAGGCTGTTCCCATTGTGGGCAGCCTTATGTTCTATCTTTGCCTATTATAATCCTGCCGTTTTTATTCCTCTGAAATCTTATATTTCTGAAATGTTGATGCTGGTGATGCTATCCATGGGCATGACGCTGAGAATTGAGGATTTTACCCGGGTATTGAAGCGGCCGGCGCCTATTGCGGCAGGTATTGGTCTGCATTATCTGATTATGCCACTGGCCGCATGGCTGATTGCCAGATTGCTGAACATGTCGCCAGAATTGCAGGCAGGAATGGTGCTGGTAGGGTGTGTGGCCAGTGGTACTGCTTCGAATGTGATGGTGTTTTTATCCAAAGGTGATGTTGCACTGTCTGTCACAATCAGTGCCTTGTCTACTGTAGTGGGCATTTTTGCTACACCACTATTGGCAAAACTTTATATAGCAGCATCAATTGAAGTACCTGTCGTAAATATGCTCAGGGAAATTTTGCTGATTGTTGCCTTACCTATTGCTATAGGGGTAAGCATTAATTATTTTGCGCCGAAACTGGTAAAAAAAATTATACCTTCACTGCCACTGATAACGATGTGTATGATTATTATTGTGCTATCAACTGTGGTGTCATTAAGCAGCGATAAAATCGGAATAAAGACGGTAATTGTTGTTATTGGTGTGATTTTGCATAATGCTTTAGGGCTGATTGGCGGTTACTGGGGGGGACGGTTGTTTGGTTTTGATAAATCCATCTGTCGCACACTGGCTCTGGAAGTAGGGATGCAGAATTCTGGTCTGGCAGCAGTATTGGGATCTAACTTTTTTGGTTCGATGGCTGCTTTACCGGGCGCAATATTTTCATTATGGCATAATATTTCCGGTTCGTTTCTCGCCAGCTACTGGTCGGGAAAGCCTACAGGTACAAGTAACGACCATGTGAAACGTGAAGATGTCAGTTTACATTAATTAATTTGACATACCCAAAAAGCCCGGTTATGAGTCCGGGCTTTTTTATTGAATAATGCTTTGCTGAATTAAATGTACAGGTATTGATTTTGTATGTATATAGACGAAATTTTGTATTTTAGGATGTGCAGTCAGTACCTGGCATTATAATCAGTATTCATCTTCGTCAGGCAGCGAAGTATCAGCCCACGCCTGCCGGATAGCTGAGTGAATAATATCCATACTAAAACCGCGGTAAGCAAGAAAATGCATACATTTATGTTTTTCTTTTAAGTCAGCGGGAGGCTGACGATATTTTTTTTGCAAAACAGCTATAGCATTATTTATCTGTTGTTCTCTGTCCGGTAAATAATCTGCAATCAGAGCTGCATCCACACCTTTTTGCTTCAAGCTTTGCTCTAAACGCAGATTACCATGCAGCCGGCTTTTACTATTGATATAAGTTTCCGTATATCGCTCATCTGATTGCCAGTGCTTTTGTGCCAGTTCATCCAGTAATGCTTCAAGATTGTCGTTTTCATCTGCATAAGGATGCAGTTTACGTGCCAGCTCAGCTCTGCTGATTTCCCGCCGTGCCAGTAGGGCAATAGCACGGGCACGTAAACTGGTTTTTTGCTTCATGCGCGGATTTCGCTGTTAGCATGATGACGTATGCCATCATCAATCTGAGGCAGATGATCAACAATAATGTCCGGTTTAGTCTGTGTGTTTTTTGCCAGCTGTGCCATATCTGCATAACCCCATGTGACGCCACAGCTTAAAGCTCCGGCTGCTTTAGCTGCCAGAATATCATTAGCAGAGTCACCAACCATCAGTAAATTTCCGATAGGTACGCCTAATACTTCTGCTGTGTGCAATAAAGGCATAGGAGAAGGTTTTTTTTCAGCCAGTGTATCACCACCCACAACCAAACTGAATGAATCAGCCAATCCAAGCTCACATAATAATTCCACTGCCAGAATTTCATTTTTATTTGTGATTACTGCTAAAGGCAAACCACGGGCACGGAATAATGCCAGTGCGGTTTCTACTTCAGGATAGGGGCGGGTGTGAACACTCAAATGAGTACGGTAATAGGAAATAAAAGCAGTAAATCCCTGTGTCCAGATTGTTTCATCCACCAGACCGTCCCGATCACCACTGAGAGCCCGGTGTACAAGGCTGGATAAACCGTCACCTACATAGGTAGTCAGTTCAGATTCTGGCAGTGGTGACAGTCCTAGTTCCGCGCGCATATGATTGGCAGCAGCACATAAATCGGCGATTGAATCGACCAGGGTACCATCCAGATCGAATGCTATGGCATGAATATCATTCCATTTCATGATTGGCTTATTGATTGGGTAAAAGACATGCTTATTTTATCATGTTCAAATAACCAGTAAGGCTGCCGGTAACAGTATATTACTCTGTTTAGCAATCCGGTATTATTAAGGTTCAGACATAGCCGGATAAAACTACAGGCAATTAATCCGGTTGCAGTTAGTTTATAACTGGCTGAATGGGATCACGGCTGAATATATAAGCTATATGCTGTTTAAACTTTGTACCGGCATGCAGAATATTATTCGGAAATGCATGGTGATTCGGAGCATCTGTATAGCCTTGCGGTTCAAAACAAATTGCTGCAAATGGCAGAAGTGATTTACGTGCCGGTATCTGCTGCTCAGGCAGATTTTGGGCATTATAGACCACCATTACAGGCGCATCTGTTTTTACCGCCATGGACAAACCGGTATCCGGAGCACTTAAGCGCGCAACAATGTTGTTTGTTGAATTTGGAGGTAATACATAGGCCGTATCAATAATGCTGCTGCCTATGGGACGTGCTGAATGGAAATCAAGCGTTGCCGGTGCTTTATGAATATCACCAGTTGGTATCATTTCTTTATCAGTCACGATGACTTCTTGTGGTAACAGCCATAATTGATGTTCGCTGATCGTGCTTTCTCTCAGAGCCAGATTAAAATAACTATGCTGAGTCAGATTAATTAAAGTATCACGATCTGATTCAGCGCTGAAATCAATATTCAGTTCGTTATTTACTGTCAGGGTATAGCATACCTGTACATTCAGGTTACCCGGATAGCCTTCCTCACCATCGGCACTAAAAAGCTGCATGGTAACCGAAGCGCAATGTTCATCATTGTGGGTAGCACATACTTTCCACCACTTCTGATCAAAACCAGTATATCCGCCATGCATATGATGTTCTCCCTGATTAGCAGTCAGGTGGAGCAGTTCATGGTTGAGCGGTGCATGGGCAAAGCTGATGCGTCCGGCATGCCGTCCGATTACAGCGCCCAGATGGGGATTGTTGGTACGATAACTGGTGCTGGTATAATCCTCAGCATTATTGAAACCCAGAACACATTGCACAGGATTGCAACCTCTGTCAGGCATGATGATCGAGGTAACTATGGCACCGAAATCCATAACAGATACCTGCATCCCCTGACTGTTTGTCAGTGTCCACAATGTGGCACTTTCACCGTCTACCAAACCAAATGGCTGAGTACTAATCGTACATAATGAATGTTCATTTGATTTCATTCTGTCCGGCCTCTTCATCAAGATTATGTAAGAACGCCAGTTTTTCGGCGATTTTAATTTCCAGCCCGCGAGCTACCGGCTGATAGAATGCCGGTTCATCCATCCCTTCAGGCATATAGGTTTCTCCGGCCGCATAGGCATTAGGTTCATCATGGGCATAGCGGTATTCACGCCCGTAGCCCAGCTCTTTCATTAACTTAGTCGGTGCATTGCGTAAATGAACCGGTACTTCATTGGACGGGTGTTTTTTGACAAAAGCACAGGCTTCGTTATACGCAACATAACCGGCATTGCTTTTTGCCGCACACGCCAGATACAGTACTGCCTGCGCCAGAGCCAGTTCCCCTTCAGGGCTGCCGAGTCGTTCAAAAGTCTGCGCTGCATCATTGGCTATTTGCATCGCTCTTGGATCAGCCAGACCAATATCTTCCCATGCCATACGGATTATACGTCTTGCCAGATAGCGGGGATCAGCACCACCATCCAGCATCCGGGTAAACCAGTACAGAGCGGCATTTGGATGAGATCCGCGTACTGATTTATGCAGTGCAGAAATTTGTTCGTAGAAGCTGTCGCCGCCTTTATCAAAACGGCGTAATTGCGTGCCAAGACTGCCGGCAGTTAACTCTGCGCTAATTTCAGTTTGCTGCTGTGCTTGTGCGGTATGAATCAGTTGTTCCAGTAAATTCAGAAAACGCCGGCCATCACCATCAGCGCTGTTAAGGATTAATGTCTGTGCATCCGAGCTGATACTGAATGAGTGAAACTCAGGCAGGCTGAAAACTTTATTTTGCAATTGTTTCAGTTCTTCAATGCTGAGTGAGTGCAGGGTATACACCTGTGATCGGCTTAGCAGTGCCGGATTAACCTCAAAAGAAGGATTTTCTGTTGTAGCGCCTATAAAAGTAAATAAGCCGTTTTCGACATAAGGTAAAAATGCATCCTGCTGTGATTTATTAAAGCGATGTACTTCATCGACAAAAAGTATGGTGCGTTGTCCCTGTTGTAAAGCCAACTGAGCTTTTTCAACCGCAGTACGGATTTCTTTTACTCCGGAAAAAACCGCTGATAAAGGAATAAACAGAGCATTAAAGCTTTGTGCCAGAATCCGTGCCAGAGTGGTTTTACCCACGCCGGGAGGACCCCATAACAGCATGGAATGCAGATGTCCGGTTTCTACAGCAACACGCAGAGGTTTACCTGCACCAATCAGGTGTTGCTGCCCGATTACTTCGTTCAGATTTTTCGGGCGTAACTGTTCTGCCAGTGGTGGTAAAGGTTTCTGATTAAATAAATCCATAACGTGTCATTCAGTACACGATAATTCGTGTAATATATTGTACCTGATTATGAAAACTTTGCAGGGCTGGTAACCATCGGATTATGGGTATAATGCAAAAAAATATATATATAATATTAAAGAGAAAAATTGTGTTTTAGACTCTAATTTGATTAAACTGAATAAAATTTATGAATAAAATATTATTTTTACTGGTATTTATTTTGGTTGCCATAGGTGCTTTTATGACCTATGAAAAAAAGTCTAAAGTGAGACTTGTATCTGGTATTGCAGAATATATGATTAATCAGGAATGTCAGCGTCAGATTAGCCAGCCAGTAAGCAAACAAGTAACAGAATCAATTGACGTACCTGATGTAAGCAAGCAATATTGTAACTGTATTGCTGTGCATGCTAGTCGCAAACTGCATGTTAAAGAAATTGTACAAATGATCAATTCGCAGAACCGCCAGCAAAAGGTAAGTAAATTTTCTGCATCTTTTGCCACAGTATGCAGACAAAGCTTACAGCGTTATTAACTATAGCTCAAAGATGATTGAATAATCATACAGGAGAAACAATGAAATATATTAGTACCAGGGGGCAGACAGCACCAAAAAATTTTAGTCAGGCATTAATGGCGGGCCTTGCAGATGACGGTGGTTTATTATTACCACAAACCTATCCGCATATTGATACATTTACTCTTCATGAGTGGCGGTCATTAAGTTATGCTGAACTGGCTATGCAGATTATCAGTCTGTTTGCTACTGATATTCCCAAAGCAGATTTACAGAAGATAGTCAGTAAGACATATACAAAAGAAATATTCGGAAGTAACGAAATCACTCCGGTCAGAACTTTGCATGATGGTATTCTGATTGAAGGACTTTCAAATGGTCCGACGCTGGCATTTAAAGATATGGCCATGCAATTATTGGGTAATTTGTTTGAGTATGTGCTGGAACGTGAAAACCGCTTCCTGAATATTATCGGCGCCACCAGTGGCGATACCGGTTCTGCTGCTGAGTATGCTCTGCGTGGCAAAAAACGGGTAAATGTATTTATGTTGTCGCCATATGGAAAAATGAGTGATTTCCAGCGTGCTCAGATGTATAGTCTGAAAGACGGTAACATTTTTAATATTGCTGTTAAAGGCATGTTCGATGATTGCCAGGATATTGTAAAAGCGCTGCAGAATGATCATGCTTTTAAGGCACACTATCATTTAAGTACAGTTAATTCTATTAACTGGGGGCGTATTGTTGCGCAGGTGGTATATTACTTTAAGGGCTATTTTGCGGCTACCAGTACTAATGAACAGAAGGTTTCATTCTGTGTACCCAGTGGTAATTTTGGTAATGTGCTGGCAGGGCATATTGCCCGAAGTATGGGTCTGCCTATTCATCGCCTGATTGTTGCTACAAATGAAAACGATGTGTTGAATGAATTTTTCAATACCGGCCATTATCGCCCCCGTGATGCGGCACATACATTTGTTACTTCAAGCCCGTCTATGGATATTTCCAAGGCTTCTAATTTTGAACGCTTTGTTTATGATTTGCTTGACCATGATGGTTCTCATGTGCAAAAACTCTGGCAGCAGGTTGCAGCAGGTAATGGATTTGATTTAAGCCATATGCTGAATAAAATTCAGCATCAGTATGGTTTTGCTGCTGGTAAAAGTACTCATGCTGATCGTTTGCAAACCATTGCTCAGGTGTATCGGGAAGACAATGAATTGATTGATCCACATACAGCAGATGGCGTAAAGGTAGCGCGACACTTGCGCGAAGCCGGCGAAATCATTGTGTGTCTGGAAACTGCTCTGGCAGCTAAATTTGCACAGACCATTCATGAGGCAGTTGAAAGTGATGTAACCATACCGCGCCCTGATAATCTAGACGGACTTGAAGATTTACCACAGCATGTTACCGTGATGAATAATGATGCGGCTGCGGTTAAGCGGTTTGTGGAAACACAATTGGATAAATAAAAGTAGACATAAACGTTTTTAATTTTAAAGGCCAGCATAATTATGCCGGCCTTAGTTTTTCAGGTTAGAAATTATCTGGGTTTTCCAGTTTATCTACTTTCTGTTTTAGTTCTTCAGGAGTCAGCGCAATTTCTTCACTTGGATTAGCCGCTGCTGTAGCTACTGCAACAGGATTATAGACAGAAATGTATTCTGACCCGTCAGAACGATCCTCAATAGTGTACATCACTCCGCTGCGGTTGAAACGGTGGCACTGGCGCTGATACCAGCCCCTGAACCCGGTTTTTGGTTCATTCGGATTGTAATAAAATGCATTGAGTATTTCCGGTAAGCCAAGGCCGCATACCACACCGGAAAGCAATACACAGATAAATGTATAGCCAACCAGAATATCGCTGTATTTAGCCAGTGCCGGCATATTGGCTACAGCCAGTATCAGGGCGAGAGAGATACCACCGCGTACACCGCCCCATGACAAAATGGTAAGGCTGCCATGATAGCTTTTCTTATAAACTTTTGGGAACAACATAAATGCCAGTATGTTTCCGGCAAAGCGGCTCAGATGCAGTAATACGAAAGCTACGATACCGCCGATAACCAGAGTTTTGCTCATATCAACGATAAACAGTTCCAGACCGATTAAGGTGAACAGAAATGAATTAATGATACCTTCTACAGCGTGCCAGAAATTATTAACATCATCTATTTCTTTTTTCTGTAAAACTTCCTGCCATTTATTTCCTACAATCAATCCACCGACTACACAGGCAATCGGGCCGGACGCATGAGCAAAATAAGCCACCAGATAAGAGCCGGAAGCCAGCAAAGCTGTTGTCAGAATCAGTGATTCATTTTCATGTTTGCCATGCAACAGACGCAATGCGCCAATCCCGAAAATGAAGCCGATAATAACAGCAACAGCAATTTCATAAAAGAAGTTTTCAACAACACCAAAAGGTGAAACGTGCTGACCATTAATCAGGGTAAGAATAGTCATGAATACTACGATACACATGGCATCATTGAATAATGATTCACCTTCCAGTTTAACCATTAAATGGCGCGGAGTACGTACTGAGCTCAGTACACCTTTAATACCGATAGGGTCCGTTGCACCCAGAGCAGAGCCCAGTAACAGCAGCACCAGTAAAGGTACAGGATCACCAACCAGAAACTGAAATCCATAAAGCAGACCGCCGAATAACACTGAACATAACAATAAACCGAGGGTAGCCAGAATCAGAATTTGTCGCCAGTAGCGTTTTAAATCAGAGATCTTAAATTTAAGTGCAGAGGAAGTCAGAATAAAACAGATTACGCCGTTTACCAGAAAATCATAAAAATTAATATGACTTACGGCTGCCTTTAACGCCATGATATCTACATGGATAAAATGATTGCGTCCGAATAAATTCATGCCCCATTGCAGTGCAAATACCAGAATGGCTGAAACAATCGGTACGCCAATGGCCTGCGGCATGTCAAATAAGCGTTTATTTAATAATGTGGTGACAATAGACAGTGAAAAAATAACCGTTATTGCCTGTAAAAAAAGTACACTACCCATGCAAACAGTTTTCCTTTATTTAAGTATTGTAATAAGTTGCTGATGAATCGAATCTGTCGCAGTTTGTAGCAGGTTCCCCTTGAATCAAAACTTGCAATAATAACTTACGAATCAAATTCATCCAGTAAATCAGGTGCTGGAATAAAATAGAGACTGCCGCTTACCGGTGTGCTGAAATCCAGCAGACGGTCTACGTGACCTTCGGCATTTCCGGTAAACATATGCTGCAGCATTTGGCGTGTTACTGCAAATGAACGTGCATAACCGATAAAAAACGTACCGTACTCATTTTTTGACGGATGAGCAAATGCTACATTGGCACGAATAATTTTCAGTTCGTTGCCTTGTGCATCATAAGCCTTACTCACGTTACTATGTGCAGATTTCGGCTTTTCTTCATCAGAAAGCTCAATGTCATTAAAACGACGCCGGCCAATGACTTTTTCCTGTTCTTCTACTGATAGTTGCCGCCATGCCTGCATGTTATGCAGATATTTCTGAGTAAAAGCATAACTGCCGTTGCGGAATAACGGATCTTCATCACCCACCAGAGCATATTCTGCTTTGGATACATCTTCCGGATTTTCGGTACCGTCAACAAAACCGATGATAGCGCGACCATCCAGATAACGGAAACCATTTACTTCATCAATGGAATAAGTCGCATCAGCCAGTAATTCATCAATCATTGCGGCCATTTCATAACAAATATCCTGACGATCGGCACGGATATGAAAGAAAAGATCGCCTGCTGTCGCTACGGCAGTATGTTTTTCGCCTTTAATAGCAGTAAAAGGAACTAGTTCCTTAGGCTTTGGTTTACCCGGCCGCAGTTTATCCCAGGCTTCCGAGCCAATCCCCATTAATGCATTAAAATTTTCATCATGAAACCGGCCATGCATGCTGCGTACTAACGCTGAAAAACCAGTAATAAATTCGAGTACCTTGTTAATCGCTGCCTGATTATTCTGTATCCCTAACGTAATAAATAAAGCACTTTTACCCGGATAAGCTAATACTGAAGGTGTTCTGTATATTGTCATTAATAAATACTTTCCTAAACCATTATTATAATGAAATCAACGTACGTTATTAAGTAAAAACTGACATGAATTTAAATATTTTTAACTATGTCATAAAAAATCGCCTGTAAATACGTTCAGTACTGTAAACCGAACCAAGTAATAAATCCGGCTTTTCTCACTGCCTGTATTAGTCACGCAATTAATAAATGGGGGTACTTATATATAAGATATGAAAATTATCGATAAAATATGATAATTATAGCCTAAAAGCGTATAAAAGCTTTTATTTGCTGATATTTTTCCGCTAGTATAGATTGCTTACTATTGTTTACTATTACCCTGAGAAAGCAATGCATCACTCATTTCCATTGGTTGAAACCATCGTAGGTGGTTTATTTTTCGCCTTTGTGCTCGGTTATATCGCACATAAGCTGCGTATGCCCCCGCTGGTCGGCTATTTGCTGGCCGGCATAATTGTCGGACCGTATACCAAAGGATTTACTGCTGATATGCATTTATCACAGCAGTTGGCTGAGCTGGGTGTGATTTTGCTGATGTTTGGGGTGGGGCTGCATTTTTCCATTCGCGATTTACTTGCGGTTAAGCGGGTAGCAATACCGGGTGCACTTATCCAGATTGTTTTAGCTACCTTACTTGGCTGGTTCCTTGCCTATCTGGCCGGCTGGACAACAGGTGCGGGTATTGTCTTTGGATTAGCTCTATCTTGTGCTTCAACTGTTGTCTTAATAGCGGCTTTACAGCGCTGGCATTTGGGGGATTCTACGCAGGGGAGAATTGCAACCGGCTGGCTGATTGTTGAAGATATTGCTATGGTGTTTGTGCTGGTGATGATTCCGGCTCTGGCGCCGGTTTTATCAGGAGAGGGTGCTGTTTCCAGTACAAATTTGCTTTATTTGCTGGGTAAAACCGGAGTGCAAATCATTGCATTTATACTGGTTATGCTTTTTCTTGGTCGCAGAATAATTCCATGGTCTTTACAGCGTGTAGTGAGCACTGGAAGTCCTGAGTTGTTTCGTCTGGCTGTCATTGCTATTGCTTTAGGCTGTGCCATACTGGCCAATTATTTCTTCGGTGTGTCGTTTGCTCTGGGTGCTTTTTTTGCCGGAGCCATCATCAGCGAAACCAGTATGAATCACACTGCTGAAGAAGCATCCGGCGGTTTACGTGATTTTTTTACTGTACTGTTTTTTGTTTCAGTGGGTATGCTGTTTGATCCTAGTATTATTGTCCGTAATCCATTATTACTATTAGCCACTTTATTGGTGGTGGTAATAGGTAAAAGTGCGGGAGCATTTTTGATTGTGCGTGTATTCGGCTATCCGCCTCAAACTGCACTAACAATTGCTGTTGCGCTGGCTCAGATCGGTGAGTTTTCTTTCATGATTGCCAGTCTGGGCGCGGTATACAATATTTTGCCGCAATTAGCCAGTGATCTGATTCTGGGTAGCGCACTAATATCCATAATCTGTAACCCGTTTTTATTTGTCTGGCTCAACCGCTATCTGGAAAAACAGTCACAGCAAAAAACTTCTGCTACAACCATTGTGTCCGAGAGTAATCGATTATCAGATAAACCTCATGCCAAAGTAGCAGCACCGATTAAGCCGGTTTCAATCTATTTTGTAGATGAAGATATGGCTATTGCTCCTGCGGTGAGCGATCATACGGTGTTGGTGGGTGCAGGCCCGGTCGGACAAGAAATAATCAGGCATTTACATGCACGTAATGAAACAGTCTATGTACAGGAAAATCGTTTAGAAGTTGTTACAGAGTTGCGTGCACGTCAGATACCCGTTGCCTATGGGCATGCATTATCAGATGGGATGCTGGACGCTGTATTTGTCGCTCAGGCTAAAAATCTGATTATAACTATTCAGAATAAAACTGAAGTGATATCAATTATAAAGGCTGCTATCGCGCTTAATCCGCAACTGCACATAGTCACATTCAGCAGATATGAACAGGACAAACAGTTGTTTATTCAGGCAGGGGCAACTAAAGTTGTTGACAGTCAGCTCTTACTGGCCAATGAAATTATGCAAGCATTCGGATAAGTCTGAAAACTGACATTGATACCAATAGAAAAATATAATTTTTTATTAGTTTTTAAAAATAATCCAGTATCCTGAAAATGATATTTTCTGAAACAGGCGTAAATCAATAATTATCTAATATTGGTTTGCGCCTGTTTTGGTTTAATTACTTATAGTATCGATAAATACTTCCAGTTGTTCACGGTTAGTAATTTTGCTGTCTATTTTGATATATATATTGTGTTCTTCAGGAATAATTAGTACCTGATGTACACCAGCCTGTTCAAGTAATTGTTGTCGGGCATTGTCAGGTAAAACACGACCCTGTTTCAGGATAATGCGCAGACTGGCCAAATAGGGTGGTTCGTGCATTGTCAGGCTCAGCAGAAGCCAGATAAAAATTAATCCTGTGCCGAAGATAAAAACACTATGTGCACCGGTTTGTGCAGCTAGCCAGCCTCCAATTGTTCCTCCGCAGGCTACGCCCAGAAACTGTCCGGTTGCATAGATGCCCATTGCAGTGCCTTTATAACCTGCCGGTGCTTCTTTACTTACCCATGAAGGTAAGAGTGCTTCCATCAGATTAAAAGCAATAAAGAATAATAAAACACCTGTGACAAGCGGCCAGAAAGAAATATTAGCCAGCCATAATACACTTTCAGCAATCAACAGTCCGGCAACACATAAGATAAACACTTGCTTCATTTGCCGTTTGCTTTCAGCGTATATAATTGGTGGCAGAACAGTTATGAAAGCAATCAGCATCGTGTATAAATAAATCTGCCAATGTTTGGCTGCCGGAAATCCTGCCTGTTCCAGTTGTATAGGCAGTGCAACAAAAGTCGACATAAGCAGAAAATGCATGCAGAAAATACCGGTGTTCAGCTTAAACAGAGCAGGGTTGCGCAGTACAGTACCAAAACTGCCGCGTACAATGCCTGAATCACGGTTAAGTACATGAACAGTACTGTCGGGTACAAAAAACAATGTCAGGCCGATAGCAGCCAGTGCCAGTATCGCAATAACCCAGAATAATCCGTGTAAACCTATTGCATGTGTAATGATAGGGCCGCAGACCATGGCAATTGCAAAAGTGATACCAAAACTAATACCAATAAAAGCCATGGCTTTGGTGCGGTTTTGTTCGCGCGTCAGGTCAGATAATAATGCCATTACAGCTGCTGCGATAGCACCACTACCTTGTAATGCACGTCCTAATATGACTCCCCAAATAGAGGATGTTAAGGCAGCAATAATGCTGCCCAGAGTGAAAATCAGTAAGCCGCCTACGATTAAAGGTTTACGCCCGAAACGGTCAGACCACAAACCAAAAGGAATTTGCAATATAGCCTGCATCAGACCATAAATTCCGATTGCCAGTCCGATCAGGCTTTCACTTGCTCCCTCTAATTTCATACCATAAGTAGTCAGAACAGGAAGAACCATAAACATGCCCAGCATGCGCAGCGAAAAAACTGCTCCTAATCCCCAAGTTGCACGCCTTTCGGCAAGATTCATGTGTGTATCACTGTTGTTCTTGGAATTCATGTTTAATACTGCTTAAAAGAAAAACCTGCCTATTGTAAAAGAAACAAAGGCAGGTTGGGTTGGTTTGCGTATTGTAATATATTTATGTCACGGTATCAGCCAGCAAAGCTTAATACAGTTTGTGAGGCCGGAGTCATAAAATCTACCGACATCATTATGCTTAAGGTAGTGATAGCAATAATCGAAAACACAAACAGTTTGCGCGCCCATATACGATCATTATTCTGTGCTTTATAGCCAGATAATGCCATACACAGCCACCACACGCTGACAGCCGCAGCAACGACCAGATATTTGTAGCCGGCGTAGCCGCCTATTGACAGCATCAATGTTGCAAACATAAAGGCAATAATATAAAACGTGATATGGTGTTTTGCTACAGCAATGCCTTTTACTACCGGTAAAACCGGAATATTAGCCGCCTGATAATCCTTAAAGCGGTAAATCGCGATTGCATAGGAATGCGGCATCTGCCAGAGACTGAAAATCGCCAGCAGAATAAGTGCACCAGCATCAAAATTATTGCTTACAGCGCAATAACCGATTACTGGTGGTGCAGCACCCGACAGACTGCCAATTAAAGTTCCGTAAACAGAATGCCGTTTCATATAGAGACTGTAAATCCCTACATAAACCACAAAACCCATTACAGATAACCACATGGCTAAGGGATTTGCGCCAAAATAAAGCACAACAAATCCGGCAATACCCAGTATCGTGGCCAGTGCAAATGTTACACGGGCAGAAGCTAAGCCCCGCACAAGCACACGATTCTTAGTACGCTCCATTTTCGGATCAATATCACGGTCAATCAGGTTATTAAACGCACAGCCGGAAGCTACTACCAAAGACACGCCCAGCAGAGTAAGGATTAGCAGGTAGCCGTTTATGCTGCCTTTTGACGCCAGCAAAAACCCGCCGACAACCGAAATCAGGTTGCCGACGATAATACCTGGTTTTGTTACTTGCAGGTATGGCTTAATCATGAACTGCCTTTAACCTAACACCATGTTTGCGTTGAGGCTCCACATAATCCAGATGGAAAGACCTACTAGCAATACAATCACAATAGCAGTGAAGATAAATGAAATCAGATTCCAGCGTTCTTCAGGGTTACTGCCCAGATGTAAAAAACAAACCAGCTGAACAATAAGCTGCAAAACGGCAGTAATGACAATCACAGCAAACAGAGTTTGTTTGTCAGCAGACTGATTCATTACCATCATAAATGGAATCAGAGTTAAAACTACAGACAGGATAAACCCGATAATGTAGTTTTTAGCACTGCCATGTTGTGGGATATGGTCTTGATGGTTTGACTGACTCATAACGCTACCCCCATCAGATATACAATTGAGAACACGCAAATCCACACGATGTCCAGAAAGTGCCAGAACAGGCTCAGGCAGTTGATGCGCATGCGGTTAACACTGGTAAGACCGCGTGAAGCTACCTGAATCATCATTACAGCCATCCAGATTAAACCGGCAGTAACGTGCAGACCGTGGGTGCCGACCAGAGCAAAAAAGCCAGAAAGATAACCACTGCGGTCAGGACCCATACCACTTGTAATCAGGTGATGAAATTCATACAGCTCCATCCCGATGAAGCATGCACCGAATACAAAAGTAATCACCAGCCATAATAAAACCTGACTCTGATTATTGCGATTCATTGCCAGCACAGCAAAGCCGTAAGTAATGGAACTCAATAAAAGAGCAAAAGTTTCTACCAGCACAAAAGGCAGCTCGAAAATGTCTTTGCCGCTTGGACCACCTGCTGTGCCCGGCAGGAGCACGATATAGGTGGCAAACAGACAGGAGAACAAAATCAAGTCACTCATCAGGTAAATCCAGAACCCGAATACCTTCAGTGAACCGTTGTCGTGGTGAGCGTGCTCATGCGCACTACCGTGAATCAAGGTTTCAGTTGACATTATTTCAGTCCTGCTTTAGTTAATTCATTAAAACGTTTGCTTTCAATAGCTTCAATTTCAGCAACCGGCACGTAGTAATCCACATCCGTGTCAAAGCTCTTGACAATAATGCTGATAATCATGCCGGCAAAGCCAACGATAGCCATCCACCAGATATGCCAGATCAGGGCAAAGCCGCAAATCATTGAGAACACTGCAATCACCAGACCGGCAGCAGTATTTTTTGGCATATGAATTTCTTCATATTTGGCTGGTTTCTTGTAAGCAATACCTTTTTCTTTTTCATCCCAGAATGCATCACGGCTTTCAACCTGTGGCTGCACAGCGAAATTATAGAAAGGTACAGGGGAAGAAGTAGACCATTCCAGAGTACGACCATCCCACGGATCACCTGTAACATCAAGGTTTTCCTTACGATGCAGGCAGGAAACCACAACCTGAATCACCATGCATACTACACCCAGAGCGATAATGGCAGCACCACTGGCAGCAACGCACAGCAAATTATGGTAAGCCGGATCAATGTGCTGACTCAGGCGGCGGGTCATACCCATGAAGCCCAGTGCATATAAAGGCATGAAGGCTACAAAGAAGCCGATAAACCAGCACCAGAAAGCCCGTTTGCCCCATTTTTCATCCAGCTTAAAGCCGAATGCTTTCGGGAACCAGTAGTTAAGTGCTGCAAACAATCCAAACACTACACCACCGATAATGGTGTTATGGAAGTGAGCGACTAAGAACAGACTGCCATGCAGTACAAAGTCCGCACCCGGTACAGCAAGCAGTACACCGGTCATACCACCTACGGAGAATGTAATAATAAAGCCTACAGTCCACAGCATCGGCACATGGAAGGAAATACGACCTTCATACATGGTAAACAGCCAGTTGAAGATTTTTACCCCGGTCGGGATAGAAATAATCATGGTGGCGATACCGAAGAATGCGTTGACATTGGCACCTGAACCCATGGTAAAGAAGTGGTGCAACCATACGATGAAAGACAATATGGTGATACACACAGTTGCCCATACCATTGAAGTATAGCCAAACATGGTCTTGCGTGAGAATGTAGCTGTAACTTCTGAGTACACACCAAAGATTGGCAGTATCAGAATATATACTTCCGGATGACCCCATGCCCAGATCAGGTTGATGTACATCATCATGTTACCGCCCAGTTCATTAGTAAAGAAGTGGGTGCCGAGGTAACGGTCTAATGTCAGCATGGCAACAGAGGCTGTCAGGATAGGGAAGGAAGTCAGAATCAGAATATTGCTACAGAAAGATGCCCAGCAGAAAATAGGCATTTTCATCATAGTCATGCCCGGGGCACGCATTTTCAGGATAGTAGCAATAAAGTTAACAGCACTAACCGTTGTCCCGATACCTGATATCTGCAAACTCCATATCCAGTAATCAACACCTACACCCGGGCTGAACTCCAGACCAGACAGTGGCGGGTAGGACAACCAGCCGGTTTGTGCAAATTCACCGATGCCCAGTGATAAGTTAACCAGTACCACACTTACAGCAGTAAACCAGAAACCCAGATTATTCAGAAATGGATAGGCCACATCGCGCGCACCCAGTTGCAGCGGGATGACAAAGTTCATCAGGCCGATTACAAAAGGCATGGCAACAAAGAAAATCATGATTACACCGTGAGCGGTGAAAATCTGATCGTAGTGATGTGGTGGCAAAAAGCCGTCACTGGTGCCTGAAGAGGCTAAAACCTGTTGGCTACGCATCATCACTGCATCGGCAAAACCACGAACCAGCATCACGATAGCGACAATGATATACATGATACCGATGCGTTTGTGGTCAACTGTAGTAAACCATTCTTTCCACAGATAGCCCCATTTATGAAAATACGTAATCGCACCTACCAGCGCCAGACCTATGACGATGATAGCCATGATCGTTACCATGACAATTGGCTCATGGAACGGTATCGCATCTAAAGTTAATTTTCCAAACATTTTTTATTTCCTCGCAAGCTTACTCAGCACTGCTGGCTGTACTGGCCTGTAGAGCTGCAGGCATATTGTGATTGGCAAATTTGGCAATCACATTGCCATACAAACCCGGATTTGCGCTGGAGAAATATTCCACCTGATGGAATTGACTTGGCGCAGCCAGTTTGTTGAATGAAGCCATGTCATTAAGTGTATTGGGTGACTGTTTCACCTTATCCACCCATTGATTGAAGCTGGCTTCATCCGGTGTTGCAATGGCAGTAAATTTCATGCCAGAGAAACCGGCACCGCTGTAGCTGGATGAAATACCTTTATATTCACCTGCTGTGTCAGCAATTAAATGCAGCTTGGTCTGCATACCGGCCATAGCGTATATCTGACTGCCTAACTGAGGAATAAAGAACGCATTCATCACTGTATTAGAAGTGATTCTGAATTCCACCGGGGTATCTTTCGGGAACGCAACTTCATTAACAGTGGCAATACCTTGTTCCGGATAAATGAACAGCCATTTCCAGTCTAATGAAATTACCTCAATTACCACTGGTTTTTTATCACTTTCCAGCGGACGATAGGGATCCAGAGAATGAGTGGTCTTCCATGTGATTGTTCCCAAGGTGAGAATAATCAGGATAGGAATACCCCAAACTATGGCTTCTAGTTTGTTGGAATGCGCCCATTTCGGTGAATATTTGGCATTATTACCCTCTCTATATTTCAGAGAAAATAAAATTGCCATGATAATCACCGGAATTACGACTATTAACATCAAGCCTATGGCTGTCAGTATTAGTGTGCGTTCTTCCTGACCTATATGGCCTTTTGGGTTTAGCAGAGCAGCATCACAGCCGCTTAAAAAAAGCGAACCGATCAGCATCGTCAATACTATCCCTGAGAGCTTACTTAATTTCATGTAACGACCTCAACATTACGGGAAACACGATTAACGTTTGTAAAAAACGGGTTCTACTATTTTAAGACAATGTTGCCGCACTGTATATTGTACCTTTGGCAGGCTAATTAAAAATTTAGCAGCTAAAATAAAAAAACAAAATTTATTTATTAATTTTTGTTTATAAAATATATATTTATAAAAAAATATTTTAATATTTTAATGTCATTATAAAAGATTTTCTGTTTAAGTTATATAAACCAGAATTTTATTAATATATAAATTTCATGATGCAATTTTACTTACAATCTAAAATTTGTATCAATAAATTCAATTTTTTATTTATTATAACCAACTGATTTATAATAAAAAAATATTATCTTAATTTTGAAACTAAAAATACAGATTACTTTTTTACTAAAATAAAAATATAAATGTTAAGATTGCAAAAAAGTTAATCTATATCAATTTTCTGTGAATTTTTTTAAAAAAAGTTATAGCAAAAGAAAATTTCAATATGATTAAAAGTTCTAATGGATTAAGTTTATATATAATTTTTTGTATTTTATAAGTTTTTATAAAATTTTTGGAATAAAAACTTATACTGGGGTGTTGTAAACATAGCGACTGAATAAAAAAACGAGTTGATTTCGGTATATGAAATGGTATAAATGAAATAACTGAGGTAAACAATTTAATTCAATTTAAATAATTATTTTGTTTGTGACTTTAAGTTTTGATAACGCTTACGAGTTAATATCCTGAAGTGAATTTAGCAATTTTTATGCCATTTTTGGTGTTTGCTATTGAGAAAATAATATTCATTGTGATTATTCAAGATAATGCTTAAATGCTTTAGTAATTAATATATCTAATGTTAAGAATAATGGCATATTTATTTTGCTCTGATAGATAATCTACTGAGTAAATCTGAAGAAAATAAGCAGACATTCAAACATAAAAATGCATTAATCTGCCAGTAAGCGGTTTTGCTTTGCTGGCAGATTAATGCATATATTTAATATATTACTAAAACCTGCTATTTTGTTGTAATTGCCGTGCTGCTTCCAATGCAAAATAGGTCAGAATACCGTCTGCACCGGCTCGTTTGAATGCAAGCAGGCCCTCTAAAATTACTTTATCAGCATCAAGCCAGCCATTACTGATGGCTGCCTGCAACATAGCATACTCACCAGATACCTGATAGGCGTATGTAGGAACACCAAATTCATCTTTAACCCGTCTGATTACATCCAGATAAGGCATGCCCGGTTTAATCATTACCATATCGGCTCCTTCAGCTATATCAAGTGCTACTTCATGCAGCGCTTCATTGCTGTTAGCAGGATCCATCTGATAAGTATATTTATTACCTTTGCCCAGATTACCGGCACTGCCTACAGCACTGCGAAACGGACCATAAAAAGCTGAAGCATATTTGGCAGCATAAGACATAATCCGAGTATGAATAAAACCATTTTCTTCCAGTGCTTCGCGGATAGCTCCGATACGTCCATCCATCATATCGCTTGGAGAAAGAATATCCGCACCGGCTGCGGCGTGTGAAAGTGATTGTTTGATAAGTGCTTCTATCGTTTCATCATTTTTAATATACCCATTTTCATCCGGCAGGCCATCTTGCCCGTGGGTTGTATAAGGATCGAGAGCCTGATCTGCCATTACACCCAGCTCAGGAAAACGGGATTTTAGAGCACGGATAGCACGCTGAATGATACCGTTTTCATCCCATGCAGCCCGTCCGTCAGTGGTTTTACTATCAGGATCAGGAACACCAAATAAATCCAGAACCGGTACGCCCAGTTTTAAAGCCTGTTCAGCGACTTTTAATAATTCATCAATAGATAAACGTTCTACTCCGGGCATGCTGTCAACAGACATACGCCCAGTTTGTTCATGCACAAATACCGGCAAAATAAAATCATTGGCTGTCAGTATGGTTTCACGCATCATGCGCCGTGAAAAATCATTATGTCGCATACGCCGCATACGTGTATTGGGCATAATTCGAGGAGGAAAATTCATAATAGTATTCTCGGTTTTTATAAACGCGCCAGCCTATAGGCTGACTAAAATTATTGCCAGTAAAGCTTTGTGAAATTCGGATTGTTATTCTAAACCCTTTCAGGCAGGACTTCTAATGACATAATTCAGTACTGATTATTAATAAAAAACTATTAAAGTTTGGTTTGTAATTAAAATTGTATTTTAAAGATATAATTAGGAAAAAACATAATTGCTTTTAAAATTCCTTGTGTTGGTATTTACTTAAAATTGCTGAACAAAGTCAGACTGAATTACTTAATAGAATAATTTTTTTTTGCTGATAGAAAAGAAAACTGATTTTTCAATGAATTTAGCGTTCAATGCGATTATTTAGTGAAAATCAAGCTAAAACTTATACTCCACATAATAATCCCTATAACAAAATCTAATATTTTCCATGAACGGTTTTGATTAAATAAAGGAGATAAAAATTTGGCACCATAGCCTAATGAAAAAAAGAACAACCATGATGAAAGCATAACCCCAAGTGTGAATAGATAAAGACTATCTTTGAATGATACCGATATTGAACCAACTAAAATAACTGTATCCAGATACACATGCGGATTTAACCATGTAAAAGCCAGACAAACGCCAATAACTTTCATTAATGAACTTTTATCAATCAGGCTGGGTTTCAGTGCTGAATTTTGATTCAATGCAGAATAAAAACTTCAATATTTTGCATAAATAATAATTTCCGGATAGCGGTTAAGTACTTTAGAAAATCCGGTTACGCCTAAATAAATCAGAATAGTATCTGATACTGAGCAGATCAAGCATACCCAGAAAACATATTGCTGTTTTAAACCTTGTTTTAAAATAAATGCATTTTGAGCACCGATAGCTATAATTAAAGAAAAACCAAGTCCTAGTCCTGATAGCAAAGCAAACATTGAGTTTGACCTATTAAATTATTGAAAAGTATATTTATATAAAAGAGTTTATTTTATTAATAATTTTGCTGAAAGCTTTATTAATTCAATAATACCGATGGTTTTTAAAATTATTCAGAAAATGTCTGGATAAAAATAGCTTTGATGAGATCCAGTTTAGGAATGATGATTTAGATCCATTTGAAAACAGGTTATTAAGTTTTACTCAGAGGACTGACAACTGCATACAAAGGCAGATGGTCGGAAAGTTTTTGCCATGGCTGACCTGTTAATGATTTTGCTTCGTGTATTTCCAGATGGCGGGTAAAAATCCTGTCGAGACTTAAAATAGGCAGGCGGGCTGGAAAAGTTTTCGGTGCATGGCGATAAGCATAAAATGCATCATGTAAATTTAATTTTAAGCCTAAGCTATCATGAGAGCGCTGGCGCCAGTCATTGAAATCTCCGGCTAAAATTAATGGATTGGCCGGATCTATTTCACTTTGGATATAGTCGTAAATAGTTTGGTACTGTTTTATACGGTCTGGTTCACGCAAATTTAGATGAGCACACAGACATACTAATGGTCGTGGCCATTTTGGTGGCTGAATTTCACAATGTAGCAGCCCGCGCTGCTCAAAACTGTTAACACTGATGTCCAGATTATGGCAGGTTACGATCGGTAGCTGACTTAAAATAGCATTACCATGATCACGAAATTTATAACGGGCATTGCGACCATAACTTACATTATAGGCTAGTTGTTCGCCGAGAACCTGATAATGAGGTTGTTTAGGAAAATCCGGTATGTTTTCTGCCCGTTTGCTATTGATTCCTTGCACTTCCTGTAAAAACAGTATGTCCGGAGCCAGCTGATGCAGGGCAGCAGCCATTTGAGGAAGTTGTACTTTTTTATTAAGTGCCGACATGCCTTTATGTATGTTATAGGAGGCAATAGTGATTTTATTCATGAAAATGGCCGGTGATTTTAAATTACCAGTGTTGGGGTAGTTGCAGTATTGCTGAACGGTTCGATGGCGAAAATACTTTTTCCGCAGCCTGTTCAGGCGAACACCATATATAGTCTAAATGTTCGCGTGGTGACAGAAGAATAGGTGTTTCTGCTGAAACACACAGGGAAAAGATATGCTCGGTATTATGAGTAACTCCGGGAGCATAGCGATGACGCCAGTGCGGATAAATTTCGTAGATACTGGATTGCTGCCAGTTAAAAATATCATTGCTGTAAATACCGGTTTCTTCTGCCAGTTCCCGTTTTGCAGTCTGCTCAATTGTTTCTCCCGGTTCCAGGCTGCCGGTTACGGATTGCCAGAAACCGGGCTTATCTGCGCGCTCCATTAGCAGTATCTGCCGGTTGTTATCATAAATAACAATCAGTACAGATACCGGTTGTTTATATGGTTGATTATTACTCATGATTAGATTGCTGAGCTGAATGATAGGATAAAGTACTTAATGCTGTGGGTAAATGTTCCGGATGGTTCGGTTCACTCTCTGTTTTTTCTGCACCGGCCTTACTATCGCAGACAATCGGATCTGCTTTATCATTCAGAATACGTATCTCCTGCTGGGGAAACGGAAATTCTATGCCGACTTCTTTAAAACGATTCCAGATTTCCAGCAAAATAGCAGAATTGATACTCAGAAAACCATTTTCCGGATCACGAATCCAGTAATTAACATACAGATTAATTCCGGAATCAGCAAAGCCGGTAACATAACTGTTGGGTTTAGGATCATCACATACTCTTGCCTGCTTGGCTGCAGCCTCTTTTAGTATTTCCAGAGCCTGAGGCAGATCAGTATTATAAGCTACCTGCAAGGTCAGATTATTTGACATGATTTTGCTGGAATAAGAATCATTGATAACTGTATTGGAAACAAAAGTATCATTCGGAATCAGGGCTTCTGAGCCGTCACTGCTACGTAATACTACAAAACGGGCAGTTATTTTGGTTACATAGCCTGTGAAGTTATTAATATTCAGTCTGTCTCCCGGACGTACGGAATGATCTGCCAGAATGATGAAACCGGATACATAATTGCTGGCAATTTTCTGTAAACCAAGTCCGAGACCAACACCCAGAGCGCCACCAAAAACAGAAAGAATGGTTAAATTAATTCCCACCATCGGCAGAGCAATCAGTACGGCAACTACGACCAGTAATGTTTTAACGATTTTCACTAGTACATAGCGCAGATTGACATCAAGTTTTTCTGCTTTAAGAATACGTTTTTCGGTAAAACGAGACAGCCACATAGCAATAATAATGGCAATCCCGACAATAATACTGCCGGTGATTACTGTATACAGGCTCAGACTGGTTGAGCCTATGGGCAGAGCAAGTGACTTGAGCAGGCGGATAATAAAAGTATCCAGACTCGTCAGCCATAGGATGAAACACACCCATAGCAGGGTGGATAATGAGCGTTCATAATGCTCATTAAAACGGTTATTCGGAATGGCGTTGTGCAATACGGCCATGATGATGCGAATCATCATTAACCAGCGTGCAGTAAAAACAGTTATTTGTAACCATAATACCGACTCACCTGTGCCGGCACGCCAGATAATCATAGCAATAATAGTGCAGATAAATAGCAATACGGGCCATAACAGGCGTGTAAACAGATGGTACAGAAACGGAAGTTTAATGTTGTTCTGATTTTCAATACGTTTGGATACGGCCGACAAAATTTTCAGACTGAACCAATAGGTACCAATCATTATTATCATTGCACAGACCAGCTCCAGCCAGCCAGTATGAGTTTTTAAGCTATGTACTATCAGGCGTGCCAGAAATTCTTTGCGGGCAAACATGGAGTCAAAATAGTTATTCATGGTAGGGCAAAGAAAAGAAATTTAAAACTGCTCTAATGTTAGGCGTTTTAATAGGTTTCTGTAAACTGTCATTATCAAAATTAGCGCTGAATGATGAAACAGTTATATATTGCAGTATTGGTGAATCAATAGTATTTCTGAGTATAGATTGATTTAAAATAATTTAATAAAACAAATATTTATATTGATTTAAATAAATCCGTTCAGTCAAGTTGCTAATTATTTGATTCCGGATACAAAGATGCTTATAATAGCAGGTTTTCCAACCTTGCCCTTTGCACCTTCGCATGGTAAAGGGATCGATTAGCCACAAGGAGTACTCATGCGTCATTATGAAATCGTGTTCATTGTCCATCCGGATCAAAGCGAACAGGTCGGTGCTATGGTTGAACGTTACAAAACCATGATTACCGAAGCTAACGGTAAAATTCACCGTCTGGAAGACTGGGGCCGCCGTCAGCTGGCTTACCCGATCAATAAAATTCATAAAGCACACTATGTGTTAATGAATATTGAAACCACACCTGAAGTGATTGACGAAATTGAAACAGCATTCCGTTTTAATGATGCTGTATTGCGTCATCTGACTGTAAAAATGGACGCAGCAGTAACTGAAGCTTCTCCGATGATGAAAGACGAGAAGTCTAAAAATCTGTTAGCCGGTAACAGCACTGAAACTGCTTCAGAAGAAGCAGCTGAAGCCTGATTAATTTACTGAGGCCGGTTTGCTGAATCAAATATGCCTGTGTGCACAGATTAAAAGTCTGGACAATTTACGCTATACGCCTGCCGGTTTGCCGGTTCTGACCATGTGGCTTACCCATGAGTCATGGCAAACGGAATTGCAGCAGCAGTATTTGGCAAAAGTGGAAATTCAGGCGAAAGCACTGGGTGATTTAGCTGAAAACTGGTCGTATCTGCCGGGAAATATGGTTGAAGTCAGCGGATTTCTCAGCCAGAAAGGTATATACCATTCTCGTCCGGTACTGCATATCCAACAAATTCGTGAATATAAAGGTTAAACGACATGGCTCGTCAATCATTCAAACGTAGAAAATTTTGCCGCTTTACTGCGGAAGGTATCAAACAGGTAGACTATAAAGCAGTTGATTTGTTAAAAGATTTTATTACTGAAAATGGTAAAATCATTCCGGCACGCATTACCGGAACCAAAGCACATTACCAGCGTCAGCTGTCTACAGCGGTAAAACGTGCCCGTTTTCTGGCTTTGCTGCCTTACACCGATCAACATAAATAATAAGGAAGAGTTATTATGCAGATTATTTTGTTAGAAAAAGTCGGTGGCCTGGGCAATCTGGGTGATCTGGTTAATGTAAAAAACGGCTATGCCCGTAACTTTCTGATTCCTCAGGGTAAGGCTCAGCGTGCCAATGCTGCCAATCTGGCTGCTTTTGAGGAAAAACGTGCTGAATATGAAGCACATCAGGCTGCTGTTCTTGCTGATGCTGAAGCACGTAAACTGAAACTGGATGGTCAGAATATCAGTGTAGCGCAAAAAGCCGGTGTTGATGGTCGTCTGTTTGGTTCTGTAACGACTCATGATATTGCAGAAGCTATTAAAGCTGCTATTGGTGTTGAAGTAGTTAAAGCTAATGTGCGTCTGCCTAATGGTCCTTTGAAAGCCATTGGTGAATATGAAATCGAAGTAGCTCTGCATAGTGATGCTGTTGCTGCTATCACAGTAACTGTTGTGGCTGCTGCAGAATAAATATAACTGACACACATCAGGAAAGTATAAGCTGTCCGGATTAATCCGGACAGCTTTTTTGTTATTGATGGTAAAATTAGTTTAAAATGTGCATGAAGCATATGCTAGGAACCATAATAATGAAATTAGTCAGGATAATAAGTGCAGCTTTGTTTCTGTCAGCCTGTCAAAGTACCCATCCAATTCAGGAAAACCCACTTCAGCCTACTGCTACAACCAGTGTATCGTCACCAGCTGATAATAAAGTGTTTGCTTTGACGGACAGTGGAATAGATTTACTGAAACGTAATGATGTAAATCGTTTTATTGATTCTGAAGTTAAGCGGGGACAATACAGCAGGGATCAACTGGAAAATTTTTTCCGGCAGGTAAGTTACCGGCCAAGTATTGTTCGTGGTATGGATAAACCGGGAACATCTTTACCGTGGTATACATTTGCACAGAATAATGCCAATAATGTTCGTATTAATACCGGAAATATCTTCTGGAAAAATAATACCGGAATAATTCAGGCAGTATCGAAACGTTATGGAGTAGCACCGCAATTACTGGTGGCGATTGTTGGGATTGAAACCAATTACGGCAGTACTATGGGCTCATATCGGGTTGCTGATGCACTGACAACATTGGGCTATCACTATCCGCGGCGGGCTGAATATTTTCAGCGTGAGCTATCTGAATTTTTGCAACTGGCTTATGAAGAAAAGCAGGATCCATTAAGCTTTAAGGGCAGCTTTGCCGGTGCGATGGGTATGCCACAGTTCATGCCATCCAGTTTTCGCCAGTTTGCCGTTGACTGGGATGGTGACGGACATCGGGATATCTGGCGTAATTCCGGTGATACACTGGCCTCAGTGGCCAATTATATGAAACAGCATGGCTGGCAGTCCGGAGCGCCGATTGCTGTACCGGTAAATATGCAGCCAACACCGCGATTACAGCAAATTATTGATGAACCTACTTCGCTTAAATACACCGCAGGTCAGTTGCGTCAGTTAGGCGTAGTCATTCCCGCGCAGATTAAAGATCAGGAAAAGGGTATTTTATATCGTCTGGAAAGATCTCCCGGCGAATATGATTACTGGTTTGGTCTGAATAATTTCTACACTATCTGGCAATATAACCATAGCCGGCATTATGTGGCTGCCGTTCGTCAGATTGCGAATAATTTGGCAGATGCCAATGCTAATTTATAAATGAGTGTTCATTTGCAATCATCAGCCATCTTGTTATACAGATGGCTTTTATTTTGCTATGGTAAGTAGTAATTGATTAAAATAATTATTAAAAAATTTAAATAAAGATGAAACTAATCTGGTGTAATTCTTATCTGTATTAATATTGCAGGATATTCAATTAAACCATAGTCAGATTTATCATTGAAATGAAGATGAATGTCTGATTAATGATTATTAAATTAGTTATAATAGAAGCTATTAATATTAATTTATGTGTTCAAATAAGTTTTTATCTTTCATTGCCGATAACGCTGATTTAAAATTTTATCTAAGTATGGCTATTCGTGTTTATTAGATAATGAGTAAACTAGTTATTTACCTGCATTTCCTCGATAACACTTTCTATAATCTGATAAGCCAGTTTAGCTGCATCTAATTTTTGATTGATAGAATTTTGATCATCATTATCAGGATTATTCTTATAATTAATTGTAAAAGAGTATAAGTAGGAAACTTCCCAATTATTAGTAAAATCATGAGTTATATAGCATTTTAAATCATAATCAGTCGGGCAATTAATAACAAGAGGTTCCGTTACAGATGGTAACCAACCGGGATTGGAAATGGTTATGACATTATAGTAGTGATCAAAAAACTTAAACATTTGTACTTGATTATCAAATTTTAAATTTTCAATCAATTCAGTGTGATGATTCACTATTTCATAATTTAATTTTTCTTCTTTAGTATAAATATATTTATTATTCAGATCGTCTTGAAATTGTTGCCAGGGACTTTTAGTATTCTTATCTTTTTTTATCAGTTCGAATTCAAGCCATTCAAATTTTATTTGTCTGGTTGCCGGATTTTCACAATAGCTGGCCATTTTTTTTGAAACCGGATGTTGGCATAAAGTATTTAAATCAATATTTATTTTACCAATGGAGTCGATTAAAGTTGGTTGAGAAGCTGAAAACTGCCTGCAAAAATTCTTTTGAGCAGTATTAAAAATATAATCTTCTAACTTAGGAGCAAGGCTTCTAATCCAAAATGATGGATATTTGGAGATCGGGTAAATACGTAAGTTAATATCTTTTGATAAAGCCACTAATCGGCCATTTTGTTTGCATTCACTGTCTGGACGGTTTTGCCAGTATTCTATTAACGGTGGAGCGACGAGATAGGCTGGCCAGAAAAAGGTACATAAGAATGGCAAAACAATATAAACAATAACAGAATAAAATTTTTGCTTAATGCCTTGAAAATGAGCGGTGAAGGATTGACAGTAGCGAAGAATAACTGGAAAAAGTGCTCCTGTTATTGAAAATAAAAAAATATAGATGTCAGCAAATATCAGGCTGAAAACTAACCATCCGGCAATAATAATGGCAAAGCCTATTTTGATAAATTTATAAATTTTTCCATAAACAATTATCAGGGTAGGAAGAAAAACGATGTAGAAAAAAGGCAGTATAAATATCCATACAAAAACATAACTATCAGTGTGATAATAAGGATGATCCATGTACAGGCTCACTAAAAATATCTTTTTAAAATTATATTGACCCTGTTATTAATATAAATTAATTATTTTATTTAAAACAAATAATATTGATATATTGTGTATTTATATCAAACTATTGGTAGGTTAATTTGTAATTACAAACTCTTTTGACAAGGATAAATAAATCTCTGGTAATTGTTTACTCATCCAAATGCTTAGATTAAGAGTAAAAATATTTAATATTGGAATAATGTGATTGTTAAACGAGGCTACCAAGTGATGTGATATATTTCATGAATTAATATTGGTTTATAATTAAGCATACAGACTAAGTGCGTGGTTACATGTATTCAGATAGTTTTTTCATGTAGCAAATGACTTTTTATTTCTTTTTGTTTTTATTTTCGCGTAGTTATATTTACTAAGAGCGATTTGTGTAAAATATTTGTACTTTAATTTATTATTGATGATTTAAGCATATTAAATATATATATTTTGCAATCTTAACTATTTAAAGTAATAACAACAGATGTTAAAGCAAGTTGAGGTTGTTTCATCTGATTGTTTCACCTAGTTTGTGGCTTCGGTATAACCTTTTATGCTGGTTTTTGGTTACAATAAAGTGCTTGTTTAGATTGCACTGAACAAGATTTATTTTGCCTTTAAGTTTTGCTGTGGCTGGCAGTTGCGGATGGTTATGACTTATCAAGTATTGGCACGAAAATGGCGACCAAAAAAGTTTGCCGATTTAGTAGGACAGGAGCATGTAGTCAGGGCATTGTTAAATGCGCTTGATAAAGGACGTTTGCATCATGCTTATATGCTTACAGGGACTCGCGGTGTAGGTAAAACCACCATTGCCCGTATTCTGGCCAAAAGCCTGAATTGCCAGCATACTGAACATGGCGAGCCATGTAACCAATGTGATTCTTGTCGCCAGATTGATGCCGGCCGTTTTGTTGATGTGCTGGAAATTGATGCTGCTTCCAATACAGGAATTGATAATATCCGCGAAGTACTCGAAAACGCACAATATGCGCCAACGATGGGGCAGTATAAAGTCTATATCATCGACGAAGTGCACATGTTGTCGAAAAGTGCTTTTAATGCCATGCTCAAAACTTTGGAAGAGCCGCCTGAACATGTGAAATTTATTCTGGCGACAACAGATCCGCAGAAAGTACCGATTACGGTTTTAAGCCGGTGTCTGCAATTTGTCTTGCGCAATCTGAATAGTACTCAGGTACATGATCATCTGGTTTATGTATTACAGCAGGAACATATTGCTTATGAAGATCCGGCATTATGGCTGTTAGGCCGGGCTGCTGCCGGCTCAATGCGTGATGCACTCAGCCTGCTTGATCAGGCTATTGCCATTGGTTCAGGAAAGGTAACTGAATCTGATGTGCGGAATATGATTGGTGCGGTTGATAAAAGTTATTTGTATGCGCTTTTGGAAGCCTTGGCTGTGCGGGATGGTCAGGCATTACTGGCTAAAGCGGAGGAAATGGCCAGTTGCGCGGTAGGATTTGATAGTGCGTTAACTGAGCTGGCTCTGTTATTACAGCGTTTAACAATACTGCAATCTGTTCCGGCAGTCGGCGCTGATGATCCTGAGTATGCGGCTTTAACTCGTTTTGCGGGTTTGTTTTCAGGAGAGCAGATTCAATTATATTATCAGTGTGTATTACGAGGTAAGGCAGATTTGCCGCTTGCTCCGGATGAGAAAGCTGGGTTTGTCATGACCCTATTGCGGATGCTTGCATTTGCACCTCTGGCTGCACTGAATAGACAACGTTTGCATGGACAAATCGACGGTACACAGTTGCATGATGTGCCAGTAAACAATAAGCAGATGGATAATATACCAACTGTTTCTGAAGAAAATAGTCCAGCTTCAGTATCTGAAGCACTGTCAGAGACAGCATCTGATGCAACTACTGAAGTACCGGTAACATTAGAAACTGAAATAATCGAAAAAAAATCGTCGTTGATAACAGCTGCTGATAGCAAGATATTAAATGATTCTTCACCTGCTTTGCAGGAATCTCAGTCAGTAACGATTAGCGATGAGCCTCCGCCACCCTGGGAAACAGGTGTTGATGACTTATCCTACGAGGCTGTGAGTGTGTTTGAGTCTGTAGATTCAGTCAAAGCAAACGCGGCAGAAAAGTATGATGAAAATACGGATATATCCGCAGAAAAGCCCAGAGATGATCAGAATTTAACTCTGGTAAAAAAGGCTTTTCCGCCATTGACGGCAGAGAACTGGCCGGAAATTTTAACTTTGCTGGCACATCGTCTCGGTGCAGTACAGTTGTTCAGTCAGCATACGGCGATTGTTGCTTATGATGAAAATAGTGGTGATTTAACTATTGCTCTGGCTGAGCAGGGTGAGCCGACAGCCAATCGTGAGTTATTAAACCGGCTAGCTGAATCGTTGTCAGAAGTTTATCAACGGCCGATACATCTGCATACCTGTAGCTGGCAGGAGCAGAGTATGCCGGAAACACCGCAAATGCGTCAGCAGCGATTACATGCAGAACAACAGCAGCAGGCAAAGACAGTGTTAGAAGCGCAGCCCGCTGTAAAGATGTTGATGGAAACTTTTAATGCAGAATGGATACCGGAAAGTTTACATCTGGATAAAGAATAATTGCCATTATTTGTTTAATTTTTTCTCTCTATTTAATTGACGTGTAAGGAAGATATTATGTTTGGAAAAGCAGGTTTGGGTGGTTTGATGAAGCAGGCGCAACAAATGCAGGAACGCATGAAAAAGGCGCAGGCTGATCTGGCTAATGTAGAGGTGGAAGGTGAATCTGGGGCTGGTATGGTTAAGGTAACCATGAATTGTCACTATGGAGTAAAACGTATCCATATTGATGACAGTTTGCTTGCAGATGCTGCTGATGACAAAGAGATGCTGGAAGATTTGATTGCAGCTGCGGTTAATGATGCCGTACGTAAAGCTGAATCAACTTCTTCAGAACGTATGAGTCAGTTTACTCAGGGTATGAATTTACCAGCAGGTATGGGAGATTTATTTAAATAATTACTTCAATAAAAAAGGGTAACGGTTACGTTACCCTTTTTTATTGTTTTTAATTTAAGCTGGTATCATTAAAACCATTGTTTTCTGCTTAGTTACGAAACTAAGCAGGTAAAATGTTATATTGAAATTCAGAAGGCAGGATGATAAATGATCCGGGTTAGTTTGATGGTAATCTTACATAGTATACAAATCTCAGGTTGGATAAGGTAAAGATGTTTTGTCTGAGTTGATGAAGCTAGTCCTGTTTCTTCCGGTCTGATGAGAGTTTAATTACATGAGAGCTATATAAAATAGTCTATAGTTTTTATGGAATAGATCCAGGCAGTCAATCAGTGAAAACGGGCTGGTTTTATATATGACTTAAGAGTTTGTTACAGGTAAAGAATGAGTACAAAACAAGTGGACGCATTTAGCCGCTTAACTAATGCACTAAAAGTATTGCCAAATGTTGGCCCTAAAACAGCGCAGCGCATGGCTTATGAATTATTACAGCACCAGCGTCAGGGCGCAGAAGAACTGGTGAAAGCAATTCAAGCTGCTTTATTACAGGTACAGCATTGTCGTTTATGTAATACTTTCTGTGAAGGTGAATTGTGTGCAATTTGTTCTGATGAGCAGCGTGACACCAGACGATTAATGATAGTACAAATGCCGGTGGATGTAGCCAGTATGGAATCAGCTCATTGCCATGATGGTATGTATTTTGTATTGATGGGACAGGTTAATCCTGCTCAGGGAGCAGATTTGCAGGCCATTGCTTTGGATAAACTGGTAACGCGATTACAGCATCATGAAGTAGATGAGATTATTATTGCTACCAATTTTACTGCTGAAGGAGATGCTACTGCGTATGTGCTGGCACAATTACTGGCTGAGTTTCCGGCAAAAGTTACGCGTCTGGCGCGAGGTATGCCACTCGGAGCAGAACTGGAATATATAGATGCGGGTACTCTGGCTCAGGCTGTTTATGAACGCCGTAATGTAAAGTAAACAGTATAATTTACAGATAAAATCGGCTTAATGGCAGAATGGAGAATAAAAATATCACTAGGAAAGATTAAGCCTGTTACAGATTCATTTAAAAAATCAGACAGAGTAATTTCAGCAATTACTCTGTCTGTTGTTTTGTGGTTGTATTTCTGATTTATTTATCAGGAGGTGGCGGATTCGCTTAGAAATAGCTGATAAGCGGCATTGTGAGTTTGTTCCTGATAGATATAACCCACATTATCCAGAAATGCATAGAATTTTTCTGCATCAGCCGGTGGAATATTCAAACCAACCAGTACGCGACCGAAATCGGCTCCATGATTGCGATAATGAAACAAAGTAATGTTCCAGTCGGATTGCATATGTATCAGAAAACGTCTTAGGGCACCTGGTCGCTCAGGAAATTCAAAACTAATCAGACGTTCATTAGCCACTTTGCTGGTACGACCACCGACCATATACCGGATATGCAGTTTGGCCATTTCGTTATGGGTGAGATCTAGAGCCGGCAAACCATTGTTGTTCAGTTCCTGTACGATAGTCTGTAAATCAGCAGTATCATTGCTTTGAATACCAACAAATATATGGGCCTTCTGATCATCACCATAGCGATAATTGAATTCGGTAATATTTCTGTTACCGATTAAATCAATGAAAAAACGAAAGCTACCGGGTTTTTCTGGGATGGTTACCGCAAAAATTCCTTCATGTCCCTCTGTCAGTTCACAGCGTTCAGAGACGTGGCGCAGTTGATGGAAATTCATATTTGCACCGCTGGTTACTGCGATTAGATTTTGATGCTGACATTGATTCCGGGCGATATAGGCTTTTAATCCGGCAAGAGCCAGTGCACCGGAGGTTTCCGTAATACTGCGGGTATCATCGAAAATGTCTTTAATTGCAGCACAAATACTATCGGTATCTACAATAATAATTTCATCCAGTAAGTCTTTGCATAGTGTGAATGTTTCTTCACCTACCAGTTTAACTGCAGTACCATCCGCAAACAAACCTACTTCTTTAAGTTCTATGCGTTTGCCAGCAGCAATAGATTGCTTCATAGCACAGGCATCTTCAGTTTCTACGCCGATTACTTTGACCTCCGGACGTACATTTTTAATGTACGCTGCCACTCCTGCAGCCAGCCCGCCACCACCAATAGCAACAAATACAGCATCGATAGGTTTCGGGTGCTGGCGTAATATTTCCATACCGATGGTACCCTGTCCGGCAATGACATCTGGATCATCAAAAGGTGGAATATATGTGAGGCCACTTTCGGCAACCAGCTGCATGGCATGGTTGTAGGCATCATTATAGGACTCACCGGCCAGTACTACTTTGCCACCGCGTTTTTTTACAGCATCGATTTTAATTTGTGGTGTGGTCTGTGGCATAACGATAGTTGCTTCACAACCCAGTTTTTGTGCTGAAAGTGCTACGCCCTGAGCATGATTGCCGGCCGAGGCCGTGATGACACCTTTTTCCAGGGCATTTTTATCCAATTTGGCCATTTTGTTATAGGCCCCGCGGATTTTGAAAGAGAATACTGGTTGTAAATCCTCCCGTTTCAGCCAGATGTAATTGTTGAGTCGATCTGACAGATTAGCAGCATAATCCAAGGGTGTTTCAATGGCCACATCATATACTGCGGCAGTAAGAATGCGGGTAAGGTAGTTTGTGTGATTGTTCATAATGTAGAATGAAAAAACTGATTTTATTTTGCAGATTATCTGCTTAACTGAATTAATCAAAAATTAACGATAACGCGGCTGTTTTTTTTATGCAAGTAAATTTGCCAATATTGCTTCTCTTGTACAGACTACTGTTTATAATAAGCGGTTATGGAAGTAGTTAATCGCGGTTAATTCAGATTTAAATTTGATAATAGAAATGATGAGAAATTTTTTTCGCTGGCTCATTACAACTGTGCTGATGAGTGTTTTGCTAACGACACATGCTGTAACTATGCCTGAAATTAATGCTGCTGCATATGCAGTGGCAGATCAGCAAAGTGGTACAGTTCTGGCCAGCCGTGATAAAGATGCCCGGATTGAACCTGCTGCACTGACAAAGCTAATGACAGCTTATCTGGTATTTGATGCTTTGCATACAGGTAAACTGAAAGCGCAGCAACCGCTAAAAGTTTCTGCTACCGGTTGGCAGGCAGACGGTAGCCGGATGTTTTTACAGCAGGGTGTTCCGGTAAATGTGGAAACCGTTGTGCAGGGTATGCTGGTTATCTCAGCTAACGATGCAGCAATTACGCTGGCTGAGGCTGTGAGCGGAAACGAAAAAGCATTTGTGCGCAAGATGAATGCTGAGGCGCAAAAAATGGGACTGACAAATACCAATTTTGTTAATTGCACAGGATTACCGGCAGAGGGACAATATAGCAGTGTGGGGGATCTGCTGTTGCTGGCTCAGGCTTTGGTGCGCGATTTTCCGCAATATCAGAGCTGGTTTGCTAAAAAATCTTTTGCTTATAATGGTGTTACTCAGTTAAACCGTAATTTGCTCCTATTCAGAGATGATCAGGTAGATGGTCTGGCAGTCGGCTATACTATACATGGTGGTTACAATCTGGTTGTAAGCAGTAAACGCAATGAACGCAAAATTGTAGCTGTACTGGTAGGAGCTGACAGTAGTGAGGCCAGAGCAGCAGAGGGAAGTAAATTATTAAGCTGGGCTCTGACTAATTTTAATACGGTCAGATTATATCCGGCCGGACAACATAAAGTAAGTGATATTACTGTTTATAAAGGTGCACACAGGAAAGTAGCAGCAGGTTTTTTAGGTGATGCTTATGTCACTTTGCCTTCTGGTAGTGCTAAACAATTATCTGTAGAGCTGGAGTCTGTTCAACCAGTGGTAGCACCGGTGTACAAAGGCCAGAATATCGGAACTTTAAAATTGCTGTCAGGTAAACAGGAAATTGCCCGACAGAATGTTGTGGCACTGGAAAATGTGGGCGAAGCAAGCGGGTTTGGTCGCTGGCTGGATGGTATCGCCATGTGGTGGCATAACCTTTTTAACTGATAAAGCCGGCTGCTTTTTGAGAGATAAGCATTTATCTAAGCGGCTAATTAATCAGTTTAACGGTAATATGTGCTGAATTGATTGATTTGTTTTAAAAATAAACCCATCAGCTGATGGGTTTATTTTTAATTTCAGTTATTCATATGGATGACGGAGCAGAATGGTTTCTTCCCGATCAGGACCGGTAGAAATCATGGCAATCGGAGCACCGCAAATTTCTTCAATACGTTTCAGATAGGCTTTAGCATTGTCTGGTAGTGCGTCGTATGATTTCAGACCAAAAGTGCTTTCCTGCCAGCCCGGCATTGTTTCATAAATAGGTGTACAGGCAGAAACGGCGTCGGAACCACAAGGCAAAATATCTATTTTTTGCCCGTTATAATCATAACCGACACAAATATTAATGCTATCCATGCCATCCATAACGTCCAGTTTAGTTAAACATAAGCCGGAAATACCATTTACCTGGATAGACCGTTTCATCAGAGCAGCATCAAACCAGCCGCAGCGGCGCGGACGTCCGGTTACTGCACCAAATTCATTGCCGCGTTCTGCCAGACCTTCACCCACGCTATCGAAAAGTTCGGTCGGGAATGGTCCGGAACCAACTCGTGTTGTGTAAGCTTTGACAATACCCAGTACATAATCCAGTTTAGTCGGTCCTACACCAGAACCGACAGCTGCCGCTCCGGCAATGCAATTAGAGGAGGTAACGAAAGGATAGGTACCGTAATCAATATCAAGGAAAGTACCCTGAGCACCTTCAAACAGCAAGGATTCACCACGGGCATTCATGTCGTTCAGTTCACGGGAAACATCTCCGACCATTGGTTTTATCTGATCGGCCAGTTCCAGAGTCTGCTGGTAAATTTTTTCAGCATCAAGTGCTTCCTGACCATACAGACAGGTAAGCTGGCAGTTATAAATGGCTACTGCATCTTTAATTTTCTGCTGTAAAACATCAGGCTGGAATAAATCCATAATACGAACTGCACGCCGGGCAATCTTGTCTTCATATGCAGGTCCGATACCACGACCGGTCGTACCGATTTTCTTATCGCCTTTAGCTGCTTCACGAGCATGATCCAGAGCGATATGATAGGGAAGAATTAAGGGACAGGTCGGTGCAATGGTTAATTGTTTGGTTACATCAATACCCGCCTGCTGTAATTCAGCCATTTCGCTAAGCAGAGCTTCTGGTGATACGACAACACCAGAACCAATAAAACAACGTTTACCTGTATGTAAAATACCACTGGGAATCAGGCGCAAAACAGTTTTTTTGCCATTGACCACCAGAGTATGCCCTGCATTATGTCCGCCCTGATAACGTACCACGCCGGAGGCACGTTCAGTCAGCCAGTCTACAATTTTACCTTTGCCTTCATCACCCCACTGGGTGCCGACAACAACGACGTTTTTTGCCATATGGTTTTACCTGCTCATACTAAGGGTTAATTATTGCTACAAAGGAATCAGCTGCCATTGCTGGTTTTGCCATACTAGCTGGCGGTCGCATCCTCTGATATCGTTACATTCGGGAGTATAATCAATAATGACACACTCACCGGCTGAACGCAGTTGCTCTATTTCGGTTTTTGCAGCAGTGGCATCTTGTACGCTGACTTTTATGCCGCGCAGTTTTTCTACCGGAGGCAGATGCCCGATTAAATCACGTAAATCAAAACTAAAGCCGGAAGCAGGGCGGTTACGGCCAAAATATTTACCCAGACCATTATAACGTCCGCCTCGTGCCAGTGCGTCCGGCCAGTCTTCGCTATAGGCAGCAAACAGCAACCCGGTATGGTAGTTGTCTACTCGCAATTCACTTAAATCAATAAATATATTATGGTTTGCAAATGCTGTGCAGATTTGTCGGAGCTGCTGTAATGCTTCACTTATTTCCGGCAGGTCTGGCAGACAGTCTGCGGCAGTCTGCAATACTGTCTGGGTTCCATATAATGCAGGTAAAGCGACGAAAGCTTTAATCCATTGCTCAGGAAGCTGCCATTGTTGTACACACTGCTGAACTGCGGCAGCGTCTTTAGCCTGCATCAGCTGTAATAAAGTTGCCGCCTGTTGTGTAGTCAGGCTGGCAGCATTAGCCAGTGTATGAAAAATACCGATATGCCCAAGTGACAGTGTTGGTTTGGGTATATTGACAACGGTCAGGCTTTTGAGCATTAAATCAATAAGTTCGATGTCGGCTTCGATACCCGCATACCCATATAATTCAGCGCCGATCTGTAAAGGCTCCCGGGTACTTAAAAAGCCGTCAGGTCGTGCATGTAAAACTGGACCGGCATAACACAGTCGGTTAATCCCGCTATTGGCTGACAGTAGATGAGCATCTATACGGGCAACCTGGGGTGTAATATCTGCGCGCAGACCAAGCTGCCGGCCACTAAGCTGATCGACAACACGGATGGTTTTTAGTGACAGCCCTTCATCAATACGGGTAAGTAAGGACTGGCTGTATTCAAGTAAAGGGGGGCTGACAAGTTCGTAGCCATGGACGCGATAAAGTGCTAACAGCTGTTCTTTGGCGCTTTCAAGCTGGCGCGCCGCTGAAGGTAGAATGTCGGCAATATATTCGGGCAATTGCCAAGACTGCATTGGGATTCCTCACAAAATACAAGCCACACTGACCCTGACGGAACAGTGTGACGTAGACGTGGAAAGGCAGCTGAATGTTGTGCCTGAGGTCTTTTAAAATATCACTTTATCACAATTTAACGTTTTTATACCAGAGACAATTAGATTCTGATTACCATTTTACCCAGCCTGTAGCCCAAGTAAGTAAAATGATACCGCCAAATACAATTCGGTACCAAGCAAAAGGGATATAATTTTTATGAGCAACAAAGCGCAGTAAAGCTTTCACTGCAACCAAGGCAGAAAGAAATGCGGCAACAAAACCAATAGCAATCAACAATAAATCATCTCGGGTAAATTCATGCAGATGCTTAAGCATGTCATAACCGGTGGCAGCAATCATTACTGGTACGGCCAGAAAAAAAGAAAACTCTGTTGCTGCTTTGCGCTCAATCCCCCAAAGCATGCCGCCCATAATCGTACTTCCAGAACGAGATGTACCGGGAATTAATGCCAGAATTTGTGCCAGCCCGACGATAAGTGCATCGCGAGGCCGCATGTCCTCAACAGTTTTAACTTTCGGTTCGGTACGGCTCTGACGTTTTTCAATCCAGAGAATCAGTAAACCGCCTATTACAAGTGCTGTAGCAACAGTAATTGGATTAAACAGATAATGCTTGATTTGTTCACTGAACAGTAAACCCATGATGGCTGCGGGAATAAAGGCTATAGCCAGATTAAGAACAAAGCGGTTGGTAGCCGGTTCTTTACCAATATGGGTAATGATATGAGCAAATCGGTGTTTATATTCAAAAACAATGGCAAGAATTGCACCAAGCTGTATCGTAATGTCGAATACTTCACCTGTAGTCTCAAATTTCAGCAGATTACCGACTACTATCAGATGTCCGGTACTGGAAACAGGCAGAAATTCGGTCAAACCTTCTACAATGCCCAGAATCAGGGCTTTTAAAAACAAGACAATATCCATTTTATTTACTGTATTTGTGTATTTAAGCCATGAAATTTATACAAAACAATAGTGTGTTTAAGGTTAAACACACTATTGTTTTGATCGAAGATCAGAGTCTATCGATTGGCAGAGGCTGCTAGTGAGGCACCTATGCTTTTGGGTAGTTTACGTGTGCTTGCAGCATGTGCGCTATTCTCATTGCGTACTTTTTCAATTAGTTCATTCATTGTTTTCATTCCTGCTGCAAATCCTTTCGGAAATTTAAGTACGTATTTGCCACCCACAATAACAGTAGGTGTTGACGTAATATTGTATTTTTCGCCCATTTTACGCATGCTGGTAGCTGTAGCTGAATTTTCCAGACTATTATAGGCTTTTACCAGTTTCTGACCGTCAAATGCAGTTTGTTCTACTGCCCATTTATTGAATACGTCAGGTTGCCATAATTCAATATGTTTACTAAAAATAGCATCAAAAATCAGCGGGTCTGCCTGTAATTTCATTCCGGTACTGTTTACTGCGGCAGCTACACGGGCAAGATTGAAATAAACGTCATCATCCCAGACAACATGAACGGGCCGTAGATAGGTATCAGGCGCAAAAGATTTCATTTCTTTAAGCATAAAGGGCTCAAGATGTGAGCAGTGAACACAGCTGTAGGAGAAAAATTCCAATACTTCCACTTTGTTTTTATGCAGTTGAGGAATGGGTGTTTTTAGTACATCGTAATCTACGGATTCTGTTGCAGCTTGTGCCAGAGCGCTGATACAAGCCAGTATTGCCAACAAAGATGTTATAAATTTTTTAAGCATGTTAATTTCCTGTTTAATAAATCCGGATGACTCAGGATGCTGTTCTGGTCAGGCTGTCAATGTTATGCTGCTGTAAAATTCGTTTAATCTGCTCAGCCTGATTCCGACTCAGCTTATCAGTCTGAACACGATATTTGATTGTACCGTTGACTTTAGCATTATGTACGCTGCTGTTAATTCCCAGCATTACTAGTTTGGCACGCTGGGCATCAGCATCAGTACGGTTGTTATATGAACCGATTTGTAAAAAAACTTTGTCTTCACTATGCTGCTTTGCTGCAGCACGCTGAGCTTTTTCAAGACTACCGTTATTCAGAATTTGTTCCGGAGTTATATCTGTATGACTGACTGGGGGTGCTTTTCTGGGTGTTTTTTCTGGTGTTTTATGTTGTATGGGTGGTTGTGTTGTCGGTGTGTGTTTAATAGTAATGTCATTTTCAATCCCTCCCACATTGACCGGTTGTGAAGCTGGTATAGTTTCCGGAGTTTCACCTGTGGTTCCTGAAGACGCAGGAGTATCAGGAGTAAAGATTTGAGAAGATGCTGTTGTACTATTGGCCGGAGTAAGTATTTCGGGTTGTGGCGGAACAGAAGCAGCGGGATTATCAAGATTTTTAAAATCTGATTTGCTTTTATTCAGGAAGAACAGGATACAGGCAATGATTAAGGTTGCAAGAAGCAAACCTATTATAAAGCTGACAAGCCCCTTACCTGCCTGACGAAGTGGTGTGTACATATGCATGTTAAAAGCCTTTATGTTTGGCATTATATACGGCAAATTCTGTTCAGAACTGGAAGCTATCTGTATAGATAACATTATCAATTTCAGTTCTGCTGATATTATAAAGCACGGCGGAAGCTTATGGCGCGTAAAATGTGACTGGTTTCAACATCATGTATATCATTCATATCTGCTAATGTACGTGCAATACGTAAAATACGATGAAAACTGCGTGCTGACAGCGACAATTTTTCCATCACACTGGCCAGGGTTTGTTTGGCTTCAGGGGTGATTCGGGCTATATCATCCAGTTCACGGTTGCTCAGTTGAGCATTGATTTTACCCTGACGCTGATACTGGCGCGAGCGTGCTGTTTTGACACGCTCACGAATACTGCTACTGTTTTCACCGTTTGCCTGCTGTAACAAATCACTGGCAGGTAAACTGGGCACTTCAATGATCAGGTCTATACGGTCAAGCAGCGGACCGGAAATTTTATCACGGTAACGGGTTATGGCTTCGGGTGTACAGCGGCATGGTTTAACTGGATGTCCGAGATAACCACAAGGGCAGGGGTTCATTGCTGCTATTAGCTGGAATTTAGCCGGATAAGTAGCCTGACGTGCTGCGCGTGAGATATGAATTTCTCCGCTTTCCAGTGGCTCTCGCAGAACTTCAAGAACTTTACGGTCGAATTCCGGCAGTTCGTCCAAAAATAAAATACCATGATGTGCCAGTGAAATTTCACCAGGTCGGGGATCGGAGCCACCACCTACCAGTGCAACAGCCGAAGTACTATGATGGGGCGAGCGAAATGGCCGGTTCAGGCGGTATTTTTGCTGTCCGTGAGGCAACAATGACTGTAATGACCAGACACTGACGAGTTCTTTGGCTGTAAGTGGCGGTAAGATACCGGGTAGACGTTGTGCCAGCATAGATTTACCGGTTCCAGGCGGTCCGGACATGAGGATGCTGTGACCGCCGGCTGCGGCGATCTCCAGTGCCAGTCTGGCTGTTTGTTGCCCGCGTACATCAGACATATCAGGATAGTTTGTTTCATCAGGCTGTTGTTGTATATGTTGTACATCAACAGGGGAAAGTGGTTGGTCCTGATTAAGATGAGCTGCTACTGCCAATAATGTATCAGCGCCATAAACATGCGCATCAGGTAACAGGGCAGTTTGAAAAGCATTATCTGAGGGCAGAATAAATGAACGCTGGTGCTGTCTGGCTGCTTCTGCCATGGCGATAGCCCCGCGGATAGGCCTGATCTGACCGGACAGGCCAAGTTCTCCGGCCAGTTCATACTGATGCAGATTGGTACCATCAATCTGACCGGATGCTGCCAGTATGCCGATAGCTATCGGTAAATCAAACCGGCCTGATTCTTTGGGTAAATCAGCAGGTGCCAGATTAACGGTAATTTTTTTAGCCGGAAAGTCAAAACCGGACTGAATAATAGCCGCTCTTACCCGATCTCTGCTTTCTTTAACTTCTGTATCCGGCAGACCAACAATACTGAATGCAGGTAAGCCGTTGGCCAGATGAGCTTCTACCTCTACAAGTGGTGCTGCCATGCCAGCCAGAGCACGACTATAAACAACTGCCCATGACATGGCGTAATTCCCTAGTTAGACAAATCAGTATGATTATCTGTCGGAGCAACCGGATCGGTGGTTTCATGGTTTTTATTATTTTGTGCTAACAATGCTTCCAGCGCGATCACTCTGCTTTCCAGTTCAGCCAGTTTTTCCCGGGTTTTTAGTAAAACCTGTTGCTGAATATCGAATTCTTCACGTGTAATCAAATCCATCCGGTTAAAAGCACTGCCAAGCATGGATTTAACATTTTTTTCCATATCTTTGATGGGACTGTTACTGATGGTATCGCCGAGTTTATCGCTGATGTCTTCAAAAAATTTTTTGCTGATCATGACCTGAATCCTTTTAATGGCAAGGTAATCAATGTCTGTGATTGTACGGGTGAAACAGTCTGAGATGCAATGCTTATATGCTGTGCTGTTTACGGTGCAGTGAACACAATATTGTAATGCTTGCCGTCAACAGTTAAATCACCAAGAAAGTCATTACGTTCGTCAACACATACGGGCAATACGGCACGGTAAGCTGTCCATACCCCCTGTCCCTGCGGTTTGAAGTCGGTACGATTAAAACCCAGACTCATATTGCGCATGGTGAAATGTATGCTGATTCGTTTTACAGAAGCAGGTACTTTACGCATGCTGATATCAAAAGGTTTAGTGATATCTGCTGGAGGCGTAAATTGAATGACAGCTCCTCCGGGTAATATGCAGCCGGTACGGACATTACAGTTACTGAGGGTGCTCAAAGCATCGGTACGGGTGTTATGCCAGAAAACTATGCCAATAATAAGCGTAACAGCTATGATAAAAATAAGTAGTCCGATGATAACAGCAGTTGATTTTTTTGCGGGCTGATTCATGAGATTGGCTGACCAATATAAATTAAGAAAAATTATCCGGTAATTGCAGTACAGGTGGTCGTGAATACACAGAGGTGGTAATACTTATTATTGTTGTTCCAGTATGATGCCATGAACACCCAGTGTCATCCAGTCTGGCTGTGCAATGAGCTGAGCGTTTGTTTGCTGTAAAACCATAACGGGTACAGAGGAAGGCTGATTATGCAGCAGATGAAGCAGCAGATGAATATCTTCATGCTGGCCTACCGGCCAGATTATCGCCGCAGCTGTTTGTGCCTGTAGCCACTCTTCACTGTTATGACATATAGCCCAGATAGCGCTGACAGGATGCAGATTCGCCAGTTGCTGTAGCTGATTTGCTAGTGTGTAAATAATTGATCCTGCTGCTATTCCTGAATGGTAAGGGTATATTTTTAAGGCAGGTTCCTGCTTTGACGCGGTATAAAAACCTGTATTTAAATTTCCGCTCATATGAGCAGGGATGGCTAATGCGGCCAGAATAGGTGCATTAGCAGGTAATATGGGGGTAACAGTAAGACAACCTGGCTGCTGCCAGCTCCAGCTTTGCTGTTCTCGTGCAGTTAGTTGTCCCTGCCACTGATCGGCAGCAATGCGATAAAATTGCAAATATACGTGGGCATGTTCGTAACGATGAGTTTTGCTTATCCATGGTGTAGCTGAATTAACGGTTATGCCTAGTTCTTCGGCAAATTCCCGCTGCAATGCCGCCAGTGGACTTTCCCCTGATTCTACTTTACCGCCGGCAAATTCCCAGTACCCCGCATATGCTTTACCTGCCGGACGTGAACTAAGCAGAAATTCACCGCGCTGGTTATAAAGGACACCGGCAACTACTTCGATGAGATTATCCTGCGTCATTTAGCATACTCTGCTACAGCAAAAGCCACTATGTAGTCGTCTTCATCTGTGAGACTCAGATGGATACGGCCAATGTTTTTTTGTTTGAGCCATTGTGCTAATGGCTTTTCAACAATAAATTCAGGCCGGCCGAGTTCATTATGACCGATTCCGATATTGCGTAAGGTCACTGGACTGCGCAGACCGGTATGGACGGCTTTGGCAAAAGCTTCTTTAGCGGCAAAGCGTTTGGCCAGAAACTGTACAGGATGATTGGCTGAAGGCCACTCTAGTGCTTCAATCCGTGACAGCATTTTTGCTGCTACGGCATTGGCACCATAGGTTTTACACATTTTGGCAATACGCTCAATTTTAACTAAATCTGTACCTATGCCGTAAATCATGTTGTTCCTTTTGCTGGTAAAAGGTTAGGTTAATAAGGAAGGCTGCGTGCACGGAAAATAGTGGTCTTCATTTGTTCAATGGCTTGTGGTAAGCCGATGAAAATAGCCTGAGCAATCAGGGCATGACCAATATTCAGTTCGTTTATAGCCAGAATTTTAGCAATAGGGGTGACATTGTGAATATTCAGACCATGGCCGGCATTAACAATTATGCCCATTTCACTGGCCTGATGAGCTGCTTCTTCGATTCGTGCCAGCTGCTGCCGGCGCTGATGCATTTCAGGTGCATCAGCATAAGCACCGGTATGCAGCTCAATAACTGGTGCACCGACTTCCTGACAGGCCTGTATCTGCCGGCTATCAGCATCAATAAACAGTGATACGCGTATCCCCGCAGCTGTCAGTTTCTGGACATATTCTGCTACTTTATCCTGTTGTGACAGAACATCCAGTCCGCCTTCTGTGGTAATTTCCTGTCTTTTTTCCGGTACGATACATACGTCGGCAGGCTGAACAGCCAGAGCGTTGTCAAGCATTTCCGGGGTAAGTGCCATTTCCAGATTAAGACGGGTGCTGATGGCATTTTTTACGGCAAATACATCTGCATCATGAATATGGCGGCGATCTTCACGTAAATGCATGGTAATCAGATCGGCACCATGTGTTTCGGCAAGCAGTGCTGCTTCCAGCGGGCTGGGATAGATACTGCCGCGAGCGTTACGTACTGTTGCTACATGATCTATGTTTACGCCAAGTAACATAAGTTTTTACCTAGTGCTGAGTTAAATGGATGTCACGATACTTTATCTTTTTCCGGCGGTAAAGATAACCGGTTTAACTTTATTTATCTGCAAATAAATCGTTGTCAAAAAGGTCTGGATTGTGTTCCGGTGTATCGGTTCGAAGATGGCAGACCAGATGCAAATCGGTTTTTACCTGACAGCAGCAGGGAAGTATCTCTCCCGGGGCGATAAAGGCCAGCGGCTGTTCTGCATAACTGACCTGCCCGGATAGCAGTTTGAGCCGGCATGAACCACAATAACCGCTGCGACACTGATATTCAACTTCATGTCCGGTACGTTCCAGACCTTCCAGCAGGGTTTCATCCTGCTGAAGAGTGAATGTTTTGTCGCAGGTGGTGATTAAGCTCATTTTAGCTGAAGCTGCTCCGGTAGGTTTTGTTGAAAACTGGGTTCAGACAGAAATTTTAAAGTTCAAAATCGCTTAAGTCGTCTTCATTAAGTTCGGCATCAATCTGACCAACCAGATATGAGCTGACTTCTACTTCCTGTGGTGCTACCTGAACATTGTCGGAAGACAACCATGCATTAATCCACGGAATGGGATTTTGTTTGGCATGTTCAAAAGCCGGCGGTAAGCCTACAGCCTGCATACGCAGGTTGGTGATATATTCGACATACTGACCAAGAATATCTTTGTTCAGACCAATCATGGATCCGTCTTTAAATAAATATTCTGCCCAGTCTTTTTCCTGTATGGCAGCACGACGGAAAAGCCGGAAACATTCTTCTTCCGTTTCAGCCGCTATCTGAGCCATTTCCGGATCATCTGCACCGGTACGCATCAGGTTAAGCATTTGCTGGGTGCCAGTGAGGTGTAAAGCTTCATCACGGGCAATCAGTTTGATGATTTTGGCATTGCCTTCCATCAGTTCGCGCTCAGCAAAAGCAAAGGAGCAGGCAAATGAAACATAAAAGCGGATTGCTTCCAGTACATTGACACACATCAGGCACAGATACAGCTTTTTCTTCAGTTCATGTAAATTGATTACAACGGTTTTACCGTTAATCTCATGTTCACCTACGCCCAGTAAGTTGTAGTACTGGGTATATTCGATTAAATCATCGTAGTAACAGGCAATTTCTTCAGCACGGGCAATAATGTGTTTGTTTTGTACAATATCATCAAATACAACCGAAGGATCATTCACGATATTGCGGATAATGTGAGTGTAACTGCGTGAATGAATGGTTTCAGAAAAAGACCATGTTTCAATCCATGTTTCCAGCTCAGGAATAGATACCAGAGGAAGTAAGGCAACATTAGGACTGCGCCCCTGAATGGAATCAAGCAGGGTCTGATATTTCAGATTACTGATAAAAATATGCTTTTCATGCTCTGGTAAATTGGCATAATCGATGCGATCACGCGATACATCGACTTCTTCAGGGCGCCAGAAGAATGAAAGCTGTTTTTCAATCAGTTTTTCGAATATATCAAATTTCTGCTGGTCATAACGGGCTACATTAACCGGCTGTCCGAAGAACATCGGCTCTGTCAGGGCATTATTCGGTTTTTGACAGAATGTACTGTAATTCATAGACAGATGTTCACAGGCCATGGCGATACTCTTTATTTAATTAATGTAGAAAAAGGAGATAAGGGTGCTGATGCACCCTTGTTTAATCAGATTTTGCAAGCACCGCTGGCGCAGCCGTCATCCTGAATACTGGTTTGCATATCATCGGCACCATCACGGGTATTCTGGTAATACAAAGTTTTCAGACCAAATTTATAGGCTGTCAGCAAATCTTTGATTAATTGCTTCATCGGGACTTTTTGTCCTTCAAAACGCTGCGGATCGTAATTGGTATTGGCTGATATCGACTGGTCGATAAATTTCTGCATAATACCGACTAAATGCAGATAACCTTCATTATTCGGCATATCCCAGAGCAATTCATACTGGTTGTGCAGACGTTCGAATTCCGGTACTACCTGTTTAAGAATACCATCTTTGGACGCCTTCACCGATACCAGCCCGCGCGGTGGTTCAATACCGTTTGTAGCATTGGCAATCTGACTGGATGTTTCTGATGGCATGAGTGCCGTCAGGGTGGAATTGCGCAGGCCGTGTTTAACTATATCGGTACGCAATGACTCCCAGTCCAGATGCAGAGGTTCCTGACAGATTTTATCCAGGTCTTTTTTGTATGTATCAATCGGTAATAAACCCTGAGCATAAGTAGTATCGCTGAATTTAGGGCATGCTCCCAGTTCCTGTGCCAGTTTGACAGAAGCTTTCAGCAGATAATATTGAATGGCTTCAAAAGTCCGGTGCGTAAGGTTTATGGCAGAACCATCACTGTATTTAACGCCATTTTTGGCCAGATAGTATGCAAAGTTAATGACACCGATACCTAATGTCCGCCGGTTCATGGTAGCCAGTTCAGCTGCTTTGATAGGGTAGTTCTGATAATCCAGCAAAGCATCCAGAGCACGGGTAGCCAGTTCGGCCAATTCTTCGAGTTCTTCCAGATTGTCCAGTGCACCCAGATTAAATGCTGAAAGGGTACAGAGAGCTATTTCTCCCTCAGGGTCTTTAATGTCATTCAACGGACGAGTAGGTAAAGCAATTTCCAGACACAGATTTGACTGACGAACCGGAGCCAGCTTCGGGTCAAACGGGCTGTGGGTATTACAATGGTCGACATTCTGAATGTAAATACGTCCGGTACCGGCACGTTCCTGCATTAATAATGAAAATAAATCCACGGCCGGAATACTGCGGTGGTTGATGCTGTTGTCTTTTTCGTATAAAACATAAAGACGTTCGAATTCGTCCTGATCAGCAAAAAATGCATCATATAACCCCGGGACATCTGAAGGTGAAAACAGACTGATATTTTCACCCTTAATCAGGCGGGTATACAGCAGGCGATTAATTTGTACACCGTAGTCAAGATGCCGTACACGGTTTTCTTCAACTCCACGGTTGTTTTTCAATACCAGCAAATTTTCTACTTCCAGATGCCACAAAGGATAGAACAGGGTAGCAGCACCACCGCGGACACCGCCTTGTGAGCAGGATTTCACAGCTGCCTGAAACATCTTATAAAATGGAATACAGCCTGTATGCTGTGCCTCTCCGCCACGGATTTCGCTGCCCAGTGCACGGATCCGGCCAGCATTAATACCAATGCCTGCGCGCTGAGATACATACTTCACAATTGCACTGGTAGTTGCATTGATGCTATCAAGACTATCATCACATTCAATCAGTACGCATGAAGAAAACTGACGGGTCGGGGTGCGAACACCTGACATAATTGGTGTTGGCAGGGAAATTTTAAAAGTACTGATGGCATGATAGAATTTTTTTACATAAGTCAGTCTTGTAGCCTGAGGGTAACGGGCGAACAGGCACATTGCTACCAGCATGTATAAAAACTGCGGACTTTCAAAAATTTGTTTGGTAACACGGTTCTGAACCAGATATTTGCCTTCCAGCTGTTTAACTGCAGCATATGAGAAAGTTAAATCACGGTTATGTTCTATGCAGTCATTCAGTTCATCAAATTCAGCGCGAGAATAATCTTCTAAAATATGTTTATCGTACTTACCTGATTCTGTCAGCTTACTCACATGATCATACAGGTGAGGTGGCTCAAACTGGCCGAAAGCAATTTTACGCAGATGAAAGATAGCTAAGCGGGCTGCCAGATACTGATAATCCGGTGTTTCTGTGGAAATCAAGTCGGCTGCTGCTTTAATAATGGTTTCGTGAATATCGTCAGTACGAATACCATTATAAAATTGAATGTGTGAGCGCATTTCGACCTGAGATACGGATACATTATCCAGGCCTTCTGCAGCCCAGGTAACGACCTGATGAATTTTATCCAGATTGATGTCTTCCAAACTACCATTACGTTTGGTTACTTTAAGGTTGGCAACCGCATTCATGAGTTATTCTTTCTAGCACAATTGACGCAGAAAAAAACAGTGCCAACACAAAATGTAGTGGTCAACTGTTATTTCAAACACAATATACTGGTTTTTTGCTTTAAAAAAAAGACTTGTCAAAACTGACTATATCCGCTTCTTCATAATGGTTGGGTTAAGTGAAGTAATGATTTTTGTTGATTGACAAGCAGTTTGCTTTGATTTGTCTCAATTTGAATAAAATTGTAAAAAAAATTATTAATTTTTTTGTTTTATTAGTTTTTTTATATCAGGGGATAAGTTTATGCTGTATATATCTACATTTACAGGAAAAAAGAAAAACTGCCTAAAATATAAGCTCAGCACAGCTTCGTTTAATTTCAGGCAGCAATGACAACGATTAGTATCTAGTGTTGCAATAGTGACTCATCTAGTTTTAAGTCATTGTTGTAATTGATACTAATCTGACTTTCAAGAACTGTTCGGGCAATGGACTTGGCTTCTTCGAGTGAATGCATGGTATAGCTGCCACACTGATAGCGGTTAAGTTCAGGTATGCGGCTCTGATCAGTTACCGCAAGCACATCCTGCATAGATTCCGCCCAGGCTTTGGCCACAGTTGCTTCATCAGGTGTTCCGATCAGACTCATATAAAAACCGGTGCGGCAGCCCATTGGTGAGATATCAATAATTTCTACTTGATCACTGTTAAGATGGTCGCGCATGAATCCGGCAAACAAATGCTCAAGAGTATGCATGCCTTTTTCAGGCAGTATAGTCTGATTCGGTTTGCAGAAGCGTAAATCAAATACAGTAATGTCATCTCCTTTGGGTGTGGTCATATTCTTAGCCACACGTACCGCCGGAGCATGCATACGGGTATGGTCTACAGTAAAACTGTCGAGTAATGGCATGATGATTCCCTCGCAATTATCAGTTTAAAATTTTTCGTGCATTGGCAAACAGACGGTACCAGCCGGACATTTCCAGCCAGTCACGCGGAGCCCAGCTCATTTGCGCTGTCTGGAATACCCGTTCAGGATGCGGCATCATAATGGTGACGCGGCCGTCCGTACTGCTGACACCGGCAATACCGGCCGGAGAGCCATTCGGATTGAGCGGATATATATCCGTTACCTGATTCTGACCATCAATATACTGGAGTGCAACAGAAAGATCTGCCGGTATGGCGTCATTGGTCAGATGAGCAAAATCTGCTCGTCCTTCACCATGACTCACTACTACCGGTAAACTACTTCCGACCATATCAGCCAGAATTAATGATGAGGAAGCCGGAATAGTGACCATACTCAGGCGAGCTTCAAACTGTTCGGAAATATTGCGCCGAAAGCGTGGCCAGTTATCTGTACCTGGGATGATTTCAGCCAGATTACTGAGCATCTGACAGCCGTTACACACGCCTAGTGTCAGTGTATCCTGTCTGTTAAAGAATTCTGCAAACTGTTGTCGCAGCTGTTCATTAAACAGAATACTTTTTGCCCATCCTTCTCCGGCGCCCAGTACATCACCATAGCTGAATCCGCCACAGGCAGCCAGCAGTTGAAAATCACTTAATTTAACCCGTCCGCTTAGTAAATCACTCATGTGAACATCGTAAGTTTCGAAACTAGCGCGGGTAAATGCAGCTGCCATTTCTAATTGTCCGTTGACGCCCTGTTCACGAAGAATGGCAACTTTAGGCTGCTGATGCCGATGAATATAAGGTAAAGCAATATCTTCTGCCGGGTTAAAGCTCAGGCTGGCAAATAATTCTGACAGCTGTTCCTGCTCCAGTAAGGCAAATTCACTGTCTGCACAACAAGGATTATCGCGTAAGCGTTGCATTTGATAGCTGGTTTCACTCCAGCTCTTTTGCAATTCAACCCGGTTTTCATTAAGTAAAACTGTATTACCATGCTGAACCATTAACCGGTCAGTTGTATTGATGTGACCAAGTACATGTAAAGTTTCAGCTATGCCGGCAGAGGCAAAAGCATTCTGAATGCCGGCAAGGTCATCATTGTGTACCTGAATAACCGCACCAAGCTCTTCTGTAAACAGACTGCGTACAGCGGCATCTTGCAGCTTCTGATTCTGGCTGTGCTTATTGGTTTGCCGGATGAGAGATGCAATATCAATAGTCACCCCGATATGGGCAGCAAACATCATTTCAGCCAGTGTTACTACCAATCCGCCATCACTGCGGTCATGATAGGCCAGAATTTTATGTTCCTGAATCAATGACTGAATAAGTGTGAAAAATTTAGAAATGATTTCGGGATTGCTGATATCCGGAGCTAAACCGCAGAGATTTTTCCATACCTGCTGCAAAGCACTTCCACCCATTCGGCTGTATCCTTGACCGAGGTCAATGGCCAGCAGGGTAGTATCTGCAATATTCTGTAACTCTGGTGTCACTGTGTTGAGCACATTCTGAACCGGTGCAAAGGCTGTGATGACAGCAGATAAGGGTGAAACTACCCTTTTTTCTTCACCGGCATCATGCCAGCGTGTTTGCATTGATAATGAATCTTTGCCTACAGGTATACTGATTTGCAGTTTCTGGCACAGTTCGGATACGGCTTTGACAGTCTCATACAGACGGGCATCTTCTCCGGTAAAACCACAGGCAGCCATCCAGTTGGCAGAAAGTTTAATTTTGCCCATTTCTCCGATGTCTGTGGCAGCAATATTGGTTAATGCTTCACCAACTGCCATACGCCCTGAGGCTGCACCGGAAAATAAGGCTACAGGTGATTTTTCACCCATACTCATGGCTTCGCCACGTAAGGTATTAAAGCCCATTTTGGTTACGGCAACGTCTGCAACCGGTGTCTGATATCTTCCAATCATCTGATCGCGATGCGTGAGGCCGCCAACACTGCGGTCGCCAATAGTAATCAGAAATTGTTTGCTGGCTACAGCAGGCAGACCTAATACTCTGTACAGACTTTCACGAATATCCAGTTTACTTCCGTCAAAAGGAGGAATCTCTTCAATAACGGCAGAATCTGTACGGGTCACTTTAGGTGGTTTGCCCAGTAACACGTCCAGAGGAATATCTACCGGGTTGTTATTGAATAATTCATCACGTAATTGTAGCTGGCCATCATCAGTAGCTGTGCCGACAACAGCAAACGGACAACGTTCACGCTGGCATATGGACTGAAATATTTCCAGATTTTCAGGCTGTACTGCCAAAACATAGCGTTCCTGAGCTTCATTACACCAAATCTGCAACGGATTAAGGCCGTGCTCTTCAAGTGGTATGCGGCGTAACTGAAAGATTGCCCCGCGGCCGGCATCGTTGACCAGCTCCGGAAAAGCGTTAGATAAACCACCTGCACCAACATCATGGATGGATATAATCGGATTTTCTGAGCCAAGTTGCCAGCAGCGGTCAATAACTTCCTGTGCGCGCCGCTCAATTTCAGGATTACCACGCTGCACTGAGTCAAAATCCAGATCAGCATGATTTGCTCCGGTACTCATACTGGAGGCTGCTCCGCCGCCCAGCCCGATCAGTAAGCCCGGTCCGCCCAGCTGAATAAGTAATGCACCTGCAGGAATATTGTCTTTGAAAACCTGCTGAGCCTGTATATTACCTAGTCCGCCTGCAATCATAATAGGTTTATGAAAGCCGCGCATAGTACCACTGAATAATTCTTCAAAGGTACGGAAATAGCCGAGCAAATTAGGACGACCAAATTCATTATTAAAGGCCGCGCTACCGATCGGGCCATCCAGCATGATATCCAGCGCACTGCTGATATGTGCTGGCTTACCGTACTGATTACGTGTAGTTGTATATTGTTCCCATGGCTGAGTAAATTCGGGAATACAAAGATTAGAAACACTGAAACCACTTAAACCCGCTTTAGGACGTGCGCCTTTTCCTGTAGCGCCTTCATCACGGATTTCCCCACCAGAGCCGGTTGCAGCGCCGGCAAAAGGTGCGATAGCGGTAGGGTGGTTATGGGTTTCCACCTTCATCAGAATATGTGTTTCTTCAGTGCTGAATTGATATTTCTGCTGTTGATTTGCCTGTGGGTAAAAGCGTTCTATACTGGCACCGGCAATGATTGATGAATTGTCTTTGTAAGCGACCAGTGTACCTTCAGGATACGCCTGATGCGTAGCCCGAATCATGCCAAATAGGGATTCAGGTTTGGCTTCATCATCAACAATAAATTTGGCATTAAATATTTTGTGTCGACAATGTTCTGAGTTTGCCTGAGCAAACATCATCAGTTCTACATCGGTAGGATTACGTTGCAGTTGCTGATAATTTTCAACCAGATAATCTATTTCATCTGCGGATAATGCCAGCCCCATTTGCTGGTTAGCTGCTTGCAGAGCTGTTTTGCCATTTGCCAGTATGTCAATACTGGTAAAACTTTTTGCCGCAGTTGTGTGAAACAGTTGTGCAGCGTCCGCTACAGCAGTTAGTACACTTTCTGTCATGCGGTCGTGTAGTATGGTTTGCCAGCTATCCTGTTCCTGCTGACTAAGCTCGCGCGAAAATGAATACAGGATGCCGCGCTCAATGCGCTCAATTACGTTTAGTCCGCAATTGTGTGCAATATCGGTTGCTTTGGATGCCCACGGTGAAATAGTGCCCAGACGGGGTGTAACCAATAATTGCGTGCCTGTCAGAGTATTGCTGTTCTGATGGGTAGCACGTAAAAGTTGAAGCAGTTTTTGCTGTTGACCAGAATCAAGTTCGGTGGCTGAAGCCACAAAATAGCGATATTCGCTGTTTATCTGAATATTACAATCCAGTTGTAATCTGGCTGCCTGCTGTAACAATTTTTCGATACGAAACGGGGATAGTGCGGCCTCGCCGCACAGTGACAGAACAACTGACATGATGAGAGTAGCTCACTTTAGTAGTGGGTTTTGGCTGAAACGCAATTTTACGCGAAAAATAAGTGCTTTGCTTAAATTTATGTTATTAAATCATGGTAGTTTGAGTTTCAGATAAGGATATGGTAGTTTTTAGCACTGTGGATACAGTAAAAAGGAACATGGCGGCATGAAAAAAATTGAAGCAATTGTTAAACCGTTTAAGCTGGATGATGTACGTGAAGCTTTGTCTGATGTGGGTTTCAGCGGAATGACTGTATCTGAGGTCAAAGGTTTTGGTCGGCAGAAAGGACATACAGAAATTTATCGCGGCGCTGAATACGCAGTAGATTTTTTACCAAAGGTAAAAATTGAACTGGTATTACCGGATGACAGAGTAGAACAGGCGATTGAGGTAATTATTGCCGCTGCTCATTCCGGCAAAATCGGAGATGGTAAAATTTTTGTATTACCGGTAGAAAGCGCTATTCGTATTCGAACCGGAGAGCGGGACGATACAGCAATTTAAAAAATAGTTAGAATAAATAGAAAACCGTCTGAGAATAGCAGTGATAATATGACTCAAGTATGTTAATACATTGCTTTCGTACGGTTTTCTTATCTTGAAGATATTAGCTTGGCTTTTTACCAAATTGCCACAGAGTGAACATAATAGTCGCAGCAATAAAAAATTTAAGTAAATCAAAACCGGCAAATGGCAGATAGCCTAATTGCAATGCATGATAAATACTGGTATGCAAATAAAAAGCCAGATAAAAAACACCAAAGACAAATATAATCTGATGAGCAAGTGCAAAGGCGCATAATCCGCTGAAAAAATGTCGGTCATAGCCTCTTTCAGCAGCCCAGCCGGCGATATACGCACTGAATATGAAACCGTACAGATAACCGGCAGAGGCTGATACCAATACATTTATTCCGCCATGCCCACCCGCAAAAAAGGGCAGACCGCAGGCGCCGAGCAGCAAATATTCAAGTATGGCTAATACAGCGAGCTTTCGCCCTAAAAATGCACCGAGCAGTAAAACTGCCAGTGATTGCAGCGATAAAGGGACGGGGTGCAGAGGAATGCTTATATTGGCTGATATAGCCATTAATAATGCTGCTAATGTAGTTGCAAGTAATTGGTGCGACCACTGGGTTAACCTATAGTGCTGCAAAAGATAAGGCTGATAGGTTTGCGATAAAATTGAGGTCATGGATTGGTTATATTTAGTTGAATATCAGGGAGAAAAAAGAGGTTCGCAATTAATAAAATAGCGGCCGAAGCCGCTTGAATATAGTATTACAATACGTAACGAGCCAGATCCTCACGTTCAGCTATATCCTGTAAACGTGCATCAACGTAAGCTGCATCAATGGTTATATCGCCGGCTGGCGCATCAAAGGAAACTTCTTCAAGTAATTTTTCCATAACCGTATGCAATCGGCGTGCACCAATATTTTCAGTTTTTTCATTAACCTGAAAAGCGATTTCAGCAATACGGGCAATGCCGTCATCAGTAAATTGCAGATTGACATCATCAGTAGCCAGTAAAGCGGAGTACTGTTCAGTCAAATTAGCATGGGTCGTTGTCAGAATGGCTTTAAAGTCGTCTACACTCAGATTATCCAGTTCAACACGAATCGGAAAGCGCCCCTGTAATTCAGGGATTAGATCACTAGGTCGATTAAGATGAAATGCGCCAGATGCAATAAATAAAACATGATCAGTTTTAATCATGCCATACTTTGTTTGTACAGTTGTCCCTTCAACCAGCGGCAGTAAATCACGCTGCACACCCTGACGTGAAACATCTCCGCCATGGCGACTGCTGTCAGTAGCAATTTTATCGATTTCATCCAAAAATACGATGCCATTTTGTTCAACTGACTTAATTGCCTGTTCACGTAATTCTTCTTCGCTTACCAGTTTAGCTGCTTCTTCATCCAGCAGTAATTTCATGGCAGCGCTTACTTTCATTTTCTGAGCTTTGGTTTTACCCTGTCCCATGCTGCTGAACATATCTTGCAACTGATTCGTGAAGTCTTCCATTCCCGGAGGACCCATAACAGACATGGTCGGAGAAGGATTAGCGGCAACCTCAATCTCGATTTCCTTATCGTCAAGCTCGCCTTTACGCAGCATCTGACGGAATTTCTGCCGGGTGTGATTTTCCGGTTGAGCTTCCTGTGGCTCACCGGCAAAACCGACGCTGCGCGGTGGAGGCAGGAGAGCATCCAGAATACGGTTTTCTGCGGCGTCCTGAGCACGGTCGCGGTTTTTAGCGATTGTCTGGTTGCGAATGTTTTTTAGTGCAATTTCAATCAAATCGCGAATAATACTGTCAACATCACGGCCTACATAGCCTACTTCAGTAAATTTGGTGGCTTCTACCTTAATAAAAGGTGCGTTGGCCAGACGGGCAAGTCTGCGGGCTATTTCAGTTTTACCTACACCAGTAGGCCCGATCATCAGAATATTTTTCGGAACGATTTCGCTTTGTAAGGGTTCGGCAACGCGACTGCGGCGATACCGGTTTCTCAGCGCTACTGCTACTGCACGTTTGGCCTGAGTTTGCCCGATAATATGATTATCTAATTCATGAACGATTTCGCTCGGGGTCATTACAGATGTACTCATCTTGTTCCAATCTTGAGATATGACCGTTTTAAAATACAAATTAAACGGCCAATAAATTTACAAGGTTTCAATAGTATGGCTCTGATTTGTGTAAATGCAGATGTCACCGGCAATCTCGAGGGATTTTTTAACTACCTCAGCCGGTTCAAGCTCGGTATTTTCCATTAATGCACGTGCTGCCGACTGGGCAAAAGCACCACCGGAACCAATAGCTGCAATGCTTTGTTCCGGTTCGAGCACATCACCATTTCCGGTAATTACCAGTGTGTTTTTTTTATCTGCCACAATTAACATTGCTTCCAGACGGCGTAATGCGCGATCGGTACGCCATTCTTTAGCCAGCTCAATTGCAGCCAGCATTAGTTTACCCTGATGTTTTTGCAATTTACTTTCAAATAGTTCTATCAGGGTAAATGCATCGGCGGTACCACCGGCAAACCCGGCCAGCACCTGATTGTTATACAGTTTGCGCACTTTGCGTGCAGTCCCTTTAATAATGGTATTACCCAGTGTCACTTGACCATCACCACCGATGGCGACGTTTTCACCGCGGCGAACGGAAATAATGGTTGTACCGTCGAATTGTTGCATGTCTCGTGATCCTTTGCTGACCAGCAGCCGGATAGCTGCCGGAGAAAATAACTGCATTTAAATAAGGGCAGTTAATACCGCTTTCAAGTTAAACTATTATTTATTTTGATTTATTAATAACTTAACTTCAATTTTAGCTGGTTAAGGATGTAAATCGGGCATGGAAGTTACTATTTTTACACATATACAAAAACGGCAACCTTTCGGTTGCCGTTTTGCCAAACACAATCAATTATTTTTTATTTTTATATACTTTTTTGGTGGTTACAGTTTTGGTAGTTTTAACAGTTTTGGTGTTAGCCGGAGCTGCTACTGCTACTGTATTATCTACTACGCAGTTTTGGGTAACGATTTGCGGATCAATTTTTTCCACACCGTTAACAACACGTTTAACTGGCTGTAACAAACCAAGAGCACTTACTTTATCAACAGTATCACTGGTAGCAATAGCTGTTCTCCAGGTAATGCCTTCAGGAGAAACGAAAGTATTGTAATTAACATCACGTGGATCACGCATCATTACTGGAGAAAGCTGGTCCTGATATTTTACCTGAGCAGCCACGACGTTCTGGCCTTGCAATCCATACATTGCACTCAAACGGGTTTTAGCTGCACCGGTACCACAGAGATAAAATACTTCTTTACTACCGTCGATATTTGTAGTGTTTCTGTCAGGTACTGCAGATACTGCAGTACCTGCAGGTGCAGGCGTTTGTACAGCAGGTGCATTATGATGATTTTTAGAAGCGCAGCCAGTTAAAACAAGCATTAACAATACAGCAGGAACAAAAACTTTTTTCATGATAACTCCTTAAATGTTTGTGAATAAAATTTTAAATAACATAAACCATCATACTTGGCTTAGGTAAAGATGCAATAGATCTATCTTAGTCTTTTTTTAGCTAATGTAGGGTGGGATTAAAAAAACTAATTAAATGTTATTGTTATTATGTTAATAATAACGCAATTAAAAACGCTGTACAACACAATGTTTTAAGAGGGATATTTATTTTCTGAGCCCAATATTTAAAGATTATGGCCATTAAATTGACTATAATTAATTTTCAATATTTAACTTTATTTCACTTGGTATCTGTACCACGCTCCTGTTATTAAAATTGAAAGCAGTCAGGCTGCCACCCCAAAGAGCACCGGTATCCACGCACACAACATTATCAGCCTGATATAAACCTAATGCTGACCAGTGACCGAATAGAATAGTTTTATCAGTATTTTGCCGGTTTGGTGCTTTAAACCAGGGTAAATAATGAGCCGGTAAATTAGTGAGCATCCCTTTATAATCAAAATCCATTGCTCCATCATCAGTCAGTGCACGCATCCGGGTAAAGCTGTTAGTGATAAAACGCAATCTCTCATCGCCACTGAGATTATTGTTCCAGCGAATAGGTTTATTGCCATACATTTGGGAAAAAAATTGTTCCGGAGTATTTTGCAATACGGTTTCCACTTCCTGAGCCAGTAGCTGTGCCTGATCGCATGTCCATTCCGGCCAGATCCCTGCATGTACCATGACATAATTGTCCTGCTGGCGATATAAAGGCTGTCGGAGTAACCAGTCAATTAATTGTTTTCTGTCAGGCGCATTCAGAATGTCACTAATTGTATCTGCACGTTTGAGTTTGCCATAACCATAATGCAGTGCAAGTAAATGTAAGTCATGATTTCCCAGAATAGTCTGCATACAGCCATCATGCTGTTTTACCAGACGCAATGTGGCCAGTGATTGCGGACCCCGGTTTACCAGATCTCCGGTAAGCCATAAGGTATCAGTACCGGGATTAAAACTCAGTTTATCCAGCAGTTTTTTAAACTCTGTCAGACATCCCTGTAAATCACCAATCACATACTGTGCCATATTTATCTCCTGAGAAATCGGGATAAAGCTAATCAAACTGGTTTGTGCCGATTAGTCTGTTTACTTGTCTAGTACCAGAATGGCTTCAGCTTCAACCAGAGCACCTTTAGGTAAAGCAGAAACTTCAACAGCAGCACGAGCTGGATAAGGAGTTGTAAAGTATTGCGCCATAATCTCATTAAACGTAGCAAAATTACTCAAATCAGTCAGATAGGCATTTACTTTTACCAAGTCATTCAGACTGCCTCCGGCAGCTTCTGCAACCGCCCGAAGATTTTTAAACACCTGATGTGTCTGTTCAGCAAAACCGCCATCAACGATTTGCATTGTTTCAGCTACTAACGGAATCTGACCGGAAAGATATACTGTATTGCCAGCACGCACTGCTTGTGAATAAGCACCGATAGCGGCCGGTGCTTTCTCAGTATGAATAATATTTTTTCCCATGTTTTTACTCCTTGGTATGAAAAGGGGTTATCAGTCTTTCAAAAATAAAGCCAGTAAATCGTTCAGAAAAGTACGTCCGAGTGCAGTCGGACGTAAGTTTAACGGATCTGCGTCCATTAAACCTCGCTCTACGGCCTGAGTAATCGCACATTGAATAGAGGTAACAGGCAAGCCGGTACGCTCTCTAAACCATGTAGTAGGAACTCCATCAGTTAATCTCAGAGCATTCAGCATAAATTCAAAAGGTAAATCCTGTGCAGAAATTTGCCGGCGGACAATAGCACACTGAGGTTGCTGCTGCATCGCTTGCAGATAATCTTTCGGATGCCTGCACCGAGTAGTGCGCTCAATTGCCTGAGCACTGGATATCTTACCATGAGCGCCAGCTCCGATACCGATATAATCGCCAAATTGCCAGTAGTTCAGATTATGCCGACATTGTTGCTGAGGGTGGGCAAAGGCAGACGTTTCATAATGATGAAAACCTGCCTGTGACAGTGATGTATGTACAGCTTCTTCTATATCAGCAATATGGTCATCATCTGGTAGCTTCGGAGGAGGTGAATGGGCAAAAGGTGTATTGGGCTCTAGTGTAAGCTGATAAGCGCTAATGTGCCTTACGCCAGTTGCAATTGCTGTATTAATATCTTCCTTTGCCTGTTCGACAGTTTGTCCTGGTAAGGCATACATCAAATCAATATTGAGTATAGGAAACAGGATTAAGGCTGATTCAATGGCATTTAGTGCTTCTTTGCGGTTATGAATTCTTCCCAGTGCAGCCAGTTTGTCATTGGCAAAACTTTGTACTCCGATGGAAAGCCGGTTTATACCAGCTGCTGCATAGTCTGCAAAACGATCGCGTTCAAATGTGCCCGGATTGGCTTCAAGGGTAATTTCTGCTGTGGGTATCAGATTAACCCGTGCACGAATGCCGCTTAAGAGCTTTTCAAATGCAGATGCGGAAAACAGACTGGGGGTCCCTCCGCCGATAAAAATTGTGTGAACAGACCTACCCCAGAAATAAGGTAGTTCAGTTTCCAGATCAGTTAATAAAGCAGCAATATACTTCTGCTCATCCAGTTCCTGCTTAAGCTGATGCGAATTGAAGTCGCAATACGGACATTTGCGAACGCACCATGGAATATGAATATACAGAGATAGTGGCGGTAAACTGGTCAAAGCTGGCGTAACAGAATGCGGTATTTGCAGAGAAACGGGAAACTCAGACATGAGTATTCAGGCCATACTGCTGACGCAGTTTATCCATTAAAATATTTAATGCCTGAGCACGATGACTTATCCGGTTTTTTTCTTCCTGACTCATTTGTGCTGCAGTCAGTTTATGGTCTGGAACATAAAAATGCGGATCGTATCCAAAACCATTGCTTCCTGCAGCAGAGGATTGCCACAACCCCGGCCAATTGGCTTCAGCAATTAATGGCTGCGGATCATCAGGATGACGCACCAGAACCAGTACACATACATAAAACACACTTTTGTCATCGCAATTGCGTAATTCATCATCCAGCTTGGCGTTATTGGCAGTATCTGATTTCGGTTCTGTACCTGCATAACGTGCTGAATGGACACCAGGTTTGCCATGCAGTGCATTGGCACAAATACCAGAATCATCGGCTAATGCCGGTAAGCCACTATAACGGCTGGCATGACGTGCTTTAGCGAGTGCATTTTCAATAAAGGTGACATAAGGTTCCGGGCACTCAGAAATATTAAATTCAGACTGCGGAACAACTTCGATATTTAAAGATTTAAACAGGCGGCTGAATTCAGCCAGCTTGCCCTGATTATTACTGGCAAGAACAATTTTATTCATGGTTTGCATCATTTGAGGATAATACTTGATTAATTTGCTGGTATGCACGTTCACGCAAAGTAAACGCCAGCGCAGCAAATTGCCCCAGTACACTAATGAAAGCGAGTAAACAGCAGATTATCGCAATAGTGTGCTGTTGATGTACCCAATAATAACAGCCCAGCACAACCCAGCCAATAAACATAAATGTACATGAAGCCAGAATGAGTAATAAAAGTTTGAGTTTCGTCATTCGTGGGATACTTTAAAAATTAACCAATTGAATAGAGAAGGTTGATTAATTAAATTAGTAAGAGTATATCTAAATTATTATCTATAATTTAAATAAAATAAATCGGTCTTAGCAATAAAAGATTCACTACATTTAAAAATAATCAATAATACACAATTCTCATCTTCTAATTTTAGCAAATTCCCCCATTGAATTACGGAAAATAGTATTTTTAAATGAAGTCATAAAGCAAAATATATTTAGAATAGGTAATATCATTGAATGTATAGGTAGCGCTTAAGAAACAATGTAATCTTATTAGGATTCAGTTGCATGTTTCTTGCATTTGATCTTGTAAATAATCAATAACATTTTTGTAATTAAAACTATCAGTATAACTAATAATGGTTATCAATTATTAAATACTAAAATTTATTTAAAGTTTAATAATGGTTTTACGGTGTTAATTTTTAGTTAATTTAAGTTTTGACAAAATCTAATTATTTTAATGGTGAATGGAGTTAGTACTATCAATCCAAGAATAGCAATAACAAAGCAGCAGATACTGTACCTTAATGGAAAACGTATATCTGCAAAAAAAATCGTTCCGAGAACAAGTGCTGCAATTTCTGTCATTGAAAGAAAACAATAAATAATAAGTAATTTTTTCATGTTTATCGTGTCAGAATCATTATTTTATATCTTAAGTGCCATTAATACTTATTGATACTTTCCTTTATAATCATGCAAATCTAAGTCTGTTGTTGACTAGTTTAACTAAGATTAAAGATAATTGCCTAACTAAATCAAAAAAAGCCTGCAATAAGCAGGCTTTTTTTGATTAGCGCAATTGCTGGTCCAGTTGCTGAAGCCATTTTTTTGCATCTTTTCCAGTATAAGATGAGCCATCTTCGTTCGCCAGACTGACACGTGTGCCTCCGTCTTTCAATGGTACGGCCAATACAAATAGACGAGGCTGCTGTTTTGGCTGCTGTTGCTGCTCAGCTTTTTTACTGCGTCCGAACATACGCCCGAATAATCCCGGCTTTTTATTGGTAACAGAAGAGGCTTCAGCTGCAGCTACTTCAACCAGATAAGCATATTGACTCTGGTTTTCACCAATTACATTCAGACCAATACGATCCAGAGCCAGCGCAACACGTCGCCAGTTACGTTCCTGCGGGCCGAGCAGATAAATACTGTTGCCATCAATTTTAGCTAAATTATTTTCATTCGGATCCTGTTTTTGAGCAGCTAATTGTTGCTGTACCTGTTTGGCGTCTGCACCAAGATATTGCATAAAGCGTGCAAGAAAAGCTGCTTCCAGCTCAGGCTCATTAGGTCTTGGCTGCCAAGCAGTGCTGTCACCATCTTTGCTGGTATAGACTTCTTTCATACCTTTCTGGCTGAAGAATACATCTGTACCGCCTTTGCTGTTACGTTCCAGACGAATAGTGAACATATCCCGCTCGCCGCTGGAGTAAACACCACCCAGACCTACTTTTTCAAATATACCGCGAATCACATCAGATGGCAGTTTGGCACGGTTTTCCGCCCAGTTGGTTTGCATCAGACCAATAGATGGTTCTTCACGCTCGATGGTAAAGCCCTGTTCCTGCCAGAAAGCTCTGAGCAACGGCCATAATTCAGCAGCCTGTTTATTGTCGATAGTCAGCCAGCGAATACTGCCATCACGCTGAAAATGAATATTCGGTACCTGAGTCAGTACCTGTGCATTCGCGTTATTCTGAGTTTTGCCCGCTTTTTTGTTCATGTCACTGGCGCGTACAGCCCCATTAATCAGTGAACCACCGGGAGCACTGAAACGATTTCCCTGATTCGGATCAGTCAGATCCGGAGGTACATCCAGCCGAACAATTTTTTTATTGTCAGACTGATAATCCAGTTTAGGAAGATTTTCTTTTTTGCTGGCACAAGCGGCAAGACTGGCTGACAGCAATGTTAATGCAACGGTTTTACTTATATTCATATAGGCCACTTTCTGTGTGCATTATTATGGCAATGTTGGCTGTGTTAAATTAATTCGGCTTCCTGCATGGCGGCCAGTACCGTAGCCTGTCCGGCAGCAGTAAGTTCTGTAATGGGCAGGCGGCAAAACGGACTGATTTTACCCAGTTTAGACAGCGCCCATTTGGTTGGTGCAGGGCTTGGTTCACAGAAAAGATCACCATGCAGACGCTGTAATTTATCATTTAAAGCGCGTGCACCTGTAATATCTCCGCGCAAAGCTGCATGACACATATCTGCAAACAATTTCGGAGCAACATTAGCAGTAACGCTGATTACACCATGCCCGCCGCACAGTAAAAATGCCAGAGCAGTAGGATCATCACCGGAATAAACTGCAAAATTTTCAGGTACGTGCTTAAACAAATAACATGCGCGGCCAATGTTGCCAGTGGCTTCTTTTATACCAACAATATTGTCAATTTCTGCCAGACGTAAAGCAGTGTCCGGTTGCATATCGGCAACAGTGCGACCCGGGACATTATACAAAATCATGGGGATACTGGTTGCTTCGGCAATAGTTTTAAAGTGGCGGTAGATACCTTCCTGATTCGGTTTGTTGTAGTAGGGTACTACAGACAAAGTCATATCAGCACCAGCCTGCTGAGCCTCCTGAGCCAGATAAATTGCTTCGTGAGTATTGTTGGCGCCAGTACCAGCAATCACTTTCACGCGTCCGGATACATGTTCTACAGCAGTTTTGATGACATTCAAATGCTCATCTACGCTGAGTGTGGCTGATTCACCGGTTGTTCCCACGGCGACAATGGCATCGGTTCCGGACTCGATATGCCAGTCAATAAGCTGTTTGTATTGTTCATAATCAATACTGCCATCTTCATGCATAGGCGTTACGATGGCAACCAGGCTGCCTGTCAACATAATTCTACCCTTTACAGGTGAGCTAAAAATGTGATGATTGTAGCGTATTTTTTGCTTACATGGAAAACTGCCGGTATTCAAACCACTTTTGATAAAAGTAGTTTGCTTGTGTTAAAGATTCTATTCCTCAATAGTTTGCTCTGGATTAAACAGTGCCGTATCGCTTAAAATACGCTGCTTTATATACATTTCACACATGCATAAAGCAAATAAGGAAGGATGACATGGCCGATAATTCCTCTGTTCGTAAGCAGAATGAACACTCTGATCTGGTCTATGGTCTGGAGGAAAAACCTCCTGTTTTAAATGGTTTGCTTAGTGCATTAACCCATTTACTCGCTCTTTTTGTCCCTATGGTGGCACCGGCTCTTGTGGTGGGCGGTGCGCTGAAACTGCCGGCTGACATGACTGCTTATCTGGTCTCAATGTCTATGGTGGCTTCAGGTGTAGGTACTTATATTCAGGTACACCGCTTTGGTGTTATTGGTTCGGGGCTGTTATCAATTCAATCAGTTAATTTTTCATTTGTCACTGTTATGATTGCGCTGGGGCTGGGCATGAAAGAAAGCGGGATGAATGAAAATACTATGATTTCAACTTTACTGGGCGTCTCATTCGTGGGCGCCTTTTTAGTAATCGGGGCATCATGGCTGTTACCTTTTCTGAAAAAAATCATCACACCTACTGTAAGCGGAGTTGTGGTATTGATGATAGGACTGAGCCTTATTCATGTCGGTATTACTGACTTTGGCGGTGGTCTTACTGCAAAAGCAAATCATACTTTTGGTTCATGGTCTAATCTTGCTCTGTCCACATTTGTACTGTTTACTGTATTGTTATTTAACTGTTTTAAAAATGCATGGTGGCGTATGGCCGGCATTGCGGTAGGTTTGATATCAGGTTATGTAATTGCTATTTTTATGGGAATTGTAGATTTTTCCAATCTGCACGATTTACCCTTAATTACAATACCGATTCCATTTAAATACGGCTTTGCTTTTGACTGGCATGCTTTTATGGTGGCCGGTACCATTTATCTTTTAAGTGTATTTGAAGCAGTAGGTGATTTAACTGCTACCGCCATGATTTCTAATCAGCCGGTAGATGGTCCGTCGTACACAAACCGTTTACGCGGCGGAGTAATGGCTGATGGTCTGGTATCCGTAATTGCTACAGCACTGGGTTCATTGCCGTTAACCACTTTTGCTCAGAATAATGGCGTAATTCAGATGACGGGAGTTGCTTCCCGGTATGTCGGTAAATATATTGCTGCTATTCTGATTATACTTGGCTTATTTCCATGGGTTGGTGCTATTTTTACCACTATTCCCAGTCCGGTTTTAGGTGGGGCAATGGTGGTTATGTTCGGTTTGATTGTCACCGCCGGTATCAGAATTATTATTACTGCTGGTATCCGACGCCGTGAAGCAGTTATCTGTGCTACATCACTGGGGCTTGGTCTGGGTGTGGCTTTTGAACCGGAAGTGTTTGCTCAGTTACCAATATTGTTTCAAAATCCGATTTGTATGGGCGGAATTGTAGCGATTATTCTAAATATAGTGTTGCCACATGATAAAAGTGAACCTGCTGTTTATTTAAGTGACGATATTCCACATTAATTAATATCTGAAAAAAGGCTGCCAAAAATATTGGCAGCTTTTTTTTATAAATTTAAAATAATAATTTTAAATAGTAAGCTCTATTTTAATTAATGAGTACTATAAATTACATGGAAAAATTTAATTATTTGTAATTCTGAATGGTATTAGTTTTGTATTAAAAATTACTTTTAGTTTGATATTATCCTTTGATTTAATAACAATATCAGGCAGGTAAATAGCTTGTTTTGTCAGAATTCAGAAAATTGTTAATCTATGCATTTTCCTTTGAAAGCAGATTAGCACCGTCAGTTGAATGCAGACGGGCAAATATCCAGCTTGAAAGCAAAGTGAACACGCCGAGAATAATAAAAGTAATGCGAAAGGCGGTAGTAATATTGTGATTGATAAAGCTGGCACGACTGAAAGATTGCAAAAGTAATGCGCCAATTGCTATACCGAAACTTAATGCCAGTTGCTGGTTAACAGCCATCAGACTGGTGCCGCTACTAACCTGATTAGAACGTAAATCAGCCAATGTAATGGTATTCATACCAGTAAATTGTAAAGAGTTGCAGGTGCCCAAAATACACAGATGTAATAATATCAACCATTGCGGTGTACTGGCACTGATTAAAGCGAGTGACATAATCAGTATACCGATAATACGTGTGTTCCAGGCAAGTGTATTACGATAACCAAAATGATTCATTAAGGGCTTCAGAAAGGGTTTGGCAAATATAGCTGCCAAAGCAAGAGGCATCAGCAGCCAGCCTGAATTTACCGCATCATAGTTAAAAGCAACCTGAAATAATAAAGGCAATAATAAAGGCAGAGCACTCATGCCAAGGCGGCTTACTAAATTACCTGCCAGCCCCAGACGAAATGTACGCACCAGAATTAAATGCGGAGGATACAAAGCACGGTTGTTCTGGCGTGCATGAGCAAGATAGGCAAATAAAGCACCAATACCTGCAATAGCCATCATACAGCCAAATAAAATATTGTTAGCATGTGACATGGTTTCAAAAGTAAGCGTCATGCAAAAAGCAGATGCCGAAAACAGAAAGAAACCTAATCCATCAAAGTAATTTGCTGGTCGGTTAAAATTGGGCATGATATACCAGGTAACCAGTAATCCTAATAACCCTATCGGTACATTAAGCAAAAATATCCAGTGCCAGCTGGTATATACCACAAGATAGCCACCAATAATCGGTCCCAGTACCGGACCGATCAGTGCCGGCATAATGGCGTAATTCATAACAGTTATAAGTTTTGAGCGGTCGTAAGCCTGCATCATGGTTAAACGGGCTACAGGAGTTAACATTGCGCCACCCAAACCCTGAATGATTCTGGCCAGTACCAGTAAAGCCAGATTATTACTTGCGGCACACAGTACAGATCCGATAATAAATATGACCATGGAACCCATAAAAAGTTTACGTATTCCTAATTTATCCGACAGAAAACCAGACAGAGGCATCATTATTGCCAGAGTTAATGCGTAGGCAATAATTGCAGATTGCATATTAAGCGGCGACTGCCCCAAATCGGCAGCCATCGAGGGCAGAGCAGTATTCAGGATAGTAGCATCCAGCTGCTGCATAAAAATGGCTATTGCCAACAAAATGGGCAAAAAGCGTGAGGGTTTACTGTCGTTAATAGTAGCCATAATTGCTGTTTATCAATGATGGTCTCATTCATTATAACAGATTCATGCAGAGCATTAATTTATTGTAAATACATAAAATTTAGTAAGTATGTTTTTATTTTTTTATAAATTTTAAATGATAAAACAATAATTGTTAATTTTTTAAAACTTAAATATAGAAATTTTATTAAAAAAATCCAAAATTCAAATATATATTCATATTATATATTATTTTAAGCAGGCATCTGGTATAAAAATAGCTTAGAAAATGAATGAAATATTATGAGTAATCGATGAACAAAATCAGTAATCAAAATTAATACAGAAATTTTAACAGACAATATAAAAATTTAAGTGTTAAATCCTCATTAAGTCCAATGATATGTTTAATTAATGATTTGAAAATTTATATTCATATTTTTAACATCATTAGTTTTGGGCTTTAACAAGTAAATTAATTCGTTGTATCCAATAAAAGTAGCATTTATTAATATAGAATGTACTAGCGTACTTTAATAATATTATTGTGCAGCCCTGATTTAAATTAAAACAGAAAGAAACTTTAAGTTGTATGTTTGAATATTTTGTAATCAAGGTTGTAAAACAAAATTTATTACATAGATTTATTTCACGAATAATGCTGCAATATTCGACAAAAGTTTCTGTACTATGAAAATAGTGTTGTGTAGAAAATAGTTTAAATTCGAGAATGCTAATGAAAAAATTACTTTTTATTCTCTTGAGTTTAAGTATTAGTATGTCTGCATACTCAGAAAGTCCGCAATTGCGCTACATAAAAGAAATGTATGAATGAAGTGTATCTTCAGAGAAAAGTAGTTCTAATAATTTTGATTACGATTATTATAGAAAATACTTTGATAAGAATATCCGGAAGTTATATATGAGGAATGATAATTATCAGAAAATCTTGCATAGACTATGATGTTCTATGGCAAGAGTAAGATTTAGATCCTTTTGCTAAATTAACATTTATTCAGTCAGATAAAGACAGAGTTAAAGTAATTATTGATGCAACAAAAGGGTTTGAAGAACGTTTTGTTACTTATCAGATTAGATGTCAAAAAGATAATGATTATAAAATTACTGAAATATTTGAATAGGGAAAATTTTTAAAAACAATTAACTAACTGTCTTAATGATATTTACCGCACTGAAATTAAAAAACATCGCAATTAATAGACTATATATTTAATCGGCGGATGTAGATAATATGAAAAGGCTGCTTTTACTTTTTTATTGCAGTCTTCTTTAGTAAAAGCTACTGATTTAAAAGGGCAGAACCAAACAAAATTTTTCTTTACAGGCGTGATTTGTACCAGTGTGTCTTTTTGAAAATCGGAAAGCATTGATGTATGCAGAGCTAAAGGTAGGGACTGATTACTCACCAATATTATTATGTGCTAAGTAACTTGATTAAAAAAGTTATACTTGTGGAAAAGCTCAAATAAACAAAAATATGCCTCCTCGTGTTTTTGTAATGCAGGCTTAACTTAGTGTGCGAATAAAATTTACCTAACCAGTATAGTTTTAATAAAAAAATAAAATTAACTATTTGGATGCGTATCTGATTTTTTTGTATATATGATTTATAGGAGTTGATGGATGTATAATAAAAGGTATCATTAAAATGATAATATTTATTTACAATGTCGACCTACACAGTTGAAATTGAATAATGACTCACTAACCAAAAAAATATTTATCGAATAAAAAATTAAAAATTTTGCTTTTTAAATATTTTCAAGTGATTGTATTTTTGAAAAAGGTTAGATATAAATTAAACCGTGCTGCCTTAACAAAGTGAACACGGTTTATTATATTATTACATTATATTTACATACGCAATGTATCTACAACGTCGATCATAAATTCCATATCTTCCTGAGATAAATCTGTAAAGCCTTCTGGATAGCTTAATGCTTTAACAATATTGGTACCATCCGGATCATCTGCCATTTTACATAATATTTCTCTTAATGGCTCAGCCTGGGCGGCTGCATCCTGATGGTAAAGCATAACATGAGATACTTCGTTAATCCGGCTTTTCAGCAAAACTTTTAGTTGATCTTTGGTAACAGAGTTGAAACTTTCATATACGTTTGCCTGAATAATGCCGATTTTTGCTTGCTGGCGAATGACGCTGGAAGCCACCATAAGGAAGTTATCTTTACGATTGATAACTAACTCATCATCATTTAGATTAGCAGGTTCCAATAAACGTAAACCAATAAAGTTTGCGTCTTCATTATTAGAAAGAGCCAGTTCTACCGTACCTTTGAGATCTTCGATAGCGTTTATATCTGAATCTGCGGCAGTAACAATAACGATTTCATCAGGTTTATTTTTAGGTTTAACCAGTGGTAAATATCCCTGCTCACGAACATAGCTACCTGCAGCAAAAGGATTAACAAAAAGCATTGAAACTTTTTCTTTATCCTGTTGTGCTTTAACTTCATCAAATGAAGGAGGCATCAGCAAGGAAATATTCTGGTCACTTTTCTTTTGCAGATAATTATTGAGTAAATACCAGGTGCTGAACTGATCAGGTAAATAATCGGGTACAACCATTAAACTAAGCATATTATTTTCCTTCCTGTTCGGATTTCAGCATTTCTACATACTTGGCACTCATTTCGTTAACACGCTCGCGGCTTGGTTTACGACGAATTGAGCTATAACCAATTACTTTTCCTTGACGTAAGTTAGGAATTACAGTGGCATATACCCAGTAGTGTCCGCCATCTTTACGCAGATTCTTGACATAACCATACCAGCGCTCCCCTCTTTGCAGAGTTGCCCACATATCGGCGAATGGTGCTTTTGGCATGTCAGGATGGCGTAACAGGCAATGTGGTGCACCAATAATTTCATCACGTGCCCAGCCGCTAATATCAACAAATACGTCATTAGCATGCGTAATGATGCCATCAAGATCTGTACGAGATACAATCAAAGCACCGTCAGGATAAGGAAATTCCTGATTGGTTACATATACAGTCGACTCTGTATCTTGTTGATAATATTTTATTTTATGCTCAGAAAACTCACTTTCTGGCTTTGGTTGAATCCAACGACTCATATCCATATTTGGTCCTTCAATTTTGGTTTAATCTGATAAAGAATGAGTGTGCTTAAAATTGCATTTCAGATTTTGTATGCTTTTACTATGGCGGTGCTTATTTCTGCTTTAATACGTTTATCGCCACTATAAATTTCTGAGAATACATATATGTGATGCGTTTTAGTATTGCTATAAAAACATTTAAACGCCCTTTTATATAATTGATCCATTTTTCTTTAGGTTTAATTGACAGCAATTCAGTCAGCGTTTAGAAAATATCCAGATTAAAGGGTAGCAATTACCAGATTTCTAAGCTGATTTTTTACAGTATTGTGTACTGATTAAAAAAGCTGTCAATAAAATTTTCAATTACACATTCACACGAACAGATATTTGAATAGCATTACATATTTCAGATCTAATGATTGATTCTTAATCAAAATGATCAGCTAGTTCTTTCAATGCACGTTTAGCTTCGAACAAAATCAGACCCAATTTGGCTTCATGAGTGGTGGTAATGGTTAATAAAATAGCTTCAGATGCCTGAAACAGCAACATGTAACCTTTGTCAGTATGGATAATGGTATTGTCCAGAGTACCTTTTAATACTTCTTTAGCTGAGCGGTTACCCAAAGACAATAAAGCTGCAGCCATCGCACCAATGCGGTCTTCATCCATGCCACTTTGTAAAGCTGAAGCAATTGGCAGACCGTCAGTTGAAATAACTGCTGAAGAAGTAATATCCGGGGTACTGTTCAGGGTTTTTAATACGTTTTCGATAAAATCATATTTCATGAAAGTTCCTCTAAATTTGACTGTAACTTTGTCAATTATAAAGATGGGTGAATTTTTTTGCAAAAAAATGTTATTAAATTTTATTAATTATCTTTATTTAAATTTTCTATTTTATTTACAATTATTTATTTTTTATGACTTAAATTCAATTAATATCAGTGTTTAAAATTTTTGATTACAATCTTAATCAATTTAGCGGATATGAAATTTGGTCTGAATTATATCATTATGAATAATAAATTACAAAAATTTGACTATTTTAATTTAACTATTATTTGATTTATGTCAAAAATAGTTAAATTTTTAATATTGAAGGTTATTGACTATAAATTAAGCTGGTTACTCAGTTATATAAAATTTCAATATTTTATAAGGTATTTATATGAAAGATTATTTATTTTTAATATAAATTTTTGATTTTAAATTTAAATTATATTTATAAATTAATTTATAAAGGTTGCTATCGATAGTGTGATAACAACCTTTAATCAGATTCATCAGATGTCGGTTTCTACTTTATCACCTTCAGCCTCCATCCATATTCTTCTGGATGCGGCTTCACCTTTTCCCATTAATTTGATAAAAATATTTCGGGTTTCACTGTTCTCTTCATCCGGGATATGTACTTGTAACAGACGGCGTGTATCTGGATTCATAGTCGTATCTTTAAGCTGATCCGGATTCATTTCGCCTAAACCCTTAAAGCGATTTATATGGTAAGTACTTTTTTCTAGTTGCAGCCTGTCCTTGATGCTGTCCAGTTCGGCCTGATCCTGAGCATAAATTTTGCGTGCAGGTTTGCTTTTACCCTGTGCATTTACATCTATACGAAAAAGTGGCGGTTGGGCAACATAAATGTGTCCTGCCTCTATCAATCGTGGGAAATGGGTATAAAACAAGGTAAGTAACAGAACCTGTATATGAGCGCCGTCAACATCGGCATCTGATAATATGGCTATTTTTCCATAGCGCAAGCCGGATAAATCGGGATTATCGGTTCTTCCGTGCGGATCTACTCCGATGGCAACTGAAATATCATGTATTTCAGCATTACCAAATAATTGGTCGCGGTGAATTTCAAAACTGTTTAAAACTTTACCACGCAAAGGAAGAATCGCCTGAGTATTTTTATCCCGAGCTAGTTTGGCTGAACCACCGGCAGAATCACCTTCAACCAGAAACAACTCATTTTCGCGAATATCTTCACTTTCACAGTCAGTAAGTTTGCCTGGTAAAACAGCTACGCCGGAACCTTTTTTCTTTTCAATTTTTTTAGTTGAGCGCATTCGTGCCTGTGCCTGGCTAATCGCCAGTTCAGCTATTTTTTTTCCAGTATCAATATTCTGGTTTAACCAGAGTTCTAATGGGTCACTGCACACTGCAGCTACCAGTTTGAGTGCATCACGACTGGTTAGTTTATCTTTTGTCTGTCCCTGAAACTGCGGATCAAGCAAACGGGCAGAAAGAACAAAAGCAACACGTGAAAAAACATCGTCTGATTGTAGTTTTACGCCGCGCGGAAGTAAATTATGATGATTGATAAAGTTGTTTACAGCATGAAAAACTGCCTGTTTTAGCCCAGCTTCATGAGTACCACCCAGAGCGGTAGGGATCAGGTTAACGTAACTTTCGCCGGGAGCATGTCCTTCCTCTAGCCAGGTTAATGCATAAGCTGCACCTTCACCCTGATTAAAGTCAGTTCCATGATTTGAGTTTAAATAATTTTCACTGGAGAAAATGGGTGTGGTAGTCTGGCTGTCTGAGAGTAAGTCAAGTAAATAGCTTTTCAGGCCATTCGGATAATGCCAGTTTTGTGTCTGAGCTTCATCCGTATCATTCTGGTAGCGAGTAAGGGTAACATTCACGCCGGGTAACAAAACTGCTTTAGCACGTAAATTGCGTTCCAGTTCAGGCAGATTGTATTGCGGATTATCGAAGTAATGTCCGTCAGGCCAGACACGAACTTCGGTACCACTGTCTTTAACGGCGCATTTACCGGTTACAGACAAAGGTTTAATGACGTTACCACCAGCAAAGGCAATATGATAAATATTTCCAGCTCTTTTAACAGTCACTTCAAGTCGGGAGGAGAGAGCATTTGTCACGGAAACGCCAACACCATGTAAGCCACCTGAAAAAGCATAAGCACCGTCGCCGCTTTTTTTATTGAATTTACCACCAGCATGAAGTTGGGTGAAAACCAGTTCAACTACGGGTACTTTTTCGGTTGGGTGTAATCCGGTGGGAATGCCGCGACCATTGTCTCTGACGGTAACGGATCCATCGGGATTCAGAGTAACATCGATATTTTGTGCATAGCCGCCCAGAGCTTCGTCTGCGGCATTATCAATTACTTCCTGAATGATATGGGTAGGGCTATCCGTTCTGGTATACATACCAGGGCGTTCTTTAACTGGTGCCAGACCCTTCAGAACGGTGACACTGGATTCATCATAAGTTGTGGATTTGCTCATAATTTATTTTTAGATAAGTATTAATCGCAATATAAAACAAATTACCGTAAAAAATTTATTTTTTCGGTAATTTGTTTCAGATTCAGAATTTTGGTGTAATCTTCAATACAGAACTATTCACAGGCAATCATTCAGCCAGTGAATATTTATCATCATGATTTTGTCGAGTTTGAACAAATTCAGTCCAGCTGGGCAGTTCGTGTAAAAAGCGTGAAAGCTCGTGTAATGCATTCAAATAGACATTTCTTTTGAATTCAATAACTTCATCAACAGGAGCCCAGTATTGGTGCCAACGCCAGGCATCAAATTCGGGGTGGTGGGTAGCACGCAGGTGAACATCACTTTCCCGCCCGGTCAGCCGTAGCAGATACCAGATCTGTTTTTGACCTTTATAAGAACCACGCCATTCGCGTTTAATCCAATGTGTAGGTACATCATAACGTAACCAGTCCCGAGTGCGTCCGATTATTTTGACATGATGAGGCAACAGACCGACTTCCTCCATCAGTTCGCGATACATGGCTGCTTCTGGACTTTCCCCCGGCTTAATGCCTCCTTGAGGAAACTGCCAAGAGTGTTCGTGTACTCGTTTGCCCCAAAAAACCTCGTTTCGGTCATTGGTAATGATTATCCCGACATTGGGGCGATAACCTTCTCTATCTAACATGGTAGTTCGCCCAATAAATAAATTGAATTTTCGCACAAATCACGCGCTGAGACCAGTAAGGATTAAATTTGAAATATCATATCAAGTTAAGTAAATTTTATATCATATCGGCATGTTTGAATTTCTATAGTTAGAAATCTGGGTTTATATCCGGGTACCACTTTAAGCAAGAGATAAAGATTAATTGAATATTTGAATTCGTATTAATTAATCAAATTGTACATAGATGAGTCTGGGTATTAAGAATCGATACGTGCTGATTTATGAAAGCTCCAGTGAGGATTATTGTTATTTGTATAAGGTGTATTCGTTCTACATAATTTTTATTCATAGTTTTAATAAACCAGATAATAAATAAATCTTAAATCCTTTAAAAGCGTAAAAAACCTGTATCTTTATAAAAGATAGTAAAAAATTAGTTTAGTTATATAGATAAAACTAAAATTATTAATGAAATAAATGCTAATACAAATACGAATAAATTTAATAATTTTGTTTTCGCTGTGATCTTTAGCTTAGAATTTATTTTTGATGATTATAATATTTATTCTATGGTAGCAATTATTTAGCTTATGAAAACTGTATTCAATTCTATAGAGGTAAAAATATTAAAGAATTAGTTATTAAAAAATATTTCTATACTAATTAATAATTATTGAATGCTGCAAAAATAATAGAGTCTGTGTTTAACAATTAGATTAAAATAGATTCAACTGAAAAGATTTCACTTTATCACGATCTTTTTTATATTTTAAAATTTTATTATAAACAAAAACTAATGAATTTACAGTTATTTAATGTAGGTAATAACGTTTCTAAAAAACTAATTTTCTTTGCTTTTAGCAGGCTTAAATGTAGATCAATAAAAAAGAGCCCTATCTGAAAAGATAAGGCTCTTTTTATCAATTAAGTTTTATTGATGAATAGGTTCCAGGTTGTGAATGGCTTTTTCATTTTCATGAGTTTGTTCTTTGCCATTTCCAGTCTGAGTATGTTGATAAAAAGCAGCTCGTTTCGCTGCCTGAAAAATTTGTAATCTACGACGATGTTGCATAATAAAAATCCTTTCTCGCTTGCTGGTGTGGAGCACCAACTGTTGTTATTTATAACTTGGAAGTACAATTTTACTGATAAGATAATAATATTTGTCAGTATTGTGTACAGTTATTATTTTTAACATGATGATTTATTTATTCATCAAACAATATATAAGATATAACAGATTTTTGCAAGACAGTATTGTAAGTCTGTCTTTAAATTGAAGAGGAATTGATTATCAGAAGAATTGTAGAATGGGGTAGATGGTCAGGCCAAATCTTAACCTGACCATTTATTATGATATTTAAATTTATTGTTTAGGTTGACTGTTATTGCTACGTCTGTTTGGCTGACTACTATGCTGACGGGCTGCTGGACTATTATGACGTGAGCGGTTTGGCTGCTGTTCACCGGACTGGCGTCGTTTGGCTCCCCAGTTGCTGTTTTTGCTTTGGTTACCAAACGAGCGACGACCTTTATTCGCTATTTTACCTGCGCGCTTACGGGTTGGTTCCATGCCGGTAATGGTTTGTTCAGGTAATTTACGATTCAGGTAGCGTTCAATTTTATGTACTTTAATGTACTCGTTTACTTCTGCAAAGGTAATGGCCAGACCGGTGCGGCCGGCGCGACCTGTACGACCAATACGATGTACATAGTCTTCGGCCTGCTTGGGTAGGTCATAGTTAATAACATGTGTAATGGTTGGTACATCAATGCCACGGGCTGCAACATCAGTCGCAACCAGTATTTTAATCCGGCCTTTGCGTAAATCCATCAATGTACGGTTACGCCAGCCTTGAGGCATATCTCCATGCAAGCAGTTAGCTGAGAAGCCTTTTTCATACAACTCATCAGCCAGTTGTTCAGACATGGCTTTGGTAGCAGTAAATATTACAGCCTGATCAATGCTGGTATCACGCAAGAGGTGATCAAGTAGGCGGTTTTTATGTCGTATATCATCACAGTAAAGCAGTTGCTCATCAATTTTGCCCTGCTTTTCTTCGCGGGCAATATCAATTTTTTGCGGCTGCTGTGTCAATTTCTGAGCAAGCTTACCAACCATGCCGTCCCATGTGGCTGAAAATAACAAAGTCTGCCGCTCAACAGGGGTAGCCGCAACGATGGTCTCAATATCATCAATAAAACCCATGTCCAGCATCCGGTCTGCTTCATCCAGAATAAGCACTTCCAGCCGGCCAAAGTCAATACGACCCTGACGCATGTGATCCATTAAACGTCCCGGTGTGGCAACGATTAGGTCAATCGGACGGGATAATGCGCGAATTTGCTGACCGAATGCAGTACCGCCTACTAGTGTTACTGTGCGCAGCCAAGGCATGTTTTTACCGTAAATCTGGGCATTTTTTTCAACTTGCTGGGCCAGTTCACGTGTAGGGGTTAATACCAGAGCTCTGGGTCCTTTGCCTGATTTTTCGCTGCGTTTAAGCAATTTTTGCAGAGTAGGTAATAAAAATGCAGCTGTTTTGCCGGAACCGGTTTGAGCAGAAACCATTAAATCCTGATTGTTCAGAACAGCCGGAATAGATTCCAGTTGCACCGGAGTAGGGGTTTCGTAGCCGGCAGCGGTAAGAGCTGTAGTAAGTTGTTTGTCTAAATGTAAATCTGAAAAAGACAATGTCATGATTTTCCTTTGGTTAAACGACCAACCAAACGTGATAATCTAGTTTATTGATGTGAAATTAGATTACTGGGAACTGTTGCTAGCTTAAGCCAAGAAGAAAATAAACAAAGAAAAGATAGCAATTGGTTGTCGTAAGCGTGTGTGTTTGGGTATTTTATACATCGGCGACAACCAGACAACGGACGCATTGCTGCGAAGGGCGGCATTATAAACAATTAAAGTAATATTGAGTTCGCCGTATTTATTTAAGGTTGTAAACGATGGTTTCAAATTATCGACTAAATTATAAGATATATTATGTTTTTAAGCAATAGGATAGTCATGTCATAATGAGTAAATTTGCAAGGGAATATAAAATTTTTTCCGTTACAATATGACTGTTAATGTACCGAACGGTAGAAATTTGAAATTTTATTTATGAGTAATGATATAGGTGCTTTTGCCAACCGCCTAGGCAAAAATATTAAACATTTGCGTAAATGGACGCAGCGTCAGAATATTGAAGCATGGCGCATGTATGACCGGGATATACCGCAATATCCATTTGTTGTGGATATTTATGCTGATCATGTACATTTACAGGAATATGATACTGGCTGGCTAATGCATAAAACAGATTATGAAGACTGGCTGGCTGAAGTAGTAGAAGCTATTTTATTTGTGACTGGTTTGCCCAAAGAGCATATTCATATCAAAAAAAGACTGCGGCAAAAAGGTAAAGATCAGTATGAAAAAACCGGTATTACCGGTACGGATTTCGTGATTCATGAACATGGGCGTTCATTCTGGGTAAATCTGGATAAATATCTGGACACAGGTTTATTTCTTGATCATCGTAATACCCGCCAGAAAATAGGCCTTCTTGCAGCGGGAAAACGTTTTTTGAATTTATTTGCGTATACGGGCAGTTTCTCGGTATATGCTGCAACTGGTGGTGCCTTATTCAGTGAAACTGTAGATTTGTCAAATACATATTTGCAATGGGCGCAACGAAATTTTGAATTAAACGGGCTGGATAAGCAGATTCATCAAATAGTTCGAGCTGATGTGTTTCATTATTTGCAAAAAGCGGCTGAAGAAAAAAAACAGTTTGATTTGATTGTAATGGATCCACCAAGTTTCTCAAATAGTAAGAAAATGCTGGATATACTGGATATTCAGCGTGATCAGGAAAAACTGATAGATGGTGCAATGCGTTTATTATCAAAGCAGGGTAGTTTGTATTTTTCAAATAATCTTCGCAGTTTTGAATTAAATCCGGTTTTGGAACAGCGTTATGATGTAAGTAATATTTCCAAAAAAACAATACCTGAAGATTTTCGTAATACACGCATTCATCAATGCTGGGAAATCCGGAAGGGTTAATTAATGAGTAGATATTCGGGAGGAAATAATGATTCGATCTGCACGAATGTTTTTGGCTACTGGTATATTGAGTTTGTCTGGGTTGTTGTTATCTGTTGCTGAGGCAGAGGTCATCTATCATTCCGGACATGGTGAACGTCATGTTATTGTCGATTTGCCTGTTTCATCAACTACAACCATTAATAAAACTGTACATATTGATGCTCCTGCCGGTACAACTGTAATATATACGGATACTCCTGTTTATCCGGCAGCATTGCCTTATCCGCATTATCCGTCAGTTTTGCCATATCCGCCTGTTTATCCTGTTGCATCCAGTATCAGTTTACGTCCGGTAAATCATGGTTGTTTGCGCAGTGATGGTATGTCTTCAGTCTGGCAATCTGTAGTTGTTGATTCCTGTGCCGGAGATAAAATTAGTGAAGCTTTTTATTTTCATCAGGGTCAGGTGTGGTTCAATAACCGCTGTCTGGCGGTAAAAAATAATGTGGTGGGTACGGTTTATTGTGAACCAGACAAGAATAATAATTGGTTGCTGCTAGGCAGGCAGCTTCGCGACAAAAACAGTAATTTATGTGTGGATGGCTCACAAAGGCGCTTGCAATTGCAGCCTTGTACTAATGAGGAAAGTCAGCAATTTCATTAATATTACTGCTAAGTATATTTAATAAATTATATTTAATAAATTATATTTATATAATTTATTAAATAATTTTATATTTGTAATATTTTGTTTTAATAATAAAATTTTATAGATATTAAATAGATATCAGCTAAATCTTAATATTTATTTTATGTAATTATTTATTTTTTTATGTTAAAATAATGCATATTTGTAACAATTTACACTTATCAGAATTTTATCCATTATATTTATGAATCATAAATGTAGGTATATGTCTGGGCTAAATTCAGACTAATTTGTTCTGATTCAGTAACTAATGCAGGGTAAAAGTGACAGTTGCTGAGAATTTTTGCTTAAATTATTAATATGGTAAAAATAACAAGTTTGTGCTCAATATGGCGATTTCATACTGATGTCTGTAACTGCAAAAATGTTTAATTTCAGCTAATATTGTTTATCTTCTGGATAAGGTAACTTTAATACCGTTATGTCTCGTTTTTCTTCCTGTATTCTGCCACCAGCGATGCTGGGTATTTTAGGTGGTGGTCAGCTGGGTGCGATGTTCACTGTAGCTGCTAAAACAATGGGTTATCAGGTAACTGTTCTGGATCCTGATCCAGATGCGCCAGCAGCACAGTTTGCTGATGTGCATTTATGTTCTGATTTTAATAATGCTGAAGCTCTGCAGAATATGGCTAAATGTGCTGCTGTTACGACAGAGTTTGAAAATGTCAGTGCTGAATCTATGCGCTGGCTGGCGCAATATACAGTTGTATCGCCATCAGGTGATTGTGTTGCGATTGCTCAGGACAGGCAGCAGGAAAAAGAATGGATTGCCCGAGCCGGTCTGACTACTGTGCCGTATACTGTTATCAGTACTGAGTCTGATATTAATGATTCTCTGAATGCATTGTTACCGGGGATTCTGAAAACAGCTACTCTGGGCTATGATGGAAAAGGACAGATAGCAGTTGATTCTCTTGCGGAATTGCAGGCTGCTTTTACCCGACTGCCGCAAGTACGCTGTGTATTGGAAAAAAAGGTGGATTTACATGCTGAAATATCAGTAGTAGTTGCCCGTCTTAATAATCAGCACACTGTTTGTTTTCCACCGGCAGAAAATCAACATCAAAATGGTATTCTTGCTTACTCTGTAGTACCAGCCAGATTACCGCAGCCTGTATTAAAACAGGCTGAAAATATGGCTAATCAGCTGGCGCAAGCCATGGATTATCAAGGGGTGATGGCAGTTGAGATGTTTGTTGCTGGCAATGAAATGCAGTTGCTTGTTAATGAAATTGCTCCCCGGCCACACAATTCAGGTCATTACACTTTAGATGCCTGTATTTCTGATCAGTTTCAGCAGCAGGTAAGGTTGATGTGTGGATTGCCGCCGGCAGCCACAGATTTATTAATGCCTTGTTGTATGGCGAATATTCTTGGTGATGTCTGGCCTGAAAACGGCGAACCGAACTGGAATGCTGTTCTGAATCATAAAACTGCCTGTTTACATCTGTATGGTAAAAAACAGGTAAGACCCGGCCGTAAAATGGGACATTTTACTGTTCTGGCTGATAACCCTGATCAGGCATGGCAAACAGCACGCAATCTTCATCTTCACCTGCAAAACTCAGCTCAAAACTCTTCTACTGCTTCAGATTAATCCTGTTAATATGAACAAAGGATAATACCTTGAAACTAATGAGCACAAAACAGTCTCCATTGGTATGGATGTCTGATGGCTGGAAATTATTAGGATATGTCTTACCAATGGCACTTGCTTGTGCCGGTATTGCCGGTTTACCCATATCTATGGCAATGGCTGGTGTAATGTGTGCTTTGCTCAGTAGTATAATTTTGGGTGGTCCGAAAAAAGTGTTATTAACACCAGCACCGTTTTCAGCGTTAATACTGATGGCTTCAATAGCCTATTATGCAGGAGTGGTGAGTGAGCGTATTACTGTGGCTATTATGCTCACCTTGTTTACTGGTGGGTGGTTATTACTTATGTCACTTATACTACCCAAACATTGTCTGAACTGGATTGCCCGTCCGGTCTGGCATGGTATTGGTCTGGGTATGACTTTAACACTGTTCGCCATGCTTATTCCGGTCATTCTTGGTGTTCCGGCTAATAAAAGTTCATGGCAGGGGTTGTGGGAACTGATTCTTAAATGGTATGGCTGGAACTGGCCAAGTGTGGTTTTGGCCAGTTTATCTTTTGCCTTGCTGGTATTATGGAGAAGTAAGTCTCAGCCTAAGGCCTTGTGGGTGTTGCTACTGGTATGGATTCTCAGTTATATATGGCCGTTTGCACTAGTAGGTATAGCCACTCCGGTTCAGTTGGATGAACAGTATTGGCCATTTATGAATCCGGTACATGCTGACTGGCCTTTGTTGTTTTTTCTGAGTGCTACAATTGCATTATTGATCTATGTAGAAAGTTGTCAGTATTTACCGAAACAGTTCCGGCGCAGTGTCGCGCTGGTTGGTTTTAGTAATATATTGTCTTCATTTACCGGAGGCCTGGTCATAAGTTTAGGTTATGTGGCCGATAAGGCATTAAAAATCAGACGTAATACGCTAATAGTTATGCTATTGCTTATGGTATTGATTTACTGCTGGTCATGGTTGGCGTATGTACCATTGCCTGTACTTGCAGTAATTGCACTGTATGTTCTCTGTGTGCAGATTAACTGGTGTGAATTGCGTTTTTATTACTGGCAATGGGGTGATTTGCTATGGTTATGTATCTCTGCTGGTCTGATTATTATGTTTGGTGTCTGTACTGGTTTATGGCTGGTGATTTCTTTTGCTTTAATAGGAATGTGCTGGTATTCGCTCCGAATGTATGCCTGGCCGGTTTTATTTCCAGAAGTTCAAATCATCGCGCAGGAAGCGGTGATCATTTTGCCTCAGTTATTATTGTTCGCTAACGTCGGTACGCTGCTGAATCGAAGCCATGATATGATTATTAGTCTAGATGTAAAAAATATATATCTGGATTTGAGTGCGGGCTGTCATGCAGATGTAACTGTATTTGTTCATTTACAGGCTCTTGCCCGTAGATTGCATCAGCAGGAAAAAATGTTGTTTGTATGTGGTCTGAATGAAAAAACATGCCGGGTACTTATTGCTAAAAAGCTGGATTATTTATCATCCGAGCAATTCAGTACCCTTAGTGCTGAATCTTTGTTAATATGTCATAAGTATAATAATGGTTCTGTAATAGCGTAATTTGCTCAATATGATAATTGTTGATAGGGATATTAGTTCTGAGTTTTTGATAATGAGTATTTCATTCAGACTGGAGAGAAAATGAGTAAATTCTGGAGTGAGAAAACCAAATTGCTGCAACCTTATGTACCCGGAGAGCAGCCTAAAATAGCCAATCTGGTTAAACTGAATACCAATGAAAATCCATTTCCACCTTCTCCAAAGGTATTAAAAGCAATACAGGCTGCAACTGAAGATTTGTGTTTATATCCTGATCCGAATGCAGATAGATTAAAACAAACCATTGCTGATTATTATGGTTTGTCAAGAGAACAGATTTTTGTGGGTAATGGTTCGGATGAGGTACTGGCTCAGGCATTTGCTGCTTTTTTTCAGGGAAAACAACAATTATTATTACCCGATATCAGTTATAGTTTTTATCCGGTCTATTGTCAGTTATATGATGTTGAGGCTCGTTATATCCCGCTTAATGAGCACTTCGCTATTAATCCGGCTGATTATTATGATGCTCAGGCCGGAGTTGTTTTTCCTAATCCGAATGCACCTACCGGATGTATTTTGTCTTTGGCTCAGGTTGAGCAGATATTACAAGCCAATCCGGATTGTGTAGTACTGGTAGATGAGGCCTATATTGATTTTGGCGGTGAGTCTGCGGTGGCACTGATTGCTAATTATCCTAATCTGCTTGTGGTACAGACACTTTCAAAATCTCGTTCGCTTGCCGGTATGCGGGTTGGTCTTGCACTAGGGCAAGCAGAGCTGATTGAAGGACTTGAGCGGATAAAAAACAGTTTTAATTCTTATCCGCTTGATCGTTTAGCACAAGCTGGAGCTATTGCGGCATTCGAAGATGAAAATTATTTTCGCTCAACTTGTGCCAAAGTTATTGAAAACCGTATCTGGCTGACTAAACATCTGTCTCAGCTCGGATTTGAGGTTTTACCTTCTAATGCCAATTTTGTCTTTGCAAGTCATAAAAATAAAACAGCTGTGGAAATTGCTGCTGAGTTACGCCGGCATGGTGTAGTGGTTCGGCATTTTCCTCAGGAAAGAATCAATAATTTTTTACGAATCAGTGTCGGAACACAGCAACAACAGCAAAGGCTGATTGAAGTATTGGAAGAAATGCTGAATCCATAGACAAATATACATTCTGATTTTGCTGGTCTGCAAGCTGCAAATTATCATAAAAAGGTATTTGTTTGGTTAATGCAGTTAAGAATAGCTGATGAGCTGATAATCATCTGCTATTAATTCAAATATAAAATGCTGATTGGATTGAATGATTATTTTTTTATTCCGTGTTACGAATATAACTCCGATATTTTGCTTTTTTTTCAGTTCATTCAAACCTTTTCTGATACCTAAGCCATAAAAAATAGTTGAATAAATATCTCCGGTTAATGAGTTATCTGAAATGATGGTTACACTGTGCAACTCATTATTCAGAGGATAGCCGGTGTGCGGATCAAGGATGTGATGATACAGCTGGTCGTTAAAAATGAAATAGCGTTCATAAATGCCGGAAGTGACTACTGATTTGTCTTCGACATGTATGATTCCGAGCAGATTGTTTGCCTCGGCAAAAGGGCGTTTCAGACCAATATGCCATTGTTTGTCAGCAGTAATTGGTGAGTAGCCGATTGTTAGTACATTACCTCCGCAATTGATAATTGCCTGAAAAATGTTATATTGAGCTAAGAGCAATTTGATAATGTCCGCAATATAGCCTTTAGCAATGGCTCCTAAATCAATTTCCATACCAGCTTTAGCCAGATATACAGTTTGATTTGTCCGATTCAGCTCAATGTGATGCGGGTTAGTCAGTGTTAATCTACGGGCTATTTCATCCTTTTCCGGAATACTGCGTCCGTTAAAACCTATTTTCCATAATTTCACCAACGGACCAATTGCCAGATTAAACTTGCTGTTAGGTAACAGGCTGGCTGCTTTAGCCTGACTGATTAATTTAAAAACCAGTTTGCTTACTGCTACCGGCTGTTTGCCGGCAGCATGGTTAATGCTCATTACCTCTGAGTGGTAGCGGTTTACCGTTAACCGAGCTTCCAGTTGCTCTATAGCGTTAAAAACGGCAGAGACTGCGGTTAGGTTTTCAACGAACAGTTTCAGGGAAACCGTTGTCCCCATTAACTGTTGGCTATAGGTGTAACTTGTACCAGACATAAGTGATGAGGTATTTTTCAGTAATTAATGATTTTTAGCATATGCAGCAGCCTGATCACCGGCCTGAATACCAAAAATGATAATATCGGCAATGGCATTTCCTCCAATGCGGTTGCCCCCATGTACACCACCGGCAACTTCACCCGCGGCATAAGCACCTTTAATAATCTCTGCATGAGTATCAAGAACTTCTGTCTTCGTATTGATGGTTACACCACCCATAGTATGGTGAATGCCTGGTGCAATGCGGATAGCGTAAAAGAATGGCTGGTTCAACTGGTGACGCATGCCGGTAGTACGCCCGAAATCTTCATCATGCTGCTGTTTTACAAAATGATTGTAGCGCTCAACAGTGGCGATGAGAGAGTTCGGATTAATATTCAGATTTTCTGCAAGTTCAGCCAGTGAGCCGGCTTTTACCGCTAGTCCTTTGCTGATGTAGGTTTCTGCTGCTTTATTTTCAGCACAAATCTGTTCATCAAATAATATATAGGCATAATGTTCAGAAAGAGCAATGATGCTGTTAGATACTTTGTCACGTGTGTCCAGTTCATTGACAAAGCGTTTGCCTTTTTGCGATATCAGAATAGCACCTCCGCCACGGATGGATTCTGATATCAGATAAGCGGTATTTTGCTCTACTGTGGGATGAATCTGTATTTCGTTCATATCAACAGTGCCGGCACCAATTTTTTGTAATAAAGCAATGCCTGAACCGGTTGCTCCTTTATGATTGGTGGTGACAAAATCAGCTAAATCAGGGCGGTAATGGGTAACCATCTGTGCATTGGCTCCAAAGCCACCGGTTGCGATAATGATTGCTTTGGTGCTGATGCGTTGTTCATTTCCTTCTTCGTCGTGTACGATTACTGCATTAATACGCCCGTTCTTCATTTCAATATCTGTTACAGAGGTATCCAGCATTACCTCTATCCCGCGGTCATTAATATTTTTCAGCAGACCGCTAATCAGAAAACCGCCGACTGCTGCACCATTATCAGGACGATGAGTGCGGTCTACACTCATACCACCTGTGGTAGTCAGGTTATTTAACTGGATTCCTTTTTCATCCAGCCAGTCTATTGCTGCGGGAGCGTGCTCGACAAAGTAGTGTAATAGTTGCGGGTTGTTTTTATTTTTACCGCCTTTCAGGGTTTCGTTATAAAACCATTCTTTATGGTCGGTAATTCCTGCCTGCTGCTGAAAGCGGGTTTCAGCCGCATTCATACCTGCGGATGCTTTGTTGGTATTGCCGCCGATAACCGGCATTTTTTCAATAATAATTACTGAAGCCCCTTTATCATGTGCTTCAATGGCTGCGGCCAGTCCGGCACCGCCGCTTCCGACGACTACTACGTCACAGGATTTATCATCAGCATCGCCGCCTTCTACAATTGTCGCTACTTTATATGAGGTTGATATGGCTTTGGTTACAGCTTTATTAAATGCATCACATTGTGAAGTAGCGCCACTGATTGCATCTACATAAGGGCTGTTGGCTGCCAGAATCCGTTCTTTAATTTCATTGAAATTACGTACAGAAACATGATCCAGTTTTTCGGCATTGACTAAAGACAAATCTTTGATAAAGTCTTGCCCCAGTTCTACATTTATGACAAATTGGTTATCAAAATCGTCGCTGACAGTTTGCTGATAGGTACCGGCATGGAATTTTTTGGTATTGATTTCTCTTACCATGCTATGAATAAGCGGAAAGCGCCATAATGGTTCGGGAATGTTCAGGTTAGTACGCTGATCGCTGTTCATGCATAGCTGTAAATCATTATGTTTCTGAATGCGTTCAGCCCAGTCAGGATAGGCCACACAGGCGCGCCCTGCAGCGATGAGATCATAGCCATGTGCCATTGCTGTTTCTGCGTCAGTTTTATTCACGACATTACCGACGCCGATAACCGGTATCTTAGCCAGTACGGCAGAACGTAATTGTATGTATTTATCAATTAATGGTGTTTCATCATTGCTGTCAATGATGGATGGCCGCAGTGTGGCAGCCATTGAAAAATGTATATAGTCCAGACCAATTTGAGCGAGCTTGTCTAGCAGGAACAATGAATCGTCAAAAGTAATGCCCGGCACTTCGAGTTCTTCCGGTGAAAACCGGTAACCGATAATAAATTCATTAGAAGCATATTTTTTAGCCATTTGCCGGCTGATTTCAAGTATGGCGAGCGGGAAGCGGGCGCGGTTTTCGCGGCTGCCGCCCCATTTATCCTGGCGCTGATTGGCGTGTGGTGAAAAAAACTGCTGGATAAGATAAGTATTGGCGCCATGTATTTCGATTCCGTCAAAACCTGCGGCAATTGCGCGCCGGACAGCTTCGCCGAATTTATCAATCATATCTTCGACTTCGCCGGCTGTCATTGCTACAGGGACCGTTGCATTCGGACGCGGAATAGCAATCGCACTGGGGCCGACAGGTGTCTGACCGCCGATTAATTGCGGCTCAACCATTCGTCCGCCATGATAGATTTGTATAACAGCTTTGGAACCACGCTCTTTTATGGCTGCGGCTAACAGGCTCAGACCTTCGATACAATCATCATTATGGATGCCTATTGCTCCCGGAAAAGCCGGTCCTAAAGTATCAACATAACCGCATTCAACAATTACTGTACCAATACTGCCGGCACGTTCACGATAATAATCAATTAGATTATCTGTTACAGTTCCATCATAGAAACCACAGCAAGTAGTCATAGGAGCCATAACTAAGCGGTTTTTTAATACAGCACCATTGGGTAACGTCAGCGGATTGAAAAGGGGCGAAGATAGCTTATTCATATTTTTGATACGAGTTCATCAGAACGGGATAAAAAGACTTAAATATATGGTAGCGTAAACGCTCATAATCATCTATTGAGTAAAAGGGATATATATCGCAATGAAATATATATAATATATTGCTTTGATGTTTATCAAATTATGCGGGTTAAATCGGGTAAATAACTTGTTTTAGGTCAGTTTTGAATGCTTATTTATCTATGAGTGCATTTGCTCAGCGCCACTTTTTATAGGGCAGTTTGTAATGCATACGGTACATACAAAACCCGCATCTGGTTTTACAGTTTTCATTACTGAAACAGATATTATCGGAAGAGCGTATTTAGTATCGTTTTTGCATATTATTTAACATACTGAAAAGATAAAAATTAATTTTTTACAAATATTAATGATCAGATATTTGCTTTATAAGCATGACTTTGTCTGCTGCGCTCAGGTACAATCTGTTTTTTCTATTGAAATACAGTACTCATGGCATCTTTGGAAACATGGATTGGTTTACGTTATTTACGTGCCAGAAAACGTAATGGGTTTATGTCATTCATTACAGCAGTCTCGATAGTTGGGATCGCATTAGGAGTAACGACATTAATTGTCGTTTTATCTGTCATGAATGGTTTCCAAAAAGAAATCCGCAATCAGCTCCTGAGTGTTGCTCCTCATGCTGAAATGGGATTCCATGAAAACAGACTGGATCAGCATTGGCAGGATTTGCAGAAACTTGTTAAAGGTAATCCTCAAGTACTGGGTTCAGCTCCTTATGTGGCTGATCAGGCTTTACTTGCTAATGCCGGCGAGGTTCGAGGTGTGCAAATACGCGGAATAGATCCGGCTCTGGAGGGTAAAGTTGCAGATTATGGTAAGGGTATGCCCAAAAATGGGTTTGCTGATCTTAAACCGGATGAATTTGGTATTCTTTTAGGAAAAGATCTGGCCGATGCGCTGGGTGCTAATATCGGAGATAAGATAACTGTTATTACGCCCGATGGGAATGTTACGCCGGCTGGAATGGTGCCACGGCTGAAACAGTTTACATTAGTAGGTGTGGTTAAAACCAATATCTATGAATTGGATAATACACTCGCTTTAACTCATATTACGGATGCACAGAAACTGTACCGGCTGGGAAATAATGTAAGCGGATTGCGTTTAAAGCTGGCTGATCCGCAGAATGCTCCGTCTGTTGTTCAAAATATTGTGCCGGCAAAACTTCATAATGAGATCTGGATTCGCGACTGGACTTTTCAAAATCGCAGTTATTTTGATGCAGTGCAGATGGAAAAACGGATGATGTTTATTATCCTGTTGTTAATCATTGCTGTAGCTGCCTTTAATCTGGTTTCTTCTTTAGTCATGGCGGTTACTGAAAAACAGGCTGATATTGCGATATTGCGTACACTCGGACTTTCTCCGGGCGGCATCATGCGTATTTTTATGATTCAGGGTGCCATAGCCGGATTCTTCGGTACTCTTTTCGGTGTACTTTTTGGTGTGACACTCGGATTGAATATTGGTCAGATCGTTGCCTTTTTTGAACATCTGACTGGTAAGCATCTGATTCCTTCACAAGTGTATTTTGTGAGCTACCTGCCTTCCGATGTGGAATTATCTGATGTTTGTATGATTGCTGTTATTTCATTATTACTGGCTTTCGTTGCTACTTTATATCCAAGCTGGCGTGCCGCCAAAACTCAGCCTGCGGAGGCTCTGCGCTATGAATAAACCAGAGTATGTTTTTGAATGTGAGCATGTCAGCAAAACTTATGATGACGGACATTTACAGGTATCTGTACTGGAGGATTTAGATTTCAAAGTCAGATGCGGTCAAAGTGTGAGTATAGTTGGTGCGTCCGGAAGCGGAAAATCTACTTTGCTGCATTTACTTGGCGGACTAGATACACCCAGTAGCGGTACTATACGTCTGATGGGACAAGATATTACCCGTCTTGGGCAGAAAGCCATAGGTCAGCTGCGTAATCAGTATCTGGGCTTTGTTTATCAATTTCACCATTTGTTGCCAGAGTTTACTGCGCTGGAAAATGTAATGATGCCTTTACTGATTGGACGCATACCGAAAGTTCAGGCAGAAGAACGTGCTAAGGAAATGCTGGATAAAGTAGGGCTTAAGCAGCGTATGACCCACCGCCCCGGTGAATTGTCTGGCGGTGAGCGGCAACGGGCTGCTATTGCCCGTGCACTGGTTACTCATCCCGCCTGTATATTGGCTGATGAACCTACAGGTAATCTTGATCGGAAAAATGCTGGCAATGTACTGGATATGATGCTGGATTTACAACATGAACTGAATACAAGTCTGGTAGTTGTTACCCATGATGATGAGCTTGCTCAGCGTTTTGATGAAGTATTGACGGTAACAGATGGTAAATTAGTACCATTCAATGTTCATTGATGTATGAATGTTTAGGTTGTATTGATTGATTAAATATGGCTGAAGCTATCAATCCGGCAGAAACTCAGGAACAGTCTGCACATCCAGCACTTGCTGCAATTGAGCATGTGCTTCGTGTGGTTGCCCAGAATGAGTGGGAAATTATTCAGCCATGGGCAGATAAGCTGTTATGGGCGCTGAATCGTGGAGACAGTTATATTATTGTTCCTCGACAGCATTCGGAGGCGCTTCGTAAATGCAGAATTCTTGTTGGAGCTGCTGGTACTTATACGCCATTTATTTTGCAAAGTAATCATTTATTTTTAGGAAGAATGTGGCAGCTTGAGCAGGATATAGCCGAGTCTATGCTGGCATTGGCTAGTATTCCGCCTGTTCATTTGAATATGGATGTAGCCGCTGATCTGGCGGACTGGTTTCCTGATGCCAACAGTACCCAGCAACGTTTTGCTGCGGCACTGGCTCTTATTCAGCATTTTGTAGTGATTAATGGCGGGCCTGGAACAGGTAAAACAACTACCGTAGCCAAAATACTGGGTTTATTGTTGAAACATACCTGGCATTTATCACGTCCGCCGCACATTGCACTGGTGGCACCAACTGGCAAAGCTGCGGCACATATGGCCAATGCTTTACAACGTGCATTGGATAAACTGCTATTATCTGATGACAGCAGACAATTGCTGGCAGATTTATCAGGTCAGACAGTTCATCGCCTGTTACAGTTACAACCTCCATTATTAACAGGCCCATTTGATGCAGAACATCCTTTACCGGTTGATATACTGGTGGTGGATGAATCTTCGATGCTGGATTTGTCTCTGTTTCGTGCACTGTTGCGTGCTTTAAAGCCTGATGTTCGTATCATTCTGCTGGGAGATGCTAATCAGCTGCCTGCTGTAGGCGCAGGAAATGTGCTGGCTGAATTATCTCAGCCGACAGTGCTGTCTCCTGAGCTGAAAAAGCAACTTACGGCTTTATTGCCCGAACAGTCTTTGCCTCCTGTCAGCGATAATGCCGGTATGGCTCAATATGTTGCAACTTTAACTCACAGTTACCGGTTTGATGCGACACAGGGTATTGGCGCTCTGGCCTCCGCTTGTATCAACGGTGACGCGACGTCTGCACTTAATGCAGTAAACAGTTTTCCAGAGCAGTTACAACTGCACCAATTTGATATACAAGTACTGTGTCGCAAATTATATTCACAGCAACAGCTATGGTGGCAGGCAGTGGCTGAAAATAATATTACTCAAGTATTCAGCCATCTTACCGATATTATGGTGCTGACTGCATGGCGTACTGATGCAGAAACATTTAATCAGCAATACCGAAGCTATTTACGAACTCAGTTACATCAGAATACAGATAGCTGGTTTGCTGGTATGCCGATTCTGATTACTCAGAATGATTATGGTGTGGGTTTGTTTAATGGTGATATCGGCGTGATTCTTCCTGAACAGAATAATAGTGGGCATTTACTCGCTTATTTTGCTGAAGGGACAAATTATCGCTCAGTTTCCCTTAGCCGCTTACCACAGCATGAGGCAGCTTTTGCCATTACGGTACATAAAAGTCAGGGATCAGAATATGATGATGTTTGGTTGCTGGCTCCGCAGTTGCGCGCAGCAGCTGATGATTCGTTGTTTAACCGTTCTCTTTTGTATACTGCATTAACCAGAGCCAGAAAACAGTTTACTTTTTGCGGTACGGCCAAACAGCTAGTACAAGGTATAAAAAATAACCAGCAACGGCATAGCGGATTAGCTACAGCTCTGGCTCAATTATTGAGAAACCAGACGCAATTGTCTTTATTCTGAGTTAGCGGGATCTGAATCCGCATTGGTTGTTTTGTTCAAATAATTCATCTGTGAATCGTTAAATTATTGTGTCATTACATCCATGTGGTGAATAAAATAAGATTATGCTATTCTGTTTGATTCTGTTACAGAATAAAGTTTCAATTATGCAAAAACCTTTAATTGCCATTATTGCGGCGATGCAGCCTGAGCTGGATTACCTGCTTGAACAACTGGATAACCGGCAGGATAGTCAGGCTGGTGCTGTTTATTTTCATCGTGGTGAAATTAAGGGCGTACCAGTGATACTTGCACTGAGTGGTATTGGTAAAGTCAATGCAGCGTTGACAACAGCAGTAATAATTGAAAGATTTGCACCTGATTATGTTATCAATACTGGTAGTGCCGGTGGTTTGAAAGCCGGTATTCAGATTGGCGACGTTGTTGTTGGTTGCGAAATAGCTCATCATGATGTTGATGTAACCGTTTTTGGTTATGTGCCGGGTCAGGTACCACAATTACCGGCACGATTTAACGCTAACCAGTATCTTGCTGATGCAGCCAGAAAAGCCGCACACGTATTTACAGGTGCAGAAATCTATACTGGTTTAATTGTCAGTGGTGACCAGTTTGTTGGTACTGCTGAACAAAATCGATTGATTAAAGAAAAATTTTCTGATGTTGTGGCGGTAGAAATGGAAGCCGCTGCCATTGCGCAAACTTGCTATCAGCTTAATATCCCTTTTGTGATTATTCGTGCTATTTCAGATAATGGTGATGCAAATGCTTCTGTCAGCTTTGATCAGTTTCTGCAACAGGCTGCCGGTAATTCTGCGCAAATGGTAATCAACTTAATTACTTCAGGATTGAATAAATCTGCCTTTGAAAACAAGTAAATTAGAGTAGTGATACTGAAAACAGAGTAGATATTCAGATAAGTAAATATTCTGATACTGCTCTGTTTTTTTATTTTTTGCTCTGAATTGTCTTAATATAATGTTGAGTACTGTTAATCTTTAGACATTTATTAGTCTTGGCAGAAAATAATAAATAATTTGGATTATTTGTGATTGAGCGTGTTTATGCAGTAAATTTTCTTACAAGCATGACATTGCTAAAATTCAATTTTGCCGGTTCCTCAGAAATTGAATTTGATATGGGGTACTGTGTGATTATATTTAAGTTATTGTCTGAAAAAATTTGATTATAAAAAATTTAAATATTATTAATTGACTTTGTAGACAAGCCACTATTTAATAGCTTCTTTACAATATAGCTGCTTATGTAATAACTGTATTTACTGTGCTGTCTGCAGCTATAGAAAATTAAGATTAATAACAGTTTATTTTTAAACGGCTTTTATTTCATCAGGATGAAATTGTGTTCCAGTCTTTTTTTCCAAAGCCACGTTGGTTTTTTCTATCTGCCATATTGTGGATAGGTCTGAATATTGCCCTCTGGTATTGCGGAGGTGAAAGTGCCGGAGAGTGGTTTGGCTGGCCGCAAGGCTATGCGACCAAACCTCTGGCTATTGGTCTTTCGCGTTTCTGGTCGCCTGCATTTTTGTGGTTTTATCTTTGGTTTATATTGGCTACAGCTATTTTTGCTATTTTCTGGTCAGTAGTAGCAAAACATCTGTGGCAGCGCTGGTCAATATGGGGTTCTGCTTTAATTCTTTTTAACATCTGGTTCAATGTACAGGTAAATGTAACGATTAATGCCTGGTATGGTCCGTTCTGGGACATGATTCAGAAGATGCTCAGTAGCGGCGGCGGACCAATCAGTAATATATATCAGAACATGCTGACATTTTTGCTGATTGCAATGGTCGCGGTAACAGTAATTATGCTGAATGCTTTTTTCGTCAGTCATTATGTATTTCGCTGGCGTACAGCCATGAATCAGTACTATATCGAAAACTGGCCGAAACTACGTACTGTCGAGGGTGCTTCTCAGCGTGTTCAGGAAGATACCATGCGCTTTGCCACTATTGTAGAAGAGCTGAGTGTCAGCCTGGTGCGGGCGGTTATGGTATTGATTGCATTTTTACCTCTCCTGTTTCAGTTATCAAGTCATGTGCCGGCCTTACCGTTAATTGGTGAAATAAAATATTCACTGGTTTGGGCTGCACTGGGTTGGTCCTTGTTTGGTACAGTTTTACTGATGGTAGTTGGTATTAAGTTACCCGGACTTCAGTTTAATAATCAAAAGGTGGAAGCAGCATATCGTAAAGAGTTGGTTTATGGAGAGGATAATGACAAACGTGCTCAGCCAGCGAGATTAAAAGAACTTTTTGAGCGGGTAAGGGTTAATTACTACAGACTTTATTTTCACTATGCCTATTTTAATATGGTAAGTACATGGTATTTACAGCTGGATGGGTTATTTGGTTTATTTATATTATCGCCATCCATTGCAGCAGGTACAATGACTCTGGGTTTAATCAATCAAATTATAAATGTATTTAATAATGTTCGTGAATCATTTCAGTATCTTATCAGTTCATGGAAAACCATTATTGAATTGCTATCAATTCATAAACGTCTGAAGGCTTTTGAATCTATACTGAATGACAAAAATTGATAGTTATTTATGATAGTTTGGAAAATTCTATAGTTAACCGATTCTGTTCTGACACCTATAGAGTTTTATTAATTTGCCGCAATGATCTTTTTATGTTCCAATTTACAAATTGTGATCAGAAAATAAGCTCGCGGTAGATTTACTAAAATTTTATTAATAATTTCAGTACAGTTCGCTTTAATTTATAACAGCCGGAATGAAATTCGAAGTTACAAGGTTTTATTTTATTTTGTAAAAAGTATGCAGCATAGCAATAGTGATAATGATTAAATACGTCATTACCCAACGCAGAATATTGATATTTTCCGCATGAAGAAGAATACAATTTCGAGATAAAATCGAGCTAGTTTTAGAAAAATGATATTTTTGTTTACAACTTAAAACTATTATTGGAATATTTGTAATTAAAAATAAATTATTTTGGAAATTATCAAATAAATCTGAATTTTATATTAACGTATGTTTATAAATGACATTAATTTGTGGCTAAATGAGCTAAATCACTGCACAATTAAGGCTGGTTATAATGGGAATTAAATATATTCCAGATGTCTGTGAATGTAATTAATGCCTGTCTAGTGTGCAAGTTATTGTTTTGTTTTCAATAATGTGGGCACGCAATCATGGAGACGATATGAATACACGTATTGAACATGACAGCATGGGTGAAATCGCTGTATCTGAAAATGTTTACTGGGGTGCGCAGACTCAGCGTAGTCTGCAAAATTTTGATATTGGCGGCGAAACTTTGCCACCAGCTATGATTCAGGCAATGGCTCTGGTTAAAAAAGCAGCCGCATTAACTAACCAGCAGCTTGAGCGTATCAGCGGTGAATGTGCCGGTCTGATAGTACAGGCAGCTGAACGTGTTCTGGAAGGGAAACTGGCTGACCAGTTTCCATTGGTGGTATGGCAAACCGGCTCTGGTACGCAGAGTAATATGAACATGAATGAGGTTCTGGCTAATGTGGCCAATGAAATTGCCGGTCAGCCAAGAGGCAGTTATAAACCGGTACACCCGAATGATCATGTTAACCATGCTCAGTCTACCAATGATTCATTTCCGACAGCTATTCATGTCGCTACAGCGATTCAGATTAATAAGCATTTGATTCCCGCTGTGCAGGCTTTACGTGACACGCTGGCTTCTAAAGCTGAAGCCTTTAAAGATATTGTTAAAATTGGTCGTACACACCTGCAGGATGCGACACCGCTGACACTGGGTCAGGAATTCAGTGGTTATGTCAGCCAGCTGGATCATGGACTAGAGCGTTTGCAGCAGGCATTACACTGGTTATATGAACTGCCATTGGGTGGTACAGCAGTAGGTACCGGTTTGAACAGTCACCCACAGTATGCAGAAAAAGCGGCAGCCAAACTGGCTGAGTTAACTGGTTTGCCGTTTGTTACCGCTCCTAATAAATTTGAGGCACTTGCCGGTCGTGATGCAGTGGTATTTGCTTCTGGCAGTTTGAAAACGCTGGCAGTCAGTCTGAATAAAATTGCCAATGATATCCGCTGGCTAGCTAGCGGACCTCGCTGTGGTATTGGTGAAATCACTATTCCGGCAAATGAGCCGGGTTCAAGTATTATGCCGGGTAAAGTGAATCCGACTCAGTGTGAAGCCATGACTATGGTTGCTGCTCAGGTAATGGGTAATGATACAACTATTACAGTGGCTGGTGCTTCGGGTAATTTTGAACTGAATGTATTTATGCCGGTACTGGTGTTTAATATTCTGCAATCAGTGCGTTTACTGGCTGATGCCTGCAATAGTTTCAATTTGCGTTGTGCACAGGGGATTGAGCCTGTAAAAGAAAAAATTGATGCCAATTTACATCATTCTCTGATGCTGGTTACTGCCCTTAATCGCCATATCGGCTATGAAAAAGCAGCTAAAATTGCAAAAACAGCGTATGCACAGAATACGAGTCTGAAACAGGCAGCTATAGAGCTGGGTTTTCTGACCGCAGAAGAATTTGATAAATGGGTTATTCCGGAAGATATGATTGCACCACACTGATGGTGTAATCTGATTAAAAGCCGTATCGAAATTAATTCGATGCGGCTTTTTTGATATTAAATTCAGTATTAACGGTTGTATGATTAAGCTATTAAAATTGATTACAATCTGATAAAAAAATTTTTGTTTTTTTGATTAGTTTGCTGTTTCTTTAATCAAACGTGCTTCTACCCGTACATAACGGTCTTTATCCAGTAATTGCAGACGGACACCAGTAGTGTCATTAACAATGCGCCAGAATTTAACAAAACCGAGTGTACCAGTACCTGTACGTTCATCTTCTATATTAGCACATAGTTTATTGATGCCAAAAGGCTGACTTAAACGCAATGTATGATGATAGTCACGATAAGTACCATTTATTTGATTACAGCCGAAATAAGCAAAATACTGATGTGTATTCGGATCAAAACGAATACGAGAAGAAGTATCTGGCGTGGGTTCACCATTCAGAGAACGGATTTCCCAATTGCCGGATAAAAATCTGGTATTAGGCTTATCTGCAAAAGCACAGGCATTAATTACAAGCAGAATAGCCACAGAAGCCAGAAGTGATGTTAATTTCTTCATTTGTTTAATTTCATTTACTTATATAGCCAATTAATTTTGACATATTTTATTATTTTAGCATTTTTATTTAGTTTTGTCAGATTTTGCGCATTATTGTTCGGATTCGCGTTGTTGTTTATACAAACGTAACCATTCAAGAGCTTCTGCTTTTTGCTGATCATTCCCATATTGTAAATCTCGCATGGCGCGGCGGTAACCAGCCTGCTCCTGTGCCTTGGCAATTTGTTGCTGCTGAAAAGAGTCCTGATTATCAGGCACTCTTCTGTGTATCTGTTGCGTTTGTGCTTTAGCCATTGCTTTTGCAATCAAGGCAGCCGGATTAATTTTGCCGGCAGACTTTGCTGCAGAAGTTGTGGTTGTTGCAGGTTCTTTAGTTTTGCGTGCATGCAGTTGTTTCTCTTTTAAACGCTGCAAGCGTTGCAGACGTTCGGTACGATGCTGAAATCGCAGACTGGCCTGAGTAGCAGCGGCAAAACGGTCACTTTCCTGCTCATCGGTCAGTGTTCTTGCCTGTGGTAACCAGTGTTCAAGTACCGACTGCATATCGATACAATCAACCGGGCAGGGGGCAATACATAATTCACAACCGCTGCATTCAGCGCTGATTACTGTATGCATTTGTTTGGTTGCGCCCATAATCGCATCTACCGGACAGGCCTTAATACATGCCGTACAACCGATACACTCGGTTTCATCAATTACAGCTATTGCTTTAGGGAGGGCAGCTTTAAGCACATCAGCCGGAGGAAGAACCTGCACATTTAACAGTTTAGCCAGATCACTGATGACAGCAGTACCGCCCGGTGTACAGAGGTTAATTTCAGCTTCTCCGCGACTCAATGCCTGAGCATACGGCAAACAACCCTGATATCCACATTGCCTGCACTGAGTCTGAGGTAAAAGCCGGTCAATGTGTTCAGAAGCAATAGACATGATAAAACTACGTAATTTTTAATACTTAAAGAACTATTCTAACATAAAGCTAAAACAGCAAATTTATACATATAAGCAGACTTTATTAAATATTATAGTCTGTTTATTCTGCTTTGTATTCAATCCTGTGCGGTTGAGACTGAGATTATTTACCTGTAGGTGCTGTCCAGCCTCCGCCAAGAGCCTGATAAAGTGAAACCTGTGAATTCAGATAATCTGCTTTACTCTGAATTAGCTGACTTTGTACGCTCAGTAAATTGCGCTGGCTGTCCAGAACATCAAGATAAGGAGAATAACCTGCACGATAACGATTTGTTGCATGATGCAGGGCATTCGCCAATGCATCTCTTTCCATTGCCAAAGCTTGTTCCTGTTCCTGCAGGCGATAGCTGCCGGATAATTGGTCCTCAACTTCTTTTAGAGCAGTCAGAACAGTTTTGCGATAGTTCCAGACAGCTTCATTACGTTTAGCGACATTCAGATCAAAATTTGCTTTTAATTGTCCGCCTTCGAATACAGGTGCCAGAATACTGCCGCCTATACTCCATAAATTAACCGGTTCTTTAATTGGTGAAGTAGTAAACAGACGGCCGAATGTAGCACTGATTTTCACAGAAGGTAAAAATTGTGCCTGAGCCGAGGCCAGACTGGCATCACTGGCAGCTATTAATAGTGCCGACTGAACTATATCCGGACGATTTTTCATCAGATCAGAAGGCAGTATGTCAGGTATAGCCGGTGCATGCAGTTCTGATAAGGATAAACCGCGTTCAATGGTACGGCTGCTACTGCCTGTCAGCATACTCAGAGCATGTTCCTGTTGGCTGATACTGGATTGAACTACCGGAATCTGTTGCAGTGTGGCTGCATATTCAGCCTGTGCCTGATTCAGTTCCAGCTTGGATGTATAGCCGACATTAGCTTTAGATTGAGCAATTTTTAGCTCTCGCTGACGCGCTTCCAGAGTTTTTTGCAGTAAATTCAGCTTTTCATCAAGTGCACGCAGAGTGACATAAGATTTAACCGTAGTTGTGATGACACTCAGACGGGTTGCTTCTTCGGCAATTTCACTGGCTTGCCGGTTCAGACGACGTGCTTTCCATGCATTACGGTTTTGACCAAAAACATCCAGTTCGTATGCAGCCTGAAATGTTGGCTGTTCTACACGGTTAATGGTAGCAATACCAAAAGCATTCAGGCTTTTTTGCCGTGAAGTACCGCCGCTGGCTTCCAGACTGGGTAGTAAGGATGCGCGCGAAGCATGTTCCTGAGCGAGTGCTTCCTGTATTCGTGTTTGTGCCAGAGCGATATCAATGTTATTAGCAAGTGCTTCACTGATAAGCCGGTTTAAAACCGGATCATTAAGCTGAGTCCACCATTGTGCATCTGCAATTTGAGCGGAGTGATGATACTGTTCATGCCACTGTACCGGAACTTCGACCCGCGCAGTTGCCGGAATGTTCGGAATTCTGGGAATACAACCACTGGCACTGACTGATAGAGCAATCAGGGTAAACAGTCTGATTAAAGGTGTTTTCATGCTTTCACTCTGGTTGTATCTATACTTACTACCACAGACATGCCCGGGCGCAGACGTTCAAAAAGCTCATTACTGGTATCAATGCGTATGCGGACAGCGATACGCTGTGGTACTTTAACGAAGTTACCTGTAGTGGTATCTGGTTTGATTGCAGAAAACTCACTGCCGGCAGCCGGAGAAATTTTTTCTACGGTACCTTTGATTTTGGCTCCGTTCAGGGCATCCACTGTAAACCATGCTGGCTGACCAACGCGGATATTGGCTGTCTGTGCCTCTTTAAAGTTAGCGACCACCCATTTGCGTGCAGGTACCAGAAACATTAATTGTGTTCCGGCATTTACCAGCTGACCATTTTTGACGCTGATTTCACTTAACCGACCACTTTCAGGCGCCCGGACAACGGTATTGGATAAATCAATCTGAGCCAGTCCGAGCTGTGCATGTGCATTATCAACGTTTGCTTTCAGGCCGCTCTTGTTAACATGAGTGCTTTTCAGATCTTCCTGAGCAACCCGATATTGTGCTTTAGCTTCCGCAACTCCGGTTTGAGCCTGTTTTAATGCAGCTCTTGTCTGGTCGCGTTCACGTAAGGAAAGCGAACCATCAGCAACCAGAATATTCACCCGGGCCATATCAGCCTGAGCTTTTTCCAGTTGCGCTTGAGCATTGGCAATATCTGCCTCACGAGCTGCCAGAGTTGCTTCTTTACTGCGGCGATTCTGTTCGTAATTGGCTAAAGAGCTATCCTGTAAACCAATTCCGGCTTCAGCGGCTGCAACTTTTTGTTTGTATATCCGGTCATCAATCTGTATGAGTGGCTGTCCAGCCTTAACGTCGTCAAAATCCTGAACATATACCTTAGTAACGTAACCAGTTACTTGAGGACTGATAATGGTAGTCTGACCACGTACATATGCATTATCAGTTGATACCATTGAGTTGCGGAATGGCGGTAATTTCCATGCACGTAAAATCATCAGGACACCAAGCATTAATACCAGTACCAGAATGGCAGTTACAAACCATTTACGTTTAGGAGGCTGCCACTGACTGACTGTCGGCTGAGCAGGCGAGGGATTAGCCTTACCGGCAGAAGCGGATGAGCTGCTTTGCTGATTTGTGCCCGCCTGATTCGTATTTGGCTGTGCTGATGTCTGTTCATTAGCGGTTTTGCTTGCTACCGGAGCAGACTGTGCGGTTTGATTGCCGGTTGTTTTCTGATTTTGATCCGGATTGTTTTGTTGTGTGTCAGTCATTATTGTCCTTCTTTATTTTATTGTTTTGGCGGTTCTTGCATTGCACGCTGGCGGGCAGCCGCATAGTTTCTCAGTTCACGCCCGATTGGGTTGGTACCGTGTATCTGATGCCACCAGCGATGTGCGCCGACAACCAGAAAGCAGATTAACGAACCGATTCCCACCAAAACAAATAAATCATTGTAAGCAGCCACTTGTGCCAGCATGGTGTCCTGTTGAATCAGTTTACTGACACCATAGGCATGATTCCAGCTGCTATCAAAACTAAAACTCTGGCTCGCCAGAGCATTCTTCTGAATTACCTGATTGACTAACGGGTCTGTCAGGTATGCACTGTCTGCGCTGTTAATCAGATGAATGCGTGTTCTAATCGTAATGAAAGCATTAAGTAACGCTGAACCGATTAGCCCGCCGACTGTTTGTGAAAAACCGAATACAGCCGAGAAACTCATGATATATACAGGGTCTTTGGAAAGAGCTCGTATCAGTCCTTCCATCATAACCGGCCCGAAGAAAAACAGCGAAGCAAAGGCAATCATAAACTCGGGAATATAGAAGTTAACCGGTCGTGACCACTGATTCTGTCCAACTTCCATAAAACTGGCCATGGCAATAATGGCAAATGAAATGACCAAAGGTAATTTAATATCAAGAGGGTTGAATGTTAATACACTAGTAAGCAATCCGAGTGCAGCACCACAGGAAACAACCGCATAAAAATGTATCATCTGGTCATTACTCAGGCCTAAAGCTGTCATCAGACCAGCTGCACCCATGTTTTGCTCAGATAAAGCTACTCTTATCAATGAACCGAAAATCAGTATCTGGAGCATGCCATTGGTATGCATCATCCATTTGATATCCAGCATCGGGCGTTTGCGGTTGTATTCAATAATCACGGAAAGCATACAGCATACGACGCCGGCTACAAACAGCCAGCCAATCCAGTCTTTGTCCCACCAGACAATTCTGCCTTGTACCGCTCCTGCAGAAATAAAGGCAATTCCGGCAGCCAGCAAAGGGAAGCTTATCAAATCAATTTTTTCGAAAGATTTTTCCAGATAGCCAGAGGGAATAGGTAACAGCCATACTGCACCGCAAACCAGCAATGCCATACCTAACTGAAAACTGAATACAAGCTGAAACTGTTCGTGCTGTAAAAGCAGGGGAGAAATAAATCTGGCCAGCGGCTGGCTGAGCTGAGTAAGCCCCAGCCCGAATATCATGCCTTTACCACGATGAATAGCCGGCATCGCCTGCATCATGTAATACATGGCTACACTGTTTAAGCTGCCGCCTACCAACCCGCTCATACCACGTGCGAATAATTCCATATAATAATCATGGAAAAAAAACTGAAGGCAATTAGTCAGTATCAGCCCAAGAATGATATAGCCTACATAACGCGGCAACCCGAAATTCTGGCGGATTTTAAAAAGTAATACACTGATAATGGCGCTGAACATGTAATAGGATACCTGTATCCAGCCGCCCTGTTCAGGTGTCAGTCCCAAGTAGCCCTGAATCTGGGGAATGTTGGCCAGCATCATGCCATTGGTAAATCCGGCAGTTAAGCCAACGATTGTGCCAATGATGCCGTAGCATAAACGCCTTTTCCACGGATGGTCGGGAAATGACGGTGAGCCCGCCATCATGGGGCGTTCATGCGGTTTTAACTGATAGGTATTTTGAGACATGGATTTTTTACTGCAATATACATATGCTGAAGCCGCTACAATTAAAAATGCCATCCAGTAATCCTGATTAACTCAGATGGATGGGCGATAAACGTTCAGCGTGTAAGTATTCTAAAACAAATTTTTGGTTTCTGCTAACAATATTTTAATATCTGTGATAATAATTCTGCTTTAGAATAACGGATATAAATTGTTAATTTTTAAAATTATTTATCATTGTAAAAATATAAAACTATTGTGTCTGTCAATAATTCTCAAGTGATTGAGATAAGTTACGATTACATAAATATACGATAATTAAAACAGACAAGACTGCATATTAGTTTAATGCAAAATAGGACGAAAGTTCAGTAATTGCTGATTGATTTTTAGAGACAGGCAAAAATGATAATCACACATAAGTATTAACTTATTTTGTTAATAAAAAATCCAGAAGAGTAGATGGTCGTTAAAAACAAAAAAGCATAATCCTGAGATTATGCTTTTTTGTTTTTAACTGGTGCCGGCACCAAGAGTCGAACTCGGGACCTTCTGATTACAAGTCAGCTGCTCTACCAACTGAGCTATGCCGGCGAAAGAGGAGCGCATTATGCGCAATAAAATTAAATCGTGCAAGCCCTTTTGGTGATTATTTTTTAAATTTACAATTAAACTGCTGTTTTAACGATTAATTAAAATATTCAAGTTTTAGCCTGACGGCGACAAACTATAACTTTTTTTTATAACGTCCTATATTATAATACTGAGTTTTGTTTATTTATCGGGAGTGTCAGGGTGGGACACCATTTGAAACTCGCGCTTGCCGGCGCGCAAATTCTGTTTGTAGCATTTGGTGCTATGGTTCTGGTACCGTTGCTGACAGGGCTGAATCCGGCACTGGCATTAATGGGTGCAGGTATAGGTACTTTATTATTTCAACTTTGTACTAAACGTAAAGTACCGATTTATCTGGGTTCCTCTTTTGCGTTTATTGCACCGATTATTTATGCCATGCAGGAATGGGGACTGGGTTCAACTATGTTTGGTCTGTTTGCTGCCGGCTTTATGTATTTTGTTTTTGCCGCATTAATTAAATGGCGCGGTCTGGCTTCAGTACATCGTTTACTGCCACCAGTGGTCATTGGTCCGGTGATTATGGTGATAGGTTTATCGGTGGCTGTGGTAGCAAGCAGTATGGCTATGGGCAGATCTGGTGATAAGCAGGTGGTTGATTACGCTCATTCTTTGTTTTTGTCTGGTTTCACATTTGCTGTAACGGTTATTGTTACCGTATTCGGCAGCAAAATGATGCGGCTGATTCCGATTTTGATTGGTGTGGCCGCCGGTTATATTATGGCCTTATTTACCGGTATGGTAGATACCAGTGCCATGGCAGCAGCACCATGGTTTGCTGTGCCACATTTCGCTACGCCTGAGGTTAACTGGCAGGCTGCACTGTTTATGCTGCCCGTAGCTATCGCACCGGCTATTGAGCATATTGGCGGAATCATGGCTATTGGTAAGGTAACAGGCCACGATTATGTAAAAGACCCCGGCTTACATCGCACTTTGCTGGGTGATGGTTTGGGCGTATGTGTGGCTGGTCTGATTGGCGGCCCTCCGGTTACTACTTATGGTGAGGTTACCGGCGCGGTAATGATTACTAAAAACAGTAATCCGGTAATTATGACCTGGGCAGCCGTTTTTGCAATTTTTATGGCTTTCTTTGGTAAGTTTAATGCATTTCTCAGCTCTATTCCGTTGCCGGTAATGGGCGGGATTATGTTATTGCTGTTTGGAACTATTGCTTCACTGGGTTTGAAAACGCTGATTGATGCCAAAGTGGATTTGATGGAACCGCGTAATCTGGTGATTGTCAGTTCCGTACTGACTGTCGGTATCGGTGGTATGGTTGTGAAAATTGGTACGATGGCTTTTGCTGGTGTGGGTTTATGCGCTTTACTGGCAATTGTACTTAATTTGCTTTTACCGGCTAAATCGTCAGCCCAGTCCTGATCAATTATTCAAATCGTTTGATCCTGTTAAAAAACCGCAGCCTGTTTATAGCTGCGGTTTCTTATGTTTGACGGAAATTCAATTTATAAGACAGTAGTCTTATTCAAGTTAATTTTTTCAGTTCAAACAGAAAATAGCGGCTTTTGCCGCTATTTTAGACTAACCGGACAACCGGCTAAGATTAAGCTGCCTGAATATTAGCCGCTTGTTTACCTTTTGGACCGGTGGTCACGTCAAAAGATACACGTTGACCTTCTTTCAAGGTTTTGAAACCATTCATGTTGATTGCAGAGAAATGCGCAAACAAATCTTCGCCACCTTCATCAGGTGTAATAAAACCAAAACCTTTAGCGTCGTTAAACCACTTAACAATACCAGTTGCCATGAAACTTCCTATACATAAAAAACAAAATAAAGAACAAGTTTACGACACAAAAAGGCCAACAAAGTAGTGAACGGCTGTACATCAGTTTGTCTGGCAGTCTATGTCTGACTTGTTAAGTAGTCTTTTTACATAGGTTAAGAACTAACGTCAAGCAAGCTTACCGAAAAATGATAAAATTATTAAAACCGTTACTAAAAACCCACAGATACATGTAGATTACTAGACAATGTCAAATACGAAGATACAAATTGTTAGCCAGAGCCAGAAAGCAATGATAATGCCGCCAAAACGCTATAAAGTGGTGTTGCTGAATGATGATTATACGACAATGGATTTCGTTATCAGTATATTAATGGATGTGTTTCATTTACCACATACGCAGGCCATCGCCATTATGCTGATGGTGCATGAATCCGGAAGCGGCGTGTGTGGTGTGTTTCAAAAAGATATTGCAGAAACAAAATGTAATCAGGTTTTATCACGCTCGGAAGCAGCCGGTTTTCCTTTACAGTGCCTGGTAGAAGAGGCCTGAATTGCCTGTTTGGGTAATTACGGGTGAAATATTGGTTCTGCGGGTGCCACTTGAATTTTATCGTGTATGCTTCATGTTTATACAAGCGATTGAAATTATTTGCTGTCACTATTGATAACGTAACTTTGCCAGGAGGTCGGATATGATTTCGGCACAGCTTGAAAAAATTTTGCAATATATTTATGCAGAGGCTCGTAGCCACGCCTTTGAATTTATTGGTGTCGAACATCTGTTGCTCGGCCTGTTGCAGCAAAGTGAAGATGTCAGTGAAGTATTACAGGCTGTTGGCGTAGACAATCATTTACTGGCTAAACAGTTACAACAGAGTATTCATGAAAACACTCCGGTCTTGCCGGATAATGAGCTTGAACAGTCTGAATTACAGCCTACACTGGGTTTTCAGCGAGTTTTACAGCAGGCTATTGTACATGTGCGAGCGGCGCAGACAAAAGGTGAGGTAACACCGGTTGATGTACTGGTTGCGATTATGTCGGAAAAAGACAGTCATGCCGTGTATTTTATTGAAGCGCAATCAGTAACCCGTCTGGATGTGCTGCGATACCTGACACTGGGTAATCATCGTTTTTCTCAGGATAAAAATACTGAGCAGAACAATGAGACAGAAGCTGCCAAAGCAGAGGCAAAAGCTCTGGAGCTGTATACAGTGAATCTCAATATGGAGGTAATGGCCGGACGTATCGACCCGTTAATTGGACGTAATGAGGAAATACAGCGTCTGATCCAGACATTATGTCGCCGACGCAAAAATAATCCATTACTGGTAGGGGAGGCAGGTGTAGGTAAAACCGCTCTGGCAGAAGGACTGGCTTATTTACTAGTACATGAAAAGGTACCTGAATCTATTAAAGGTTCAGTAGTTTTTTCTTTGGATATGGGTGCACTGCTGGCCGGAACAAAATATCGCGGTGATTTTGAAGCCCGACTAAAAGCCGTAATCAAAGAATTAAGTGAGCTGGATAAAGCTGTGTTGTTTGTTGATGAAATTCATACCATCATTGGAGCAGGCAGTGTATCCGGCGGGACAATGGATGCATCCAATCTCCTCAAACCGGCATTAGCCAAAGGAAGTATGCGCTGCATTGGCGCCACTACGTATCAGGAATACCGCACCATTTTTGATAAGGATCACGCATTAAGCCGGCGTTTTCAGAAAATAGATGTAGTAGAACCTTCCGTACTGGAAACGGTACAGATATTGCAGGGCTTACGTCCGGCATTTGAGCACTTTCATCAGGTACGTTATACCCGTGCAGCATTACAGGCTGCTGCCGAGTTATCCGCGCGCTATATAAATGAACGTTTTTTGCCTGATAAAGCGATCGATATTATTGATGAAGCAGCGGCCGCACAGAAAATTCAGCCAAAATCCAGACAGCGTAAAGTTATCGGACGGGCTGAAATTGAGGCTATTGTCGCTAAAGTGGCACGTATTCCGGAAACAGCTGTTTCTCATGATGATAAACAGGTATTGCGTTTTCTGGCTGATAACCTGAAAGCAAAAGTTTTTGGACAGGATCAGGCTATAGATGTGCTGGTTGCATCAATAAAAATGGCTCGTTCTGGTTTGAAACCGGCTGATAAGCCGATTGGCAGCTTTCTGTTTGCCGGGCCTACCGGCGTCGGTAAAACTGAGGTTGCCAGACAGCTGGGACAATTACTGGATCTGCCATTATTGCGCTTTGATATGTCTGAATACATGGAACGCCATGCTGTTTCGCGTCTTATTGGATCGCCACCGGGCTATGTAGGATTTGAGCAGGGCGGATTACTGACTGATGCAGTGAATAAACAGCCTTATTGTATATTACTGCTGGATGAAATTGAAAAAGCTCATCCTGATGTATTTAATGTATTGTTACAAGTGATGGATTATGCCAAGCTCACAGATAATAATGGTCGTAGTGCGGATTTTCGTAATGTAATTGTCATTATGACTACTAATGCCGGTGCGGCCGAGCTTGCTAAACCTAACCTTGGTTTTACTGGTCAGCGTGAGCAGTCTGACAGTTTGATTGCTATTAAGAATACATTTACCCCCGAATTTCGTAATCGTCTTGATGCCATTGTTCCATTTAAGGCACTGGATGAAAAAATTATTGCTAAAGTGGTTGATAAATTTTTGTTGTCTTTGGAACAGCAGTTACTGTCTAAGCAGGTTGTGGCTGAATTTACACCTGCGTTACGTGCCTATCTGGCTAAACATGGTTTTGATGCGGCAATGGGTGCGCGGCCGATGCATCGTCTGATACAGGAACGTATTCGTAAATTACTTGCGGATGAATTATTATTTGGCCGGCTAAGTGAGGGTGGTGTTGTACGAATTGATTATTTACCACAGCCTGACGAAGTGGTACTCGATTTTACAGATCCACAAAAAAACAGTCAGAAAGAATCTGAGTCGGTAACTATTGAATAAGTGTGTTAATAATAATATATATTTTGATAAAAAAAAGTGTGGCGAAAAGCCACACTTAAACACACACATCAAGAGGAAACCAATCAAAGTAAGTTCATTATAATGTTTTCATTAACAAGTGTTTTGATTCATATCAAATGTAAAGCCTTAAACTAAAAAAATTTAAAATAAACGAATTAAACCTTTTTTAGTAAAGAATATGAAAATTGTTTATTTTCGAAAATAACAATAAATGATTTAAAGTAAATTAGCTGGTAGCGGGTCGTTTTGTAGCTTATTTACCGGCTGTAAACGCTGATGAAAATCCAGAACATGAAGCTGAGAGCTGTTTAATTTGCTAAAAAATTTTTCACTATAGGGCAGTTGCGGTATGCTGATTCCCAGCCATTGCGCCACACCATCCAGTAATTCCAGACCGCTGCGCTGAGCTTTATTACGTAATTGTCCGGTCAGATCGCTGCTGACAATCACTAATGGAACATGGTAGTTCTGGTAGAAGCAATCATTATGACGCAGGATACTTTCAGAACGTACGATGCTGTTTTTTTCATAACTGTTTTTATCGTGACTTAAACCATGGTCGCTGAAATACAACATACTGAATGGCTGACCGCTGTGCTGTAATGCCGTATATATCTGACTTAGTAAATTGTCTGTCTGCCGGATGGTGTCAATATAGCAGTTAGTGTTGTTGTTATCAACATAGTGATGCGCTTGTTGTGGAAGACGGTCGCACGGATTAGGATGAGAACCCATGATATGCAGCACAATCAGCCGCGACCGATTCGAAGGCAGTGGCTGATTTAAAATTTTTTGCAGTGGGGCAATAAGCTGATCATCAAAGCTGCGTATACCAAAATCGTATCCGGTTGTTTTCAGAAAAGTCACGTGATTTGCCTGATGAGCAATAGAAGAAATTGACGTATCGTATTGCCCGAGAGCGCCCTGATTAGATAACCAGGCGGTATCCAGACCTGCCTTTTTAGCCAGAGTAATAACATTATTTTGTATGTTGATAGATGTGCCGTGGCTGAGTGTCAAGCCATGTAATAATGAAATAGGGGTATTCGGTCCGGCAGACAGCATATTATTCATAACAATATTGGCATGTTTATCCAGAAATGGTGTATCTTTATATTTAAAACCATACAGATGCATATAGTCTGCACGGACACTTTCGCCGATAATCAGTACATAGTTACGATAAATCTGATGGCTGCTGCTGATTTGCCAACTGTCAGGTTTGGCTAAATCCCGCTTCATTTTGGCCAGTTCAGTAAAATAGGCTCGTGGTTGCAGATAGGCATCTGCTAAAAATTCCACCGGCTGTGCGCGCAACGCAAAACCACCGATTGTATAGCCCTTACGTGCTGTCTGTATTGTCATTACCATCAGAATCAGTACTAGCGGAATACTCCAGTAAAAACGCCAGCGAGGTGCTGCGGCTTTACGATTAAAACGTACAATAAACAGCGGAACGGCTGCTAGTAAAATAGTAGCAAAGTAGGTGTGCCATGGAATAGCACCAATATATTCACTTGCTTCACTGACGGTTGTGCTTAATAACGAAGCAATAATGCCAAAACTTGGCCGGCCGTACAGGGTAGCAGTAGGGTGATATAAAAGAATAATAATAGTACTTAACCACATCAGCCATCGCCATACGCTCGGGAAGAAACGCTGTAAAAGCAGCATAAGCAGCCAGGTTTCAATAATCCGGTTTGGATTCGGTGGATAAGCCAGCGCATAAATCATTACCAGACTGTAAATAAGTAATAACACAATCATCAGCAGATAATGTTTACGAGGTGTCAGTTTCATAAATAACTCAGGATGCAGGAGTAAAATTATCGGCAAAGAAAGCTGTTTCTGCCAGAGCAGTCTGTTTGAGGAATAAAGATTTTGCGCTGGCAATCATTTGCGGATGTCCGCATGCATATACTTCATGATTGCTCATATCGGGATAATCATTTAGGGCGATATCTTGTACATATCCCCGAGCTCCTTTCCAGGATGATTCCGGCCGGGACAGTACTGCTGTCCACTTTGCCTGAACCAATTCGGCGCAAAGATTGTCCAATAAGGCTGCATCGTACAAATTTTCTTCTGCGGCAACTCCCCAGTATACATGGATAGCCTGCCGATATTGTTGTTCAGCCAGAGTATTCAGCATAGCTTCAATTGGCGCAATACCAGTACCTGATGCCAGCATAATTAATTGTTTTTGTTGTTTACTCAGTTGAAAGCTGCCTAAAGGTCCGTGAATGTGAATAATATCTTTTTGCTGAAGCCGTCCGTCAAATAATTGTTCAGAAAAAACACCACCCGTATGGCGGCGGACATGAATAACCAGCTGACGAGTATCAGTATTAAAACCGGCGATGGAGTAACTGCGGCGTAAATTATCAGCGAGAACAATATCGACATATTGTCCGGCTGTAAAATTAAACTGTTTTTTTAGCGGCAGTTTCAGGGTAACAATGGCTACATTGGCACAATAGCGAATATCATCAATCCGCGCATTCAGCGTTTGAACCGGCTGATTATTTTTACCCTGATAATTGGGTAGATAAAGTGTTATATCACTTGCAGCACTCTGACAGCATAATAAAATATCCTGCTGATTGCTGTCTTTACTGTTCAAGGCCGCCTGTGAATTGATTTCAGTAGTTTTGCCCTCAGTCAGTTGCGCCTTGCAGGCACCACAACAGCCACTTTTACAGGCATGCGGCAGCATAATACCGTTTTCAATAGCCGCATTAAGCAGTGATACCCCTTGTTTTGCGTAAAAAGTTTCACTTGCCGGTAAAACAGTTATCCGATAACTCATATCTGTTTTGTATTATTTTAAAGAAAACGATTATTTTAGAACCTTGCCAGATAAAAGCCAAATCAGGAGGTAAAAAATGATAATAAATGCCGCAGCGCAGATTACATTATTGTTTAATGAAAAAAGCCTGTTATGCTCAGTAACAGGCTTATCATGAATACTTCCTGAAAAGGCAGGGAAAGATTTAATTAGAAAAGTATTTGGCGTAGATTTTGTCGTACTCGCCACTGGCACGAATTTTTTTCAATGCATCATTCAGTTTTTCTACTGTGGCTGTATCACCTTTGCGTACCACGAATCCATAATGGTCTACACCAAATTCCGGTACCTTATTAATAGTAAATTTATCAGCACCATTGGCTTTAACATAATTACTGATAACAGCACCATCTGAAACCATGGCCTCAACTCCGCCATTTTCCAACTCTTTAATGGCTAAAGGTACACTGTTAAAACGGGCAATTTTGGTACTTTGTGCACCAAGTATCTTCTGAACAGCCAAATCACCGGTCTGACCACTTGCAACAGCTACGCGCTGCATATTATTTAATTCTGCCAGAGAATGAAAGGTTTTTGCTTTCGGTGTCAGTACCATCATAGAAATATCAAAGTATGGATCGCTGAAAGTCATACTTTGTTTACGTTCGTCAGTGATGGTTACCCCGGAAGCTACGATATCTAAATCGCCATTATTTAAGCTGGCAAACAAACCGTCCCAGGGCTGGTCTTTAAACTGTATTTTGAAATTACCGGCTTTAGCCATTGCTGTAAGCAAGTCAATATCAAAACCGGTGAGTGAACCATCAGCGGTGCGTGACTCGAAAGGGGCAAATTCGGCATTTGTACCGACAATATAAGTTTTATCGGCACCAGACTGTGTAGGTGTAGGTGCAGATGCAGATTCTGAATTATTTTTACTTCCGCCACAGGCCGTTAGCACCAGTGCAGAGCACATGGCCGCAGCGGCGAACCAGTGTTTGATTTTCATAAATGTTCCTTGAGTTTAGATGGGTTAATTGGCTAAGGAAGATGTTCTATACAAAAATTTACATTTGATAATACGCATCCTTACTGCCATGTCTGGTTTGATAGTAACATATTTAAATGATGACACAAGCTTTATAGATACTCTGTAATGTAGGTTTGCAGTGTTATAATTTCACCTTCACATATACATGATATTTTCTAACAGTATATAAATTATGTATGTTTTAGTTTTACAGGATAATTTATGCATATAATACATACCATTGCTGAAATGCGTTCATGGCGCAAGCAGGCTAAACGCGTAGCCCTGGTACCGACTATGGGTAATCTGCATGAAGGTCATTTGTCACTGGTACGTACAGCTAAAGCTTATGCTGATTCAGTGGTAGTAAGTATATTTGTTAACAGGATACAGTTTGGTGCCGGAGAAGATTTTGATAAATATCCGCGTACTTTAGAGCAGGATGCAGAAAAGCTTAAAGCAGCCGGTGCCGATGTGGTATTCGCACCCGATGAAAACGAGCTTTATCCAAATGGTGTGCAGAGTTATTTTGTTGAACCGCCGGCAATCCAAAATGAGTTATGCGGGCGCAGCCGTCCGGGTCATTTTCGCGGGGTGACGACAGTAGTAACTAAACTGTTTAATATTGTTCAACCTGATGTAGCCTGTTTTGGTAAAAAAGACTATCAGCAACTGGCTGTGATAAAAGGCATGGTTCAGGATCTGAATATAAATGTAGAAATCATTCCGGTAGAAATAGAACGAGCACAAACTGGTTTGGCTTTATCCAGCCGTAATGGTTATCTTTCGGCACAGGAGCATGTACAGGCAGCACAGTTGTTTGCACAGTTACAAAATATTGCCGATGCAATTAAGCTGGGAAATACTAACTTTTCGGCTTTGGAAAATAGTGCCGCAACGTATTTGCAACAAAATGGATGGCAGGTTGATTATATTGAAATCAGGCAGGCACAAACGCTGACAAAAGCTCAGATATCCGATAAAAATCTGGTTATTCTGGCTGCTGCAATCTTGGGAACTACCCGTTTAATTGATAATATAGAAGTCAATTTGTCGCATTAATAATAAAAATAGTCTGTTAACCAGATATTAACCATAAGGCAGCGTGAACACGTATGTGGTGGATTGTATTAATACTGTTAATTAGTGCTATAGGCGCTTTATTCTGGTGGCGTAATATTCAGGAACGTAAATGGCAACTGGAATTGACCTACCTGACCCGCTATGAAAACCGGTTTCAGGAAGGTCAGTTTCCGGTATTGAAGATTGCCAGACCTTCTTTGAAAAGCCGTATTTCTTGTCTGGCGCAAAAGCTTGTACAGCGCAATCAGACAGTTCAAAGTTCAGCGCAACAAGAACATCCGTTAGAACCAGATTTGCTAAAGACTGAATCTGAAGCAATAGAAACTGTAAATAATCATGAAGAAATTCATCCGGCTGTACCGGCTAATAGTACTGGTGAGAGCTGTCTGCCGAAACAACAGACTGAAAAATCGGAATCTGAACCGGTTACTCCTCAGATTACAGTTATTGAATCCGCTCCTATACCGGTGAAAAATGAAACGGATAAAACAGTCAGTGAAAATGGAGATAGTTTACAAGACACAGCTGATACAGATAATGAATTGCCGGTAATAAAAGAAAACCCTTGGTTTCCGGTTAAATTTTTTAAATCTTTAAAAGAAAATGCTGCGGATGGTAATGATATTCATACTGAAGATGTGGCCGAAGAAAATATTCTGCCGAATACAGAGGAAGAGGCTGACATTGATAATGAAGAGTCGACAGATAAAAATATATTGATTACCAGTGAAGAGCATACACAAGCTGCAGTGGTGTTCCCTCCGGATAAAAATCTGGAAGTAATTACTCTGGCAGAGGCTACCCGTAAAGTAGAAAATCATTCACTTGCGGATACAGTCACTGAACAGGCTCCGGCACTTGAAGTGATTCAGCTTAAATGGCAGTACAAACCTTTAAACAGTCAGAATCAGCAGCACAATCGCAATGCGAAAGAAATTACTGTCGATGATCCGATATTAAATAAAGTTCGTTCGCGTACTAAAGCCGAACAGGCTGCTTTATTAAAAGCTCGGGCATTAAAAAATTTTGATTTGGATGATTTACAACAGGCTACCCATCACAAACTGGGTAATTCTGTTGGTGCTCCTTCGCACCTGCCGCATTCTGTAACTACTATTCCTGAGCAGTCAGTTCATGAGCATAGACTAGGGAGAGAACATAATGGCGTGCAAATTATTAACGAAGAAGATATTCGTTTGAATCTGCTGCGTCAGCGACTGGCAAGACAGCGCCATAACGAGAATGCCCAGCAGTTTAATTCTGGTTATAGCATACCGGTAATAGCTGAAGACGAAATATATGCGAATTTGGCTAAAACCGATTCACCGGTAAACAGACAGAAATTTCAGCGGCCGGTAGTCAGAGAAAGTGTTATTCCGGCAGCTGCACGTATCGGTAAAAGCCATACAGTAAAAATGACGGCACCAGTAGCTGATATGTCTGCAGACAAAGGTTTTACAGATGCTGCCGGCAGTGCACAGGCACCACTGTCAACAAGATTTACACCTTTTCATTCCATGCCGCCAGCATCTATTACTACAGTTGCGGCTGGAAATGCTCCTGTAGCAGAAGATTACAGCAGCAATAATGTTGACTATGGCGATTCTTTTAATCAGCAGCCTGTACAGCAGAATGAAAATTTTACTGAGAATCTGCGCCCGAGAAGAAGTCAGTTTCATTATTCTCAGGATATGCCAACAGTAAAGCAGGCAGTAACAGTCAATAATAATTCACAAAATTCTTATTATGAGAATTCTGATTTTAGTATCGGAAACACTTCTTATCTGTCTGATGATAGTGATGGAGATGTTGCAGTGGCGGAAACTCCGGTATTGGCTACAGAAGATCCGTTTTTCGCTGAAATTGAAGAGCAGACAGAAGCACCAGATTATTTCCCTTTGCATGAACATTACAACGAAGAAGAAGCTAACACAGATATATCAGCATTTTTGCCAAAGGTTGAAACTCAACCGCAGAGCTGCTCAGAAATTGTTAATCATGTTGAAGTAATTGAAAAAGATGAACGACAGACTGAATCAGTACCGGTTGTCGAAAGCACCGGAGTAGTTACCCGAAATAACCGGCAGTCACTACCCACAGAACAAAAAGACTATAGTGCTCAGTCATCGCAAACTGCTATCGGTATGGCATTGCAAAAAGCTTTGCATAAGACAGCGGTTGTCACACCGGCGCACAAACCACAGTTAAAACCTATGCTGCCGAGGATGGATTTATTATTACCACCATATTATGATCCCGCGGCACAACAAAGTGAAGAAACCTTGCTGGAAAATGGTATCACCATCGAAGAAAAACTGGCTGAATTTAAAGTCAAAGTTCGCGTAATTGATGCATTTGCCGGCCCGGTAATTACTCGTTATGAAATTGAACCGGCACAGGGCGTTCGCGGTAGTCAGGTAGTTAATCTGGAAAAAGATTTAGCACGCAGTCTGGGCTTTGCTTCTATCCGGGTAGTTGAAACGATTCCGGGCAAAACCTGTATGGGGCTGGAATTACCTAACCCCAAACGACAAATTATTCGTCTTAGTGAGATTTTTTCAGCTTCGGTATTTCAGCAATCCCGTTCTAAACTGACGCTGGCTCTTGGTCAGGGTATTACCGGTCAGCCTGTGGTAACGGATTTGGCTAAAGCACCACATCTTTTGGTAGCTGGAACAACAGGTTCTGGTAAGTCAGTAGGTGTTAATGCCATGATTCTGTCTATGCTGTTTAAAGCTACACCTGAAGATGTACGCCTGATTATGATTGATCCGAAAATGCTTGAATTAAGCATTTATGAAGGTATCCCTCATCTGCTGGCGCCCGTGGTTACAGATATGAAGCTGGCTGCTAATGCGCTGACTTGGTGTGTAAATGAAATGGAAAAACGTTACCGGCTGATGAGTCATGCCGGTGTGCGTAATCTGGCCGGATTCAATCAGAAAATTGCTGAGCTGGGTGCACGCAATCAAAAATTGTTTAATCCGTTCTCACTTACGCCGGATAATCCTGAACCACTGGAAAAATTGCCTTTTATTGTTGTGATTGTTGATGAATTTGCCGATTTGATGATGACGGCCGGCAAAAAAATTGAAGAACTTATTGCGCGTCTGGCGCAAAAAGCCCGTGCTGCCGGTATTCATTTGATACTGGCTACCCAACGTCCCAGTGTAGATGTTATAACCGGACTGATAAAAGCCAATATTCCAACCCGTATTGCTTTTCAGGTATCCAGTAAAGTAGACAGTCGCACCATTCTTGATCAGATGGGCGCTGAAAACTTGCTCGGACAGGGGGATATGCTGTTTTTACCACCGGGTACCGCCTATCCGGAGCGTGTACATGGGGCCTTTGTCGCCGACGAAGAAGTGCATCGGGTTGTACATTATCTGAAACAGTTTGGCGAACCCCAATATATTGATGATATTTTAACTGCCGGGGTCAGTGATGATGATATGTTCAGCAATGCATCGTCACGCAGTAGCGATGATGAGCTTGATCCTCTGTATGATGAAGCAGTGGCGCTGGTAATTAAAACTCGTAAGGCAAGTATTTCTTCTGTACAAAGACAATTGCGCATCGGTTATAACCGTGCTGCACGTCTGGTTGAACAAATGGAAGCAGAAGGAATTGTCTCTGCCGCAGAAGGCAATGGCAATCGTACCGTGCTGGCTCCGCAGAGTAATCATCTGGATGGATAATCTTTTAAAAATAAGTTTGTTTCTGCCGATTTCTTAAACGCATATTTTTATATGCGTTTTTTTATATCAATATAATACTACCGACGCAGGTGTACGTTTTTGGGTTTTAAATAATAAACAGCATCTCTGTAATATGGTTGATATCAATATTTATATTTTTTAAACCAATAAATAATATTCAGGTGAGCCGTATTTATAATGGCAAATTATAGTGTAGATACATTCAAATTGCTCTTGTCAGAATATTAATATCTAGTAATTTTTGATATTTAGAAAGATTGATTAGCAATAAAAGTTAGTCTGCGTTTTTAATATAAGTATCAAAAAATAATTATTTAGCTAATGATATGTATTTATTTGTATGATAAAAATGAATAAATTGTTAAAAATGTTGTTTAATTTATACATTTAATAGTTTTTTTTAGGAAAATGTCATATAAATTGAAATTTTTCTACTTTATTGCAATGAAGCTTGAATTTAAATAATGACAAATAATTAAATAAATATTGTAAATATGTATTTAAACGCAAATAAATATACAAATATATTTAATTAAAGTATAAATATTCTTATAATCGATAAAATATCTAAAAATAATATATTAAATTTTATAATTAAATAAAAATTGTAAGTAATTGTTTTATAAATTAAATTGTTTGCCTCGTTTGTAGGTAAGTCTTAAGATTAATTATCTGTATCTGACATATAAATCCGAATTTGAAAATTTATAGTTGTAAATGTATTAATAATCTGGAGATAAACTAATGATTGAATCCTACAAACGATTCTGGCATAACATTCTGAATTTTTCAGGAACCTCTAATCGTGCTGATTATTGGTGGCCGATTGTTCTTAACTATTTTCTTGGAATGATTTTATTATATGCTGTTGAAAAAATGCTGGGACATCCGATTAATGATATCTATACATGGGGTGACTGGACAATTAATTTCGTTGTGCTGGTAATCGGTTTTGTTGTATGGATAGCGACTTTGTCACTTCAGTTCAGACGGCTGCATGACACTAACCGTTCTGCATGGTGGATTCTGATTACTCTTATACCGGTCATCGGGCAAATCTGGTTTATCATACTGATGCTGTTGCCGGGTAAGCCAAACCGTTTTGAGCATAGGTTATTCTAGCGTTTTGGGGAGATTCCGTATGGAAAATAATAAAGACAAAACTAAAAATTTAGTTTTATCTTTATTTAGTTAGTGGCTTATTTATATATATATTATGATGATAAAAAATAAGCCACTAATTGAAAAATTTATTGCCATTGTAAAAAATGTCAACGATACATTTTGATTTTGAATTATAAGAAGATAACTACAAGATTGGCAGGGTGAAATAAATAATTACATTTTTCTTATATTTTCATTTAAATTTTAATTTGAAAAATATTTAATTTATTTTAAAAAATTTATGATCAAAATCATATATCTATTTTTAAATATATGATTTTCCTTAATAGATATGTAACTAATGATAACATCTCATTTATTTACTTGTTTATATGACTTTTTGATATTAAATAGACATCAACAGCAGTCTCTGAACATTCTTCATAAGAAGCATCATTTTTAGTAATGGTTTCATAAGTATTTCCTGTTGTATCATAAAAAATAAAGTGATAAATCTGGGTATATAAGCCTTTTGCTTTTTTCTCAGATGCCAATAATGTTGACTTAGTTTTAGATTCATCTAAATTTATGATAGTAACTATACCAGCTTTTTGTAACCAGGTTTCACTCATATTCATTGGCCAGGAATCGCAATCAGGCCCTTTAGCAAAGCTTAATATAGGCAAGACTGCTAATAGCGTTACTATTAAAAATTTTTTCACTTTTCTTCATCCTTAGATTTTATCTATTATGCTATTACTGCTGTTCCACATATCTTTTCGATAATTTTTATCTAGAATTATACATTACATCTTACTGATATATTTCATTTAAATTTTAGTTTTAAAAATTTATAATGAAAATTATATATTTATTTAAAATATATGATTTTATTAAAAAATAATGTGATTAATGATAACATCTCACTTATTTTCTTGTTTATAAATATTTGATATTAATTTTGATATTAAATATACATCAACATCACTCATTGAACATTCTTCATAAGAAGCATCACTATTAGTAATGATTTCATAAATATTTCCTTTTTTATCATAAAAAATAAAGTGATAAGTCTGGGTATATAAGCCTTTTGCTTTTTTCTCAGATGCTAATAATGTTGACTTAGTTTTAGATTCATCTAAATTTTTAATATCAACTATACCAGCATTTTGTAACCAGACTTCACTCATATTCATTGGCCAGGAATCGCAATCAGGTGCTTTAGCAAAGCTTAATATAGGCAAGATTGCTAATAGTGTTACTAGTAGAAGTTTTTTCACTTTTTTATCCTTTTGTTTTATCTATTCCACTATTATATTACTTCTAGATTTTTATTATTGCTATTCCACATTTGTTCCCGATATTTTTTATCTAGAAGAATACAACCAGTAGAAGTAGTACCGGAATTCATTTTACTATCACCATGGATGTAAAAACCAAATCTACCACACATATTATTACCTGGATCAGGTTCTAACCTGATTGAATATGCACTACAATGTGGGTGTTTCAAGATAATCTCTAAGATGGCAGAATGTAATAAATATTACATCTTACTTATATATTTATTTGATACTAAGACTATAAATTACTGTAATCAAAATTTCACTATTCCAGAACTGAATAAATGAAATGATTTAAGTTTTATTTTAAAAACATCTAATTTGTTTTAAAAATATATAAAGAAAATCATATATCTATTTTTAAATATATGATTTTCCTTAAAAATATTTAACTAATGATAACATCTCATTTATTTACTCGTTTATTTATATAACTTTTTGATATTAAATAGACATCAGCAGCAGTCATTGAACATTCTTCATAAGAAGCATCATTTTTAGTAATGATTTCATAACTATTTCCTTTTTCATCATAAAAAATAAAGTGATAAATTTGGGTATATAAGCCTTTTGCTTTTTTCTCAGATGCTAATAAAGTTGACTTAGTTTTAGATTCATCTAAATTTTTGATATCAACTATACCCTCTCTTTGTAACCAGCTTTCACTTACATTCATTGGCCAGGAATCGCAATCAGGCCCTTTAGCAAAGCTTAATATAGGCAAGATTGCTAATAGTGTTACTAGTAGAAGTTTTTTCACTTTTTTATCCTTTGGTTTTATCTATTCCACTATTATATTACTTCTAGATTTTTATTATTGCTATTCCACATTTGTTCCCGATATTTTTTATCTAGAATAATACAACCAGTAGAAGTAGTACCGGAATTCATTTTACTATCACCATGGATGTAAAAACCAGATCTACCACACATATTATTACCTGGATCAGGTTCTAACCTGATTGAATATGCACTACAATGTGGGTGTTTCAAGATAATCTCTAAGATGGCGGAATGTAATAAATATTACATCTTACTTATATATTTATTTGATACTAAGACTATATAAATTGATGCAATCAAAATTTCACTATTCCAGAGCTGAATAAATGATATGATTTAAGTCTTAGTTTAAAAAAATATTTAATTTATTTTAAATATTTATTATTTATGATGAAAATCATATATCTATTTATAGATACATGATTTTCCTTAAAAAATATGTAACTAAGGATAACATCTCATTTATTTACTTGTTTATATGACTTTTTGATATTAAATAGACATCAGCAGCAGTCTCTGAACATTCTTCATAAGAAGCATCATTTTTAGTAATGGTTTCATAAGTATTTCCTGTTGTATCATAAAAAATAAAGTGATAAATCTGGGTATATAAGCCTTTTGCTTTTTTCTCAGATGCCAATAATGTTATCTTAGTTTTAGATTCATCTAAATTTATGTTATCAACTATACCAACTTTTTTTAACCAGCCTTCACTTATATTCATTGGCCAGGAATAGCAATCAGGCCCTTTAGCAAAGCTTAATATAGGTAAGACTGCTAATAGTGTTACTAGTAAAAGTTTTTTCACTTTTCTTCACCCTTAGATTTTATCTCTTATGCTATTACTTCTAGAATTTTATCACCGCTGTTCCACATATCTTTTCGACACTTTTTATCTAGAATTATACAAACATCAAAAGCTATACCGGGATGCATTGTACTATTACCATGGATGTAAAAACCGGATCTACTACACATATTATTACCTGGATCAGGTTCTAACCTGATTACATATGTACCACAATGTAGATGTTTCAAGATAATCTTTAAGATGGCAGAATGTAATAAATATTACATCTTATTTATATATTTATTTGATACAAAGACTATATAAATTACTGTAATCAAAATTTCATTATTCCAGAGCTGAATAAATGATATGAATTAAGTTTTATTTTAAAAAACATCTAATTTATTTTAAAAATTTATGATGAAAATCATATATCTATTTTAAATATATGATTTTCCTTAAAAGATATGTAACTAATGATAATATTTCATTTATTTATTTGTTTGAAACACTTCTTGATATTAAATAGACATCAACACCAGTCTCTGAACATTCTTCATAAGAAGCATCATTATTAGTAATGGTTTCATAACGATTTCCTATTGCATCATAAAAAATAAAGTGATAAATCTGGGTATATAAGCCTTTTGCTTTTTTCTCAGATGCCAATAATGTTATCTTAGTTTTAGGTTCATTTATATTTTCGATAGCAACTATACCAGCATTTTGTAACCAGACTTCACTCATATTCATTGGCCAGGAATGGCAATCAGGCCCTTTAGCAAAGCTTAATATAGGCAAGACTGCGAATAGTGTTACTAGTAAAAATTTTTTCACTTTTCTTCATCCTTAGATTTTATCTATTATGCTATTACTTCTAGAACTTTATCACCGCTGTTCCACATATCTTTTTGATACTTAATATTTACAATTATACAACCATGAAAAGCAAAACCGGGATGCGATTTACTATCACCATGGATGTAAAAACCGGATCTACTACACATATTATTACCAGAATTAGGTTCTAACCTGATTACATATGTACCACAATGTAGATGTTTCAAGATAATCTTTAAGATGGCAAAATGTAATAAATATTACATCTTAATTATATATTTATTTGATACTAAGACTATCTAAATTGCTGTAATCAAATTTCACTATTCCAGAGCTGAATAAATGATATGATTTAAGTTTTCGTTTAAAAACATCTAATTTATTTTAAAAATTTATGATGAAAATCATATATATATTTATAGATACATGATTTTCCTTAAAAAATATGTAACTAATGATAATATCTCATTTATTTACTTGTTTGAAACACTTTTTGATATTAGATAGATATCAACACCAGTCATTGAACATTCTTCATAAGAAGCATCATTATTAGTAATGATTTCATAGCTATTTCCTATTTTATCATAAAAAATAAAGTGATAAATCTGAGTATATAAACCTTTTGCTTTTTTCTCGGATGCTAATAATGTTATCTTAGTTTTAGATTCATCTAAATTTATGACATCAACTATACCAGCATTTTGTAACCAGCCTTCACTCATATTCATTGGCCAGGAATCGCAATCAGGCCCTTTAGCAAAGCTTAATATAGGCAAGACTGCTAATAGTATTACTAGTAAAAGTTTTTTCACTTTTCTTCATCCTTAGATTTTATCTATTATGCTATTACTTCTAGAATTTTATCACCGCTGTTCCACATATCTTTTCGATAGTTTATAAATAGAATTATACAACCATGTGATGCAGAACCGGGATGCGTTTTACTATCACCATGAATTAAAAAACCGGATCTACCACACATATTATTACTTGGATCAGGTTCTAACCTGATTACATATGTACCACAATGTGGATGTTTCAAGATAATCTTTAAGATGGCAAAATGTAATAAATATTACATCTTAATTATATATTTATTTGATACAAAGACTATATAAATTACTGTAATCAAAATTTCACTATTCCAGAGCTGAATAAATGATATGATTTAAATTTTATTTTAAAAACATCTAATTTATTTTAAAAATTTATGAAGAAAATCATATATCTATTTTTAAATATATGATTTTCCTTAAAAGATAATGTAATTAATGATAATATCTCATTTATTTTCTTGTTTATAAATATTTGATATTAATTTTGATATTAAATATACATCAACATCACTCATTGAACATTCTTCATAAGAAGCATCACTATTAGTAATGATTTCATAACTATTTCCTTTTTTATCATAAAAAATAAAGTGAAAAATCTGGGTATATAAGCCTTTTGCTTTTTTCTCAGATGCTAATAATGTTATCTTAGTTTTAGATTCATCTAAATTTTTAATATCAACTACACCAGCATTTTGTAACCAAGTTCTACTCATATTCATTGGCCAGGAAACGCAATAAGGTGCTTTAGCAAAGCTTAATATAGGCAAGACTGCTAATAGTGTTACTATTAAAAATTTTTTCACTTTCCTTCATCCTTTGATTTTATCTATTTTACTTCTAGATTTTTATCATTGCTTTTCCACATTTTTTCCCGATGTATTTTACGTAGAATTATACAACCAGTAGAAGCCGTACCGGGATTCTTTATACTATCACCATGAATGTAAAAACCGGATCTACCACACATATTATTACTTGGATCAGGTTCTAACCTTATTATATATGGACCCATATGTTTATGGTTCAAGATAAGCTCTTTCATAATATATTTACCTCTGGGCAGAGGACCAACATTGCTTACACATTGTTTTGAAGGTTGGTTTTGCCCTTCACCAAAACCTGCATACCCAGAAATAATAAACTCACCATTATGTCTCAAGATACCAGTTTTTTGTTCATAAGTCCAAGTCATAGCAATTCACTCCTTTTTATAATTAATAAAAATCTAAAATAGATTAAAATAAGTTATTTTATTATTTCAATTATTAAATATATTAAAAAATAGTAAATATATTATATATTTTATTGGCAAAGATATCAAATTTTATATGAATATCAAATCTGTATTTCGACTTTTGCGTTATAGTGCTGCCAGTTTTCTGATTGGGGTGTTATGAAAAATCTGTGGCAAAAGTTTGATCGGTCGTTTATACGCGGACAGAAGTTATCAAAAGTCCTGGTTGTGCTGATTGCTGTGTGGCTGTTTCTGGCTACCAGTCTGGTAGGGTTGTCGTTGAATACCTCATGGCGGCTGGAAGAGCTGGGAATGGCAATCAATGAAGCCGGCAGTCTGCGCAAGCGGGTGTTTTATATGGTACTGGTCACGAAAACACCGGGTGCGGAGCAGCAGTTTGCGGATGAAAAGCGTCAATTTAAGGAAATACTTGGTCATTTATACGAATTGCATGATACCGGGGTTATGAACGGTCAGCGCCATAAACAGTTATTAACTCAAGTTCAGGAAATTGAGGAGCAGTTGCAGGATTTTCTTGCTGACCGTGAAGCTTATTTACAGGGCAGACTAAGCGGAGAAGCTTTCCTTGCTCAGGCCAGAGAATTTACTGCGGTAATTGACCGGGTGGTTTTGCTTATTGAGCAAGATAATACGCACAATATCAAACTGTTGCGCTGGTTGCAGGTGCTAGTATTAATGATGGCTGTTCTATCTGCGATTGTATCATTGCTGTTACTGCATCATCTGGTTATTTCGCCGCTGTTACGTCTGAATCAGGGGATCAGTCAGATTGGTAAGGGGTATTTTGATACACGCCTGAAAGTGGGTACGGCTAATGAGTTCGGGCAGGTAGCACAGGGTTTTAATTTGATGGCCGCCAAGTTGTATGAGGTATATGACACGCTGGAAAACCGGGTAGCTGAACAGACGCAGGCAGTGGTTAAGCGTAATCGTGAGCTGGCGGTATTATATGCTATGACCTCATTGTTTCAGGAACAGCATGATCTGACGGTGCTGGTACAAATATTTATGCATAAAATGAAGGCATTCAGTGGTGCGGATGCTTGTGTGGTGCAGTTAAAAAATCGCCATTCACAGATGCTTGAAGTAGCCGGCTCGGATGGGCTGACAGAAGAGCAGGTAGATATGTTCCGTGATTATCGCTGTGATGGCGGGCGCTGTGTGCGGTTGCATCAGTCTGTGGTTAATTACAATAATCAATCGCTGGTCATTCATGAGGAAAATAATCATTGCTGTCAGATGCAGCAGGTTCTGCCGTTTTGTCTGACTTTTGCAGTGAAATCAGTAGATGATGAAATCGGTATGCTGCACTTGTTTGCACTGAAGCCGTTTGCGCTGAGTGAAGAAAATCAACGTCTGATTTCAACTGTTTGCAGCCAGTTCGGGATAGCAATTGAGAGTATGCGCCTGAATGAACTGGATAAGCAGATGGCGATACTGGAAGAGCGTAACCTGATGGCACAAGGATTGCATGATAGTATCGCGCAGTCGCTTTCATTTATGAATATGCAGATACAGGTACTGGAAAAATCTCTTGCAGAGCAGAAACAAGAGCAGGCTAAACAGACTCTGGATTTTATTCATGAGGGTATTCAGCAATGCTATGATGATGTACGCGAATTATTGTCAAATTTCCGGGTACGTCTGGTTTCAGAAGGGCTAATCAGTTCGTTGCAGGAAGTGATGAAAAGATTTGAACAACAAACAGATATTGTTGCGGATTGGTCGGTAGAAGGCGATGTGTATGAGGTAGAGTCGGATGTACAATTGCAGGTAGTGTTCATTGTGCAGGAAGCATTATCAAATGTACGTAAACATGCGCATGCCGATGCTGTGCGTGTGAGGCTGGTATATCTGGCTGATCGCCTGAATCTCTGTATTGAAGATAACGGAATAGGTTTTGCCGAGGATACGCTGATTCAGAAGGGGCTGCACGGGCATGTGGGTGTGCATATCATGAAAGAACGAGCCGGCAAGATTAATGGAGAATTAAAAATATTTGCACGTGAAAATAACGGGGTCTGTGTAGAGTTGATGGTGCCGCGTCAGTATATTCATGCGCAGAAATAATTTTTGGGAATTTAATAATGCTTAATAAAAATAAGTACCGGATTCTGATTGTCGATGATCACACTTTGTTTCGGCGTGGTTTGCGTGCACTGATTGATAGTTGTGAGCGTTTTGAGGTGGTGGGTGAAGCCACAGACGGGCTTGAAGGGGTAAAAATGCAGCAACAGCTCCAGCCGGATGCCGTACTCCTTGATCTGGATATGCCGGTAATGAGAGGACTTGAAGCACTACCGCAGATGATAAATCATAATCCGCAGCAGGTGGTACTGATGCTGACAGTATCTGAAGACGGTAGCGATTTACTCGAATGTATGCGACTGGGCGCCCGCGGATATCTGTTAAAAAATATTGATACGGAATTTTTGCTGGATAGTATTGAAAAAGCGATTAGCGGTGATAGTGTGTTATCGCCTGAAATGACAAGTAAGCTGGTAACAAGGTTGCGCAGGCAGGAGCAGGCTGACGAGAAAATTACTGAACCACTGACACCGCGCGAACGGGAAATTTTGCGCTGGCTGGCACGTGGGAATAGTAATAAGGTGATTGCGCGTAATCTGGATGTAACTGAAAGCACTATAAAAGTGCATGTTCAGAATATTTTACGCAAATTAAATGTAGCCAGCAGGGTGCAGGCTGCTGTCTATGCCATTGAGCATGGTCTGGATAAATAAACAAGTGAGTTGAGTATCAGGTAATAACTACTGAATATCAGAATTTGATAAAGGCCTATTGAGTTTGTCAATAGGTCTTTTTGCTTATTTGACGTTGTGCTTTCTGGTTAATGATTTTGCATCGGATGACTAATTGGATATGAAAAGGTGATTACGTACACTAAAGAGAATTATTAATGGGGGTACAGAATGGATTCTGGTGTTAGAAAATCGGTAACAGTGCTTACTTCCAGCACGATTGCATTTATTGTCTGTTTTATGATCTGGATGATATTTGCTGTTTTGGGAATACCTATCAAAAAACAATTACAACTTAGTGAAGCTGAATTTGGTTTGCTGGTAGCGATGCCTGTACTGTCCGGATCACTTATCCGGGTACCTTTAGGTATCTGGACTGACCGTTTTGGCGGCCGTATTGTATTTTTTCTGCTGATGCTGTCATGTGTTCCGGCAGTCTGGCTGCTTGAATATGCACACACATACAGTCAGTTTCTCTGGATTGCGCTGTGGCTGGGATTAGTAGGCGGCTCATTTTCTGTTGGTACTCCTTATGTGGCCAAATGGTTTCGCAAGGAACGTCAGGGTTTGGCAATGGGTATTTTTGGAGCCGGTAATGCCGGTTCTGCCGTAAATAAGTTTCTGGCACCTGCACTAATTGCAGCATATGGCTGGCAGGCTGTACCCCGTGTATATGCCGTAATTTTGCTGGTCATTACAGTATTGTTCTGGTTTTTCAGTTATCCGGAGCCTAAAGCAGCTTCTGCGAAACAGCCAAGTCTGAAAGCTCAGTTGTTATTAATGAAAAATCCGCAAGTGCTGAAATACAGTCAGCTGTATTCGGTAGTGTTTGGCGGCTATGTAGGTATTTCGCTGTGGATGGTGAATTACTATGTTAACGAATATAACTTCGGCTTAGCACAGGCCGGATTGCTGGCTGCATGCTTCTCTCTGCCGGGGGGTGTACTGCGTGCATTCGGTGGCTGGCTGTCTGATAAATACGGTGCCTATAAAGTTACCTGGGCTGTAATGTGGATTTGCGCAATTGCATTCTTTCTGTTGTCTTATCCGCAAACACAAATGTCTATTCGTACAGTAAGTGGTCATCTGGATATGCATATTGGTTTAAATGCAACGATATTTACTGTGCTGCTGTTTGTGGTCGGTGTGGCTATGGCAATCGGTAAAGCTTCGGTATTTAAGTTTATTTCTGATGAGTTTCCGGATGATATGGGTACTGTGTCTGGTGTAGTGGGTCTGGCCGGGGGACTGGGCGGTTTTCTGTTGCCGATTATGTTTGGTCGGTTAGTAGACTGGACAGGTGTACGTTCTACCTCCTTCATGCTGATGTTTGGCACGGTATGTATCAGTTTAATCTGGATGCATTTTTCTCTGAAAAACCCTAAGCACCAATAAAGTGAGTTTGATATGGGTAAAGTTTTAAAAGATTGGCGACCGGAAGATCAACAATTCTGGCAGTCAGGTGGTCGTGCAATAGCACGCAGAAATTTATGGATTTCCGTTCCTGCATTGTTACTGGCGTTTGCCATCTGGCAGGTATGGAGTGTGACGGTAGTAAAACTGCCACTGGTTGGATTTAAGTTCAGCAGCAATGAACTGTTCTGGCTGGCGGCCTTGCCGGCATTATCAGGTGCAACTTTACGAATTTTCTATTCATTTGTGATTCCGATTTTCGGTGGCCGCAAATGGACGACAATTTCTACAGCCAGTTTGCTGATTCCTGCGCTGGGTTTGGGCTTTGCTGTACAGAATCCGAATACTTCTTATACAACGATGTTCATTCTGGCGCTTTTATGTGGTTTTGGCGGAGCAAATTTCAGTTCATCTATGTCCAATATCAGTCTGTTTTTCCCGAAATCGGAAAAAGGTCAGGCGATGGGGATTAATGCCGGTTTGGGCAATCTGGGCGTATCCGCAGTACAGATTGCTGTGCCACTGGCGATTACTAGCTGTCTGTTTGGTGCAATGGGCGGTGAGTCTCAGACAATTTCTACGCCTCAGGGATCTGCACAGGTTTGGTTGCAGAATGCTGGTTTTATCTGGGTACCGTTTATTGTGCTCAGTACGCTGGCTGCATGGTTTGGGATGAATGATATTGGCAGCATGCATTCCTCACTAAAGGAACAGTTTGTCATTTTCAAGCGGTTGCACAACTGGATTTTATGCTGGCTTTATGTGGGCACGTTTGGTTCGTTCATCGGTTTTTCGGCTGCTTTCCCGTTATTAATCAGTCATTCTTTCCCGCATCTGGATGCAGTTAAATTTGCCTTTTTAGGTCCGTTTGTAGGTGCAGTACTGCGTGTCGTGGGTGGTTGGCTGTCTGACAAGATGTCTGCGGCAAAACTTACCGAAATCAGCTATGCCATGATGATTGTCGGGGTCATTGGTGTTCTGGTATTTCAGCCTATTGGCGGCAATGAAGGCAGTTTTGTTGGTTTTTTCTGTAGTTTTATGTTGCTGTTTGCTTTTAGCGGTATTGGTAACGGTTCAACTTATGCGCAGGTGCCGCGGATTTTCTCTCAGTTTCATCGTCATCTGCATCAGGGCGATGTTAAAACCTCAGAAGCTCATGCCACTAAAGAATCAGCTACGGTATTAGGCTTTATGGGCGCAATCGGTGCTTATGGTGGTTTTCTGATTCCGAAAAGTTTTGGTTCTTCGATTGAGGCGACAGGCAGCGCATCAGTGGCTTTATGGGGCTTTATTGTTTTCTATGTAAGCTGTCTGATAGTTAATTACTGGTTTTATGTTCGCAAACAATCAGTTACGAGTTGTTAATTTGAAGTGATCGCACCATTGTCATAGATAATGGTGCAGAAAAAATATAAATCAATAAGAAACTGTTTGAGGCTTTTGCCTCTATGGAGCACAAATTCATGAGCCATTTTTTAGACAGACTGAATTTTTTACGTAAAACCAAAGAAACATTTTCTGCCGGACATGGGGCAGTGGTGGCTGAGAGCAGAGAATGGGAAGATGCTTACCGCCAGCGCTGGCAGCATGACAAAATTGTACGTTCAACTCACGGAGTAAATTGTACCGGTTCCTGTAGTTGGCGCGTTTTTGTTAAAAACGGTTTGATTACATGGGAAATGCAACAGACAGATTACCCGCGTACACGTGCCGATTTACCCAATCATGAACCGCGGGGCTGTCCGCGTGGTGCATCATATAGCTGGTATGTTTACTCTGCACAGCGGGTGAAATATCCGATGATTCGCGCTTCTCTGCTGCGTATGTGGCGTGAAAAACGCCAGACTCTGAATGCAATTGAGGCCTGGCAGAGTATTACTCAGAATCCGGAATTGGCGAAAAAATATAAATCTGAGCGTGGTCAGGGCGGTTTTGTCCGTCTGGACTGGAAAGAAGCTTATGAAATTATTGCTGCTGCCAATGCATTCACAATTAAAGAGTTTGGTCCGGATCGTGTAATTGGCTTTTCTCCGATTCCGGCAATGTCGATGGTGAGCTATGCTGCCGGTTCGCGTTATCTGAGTCTGATTGGCGGTGTACCGCTGTCATTTTACGACTGGTATTGCGATTTACCGCCTTCCAGCCCGCAAACATGGGGTGAACAAACCGATGTTGCAGAATCTGCCGACTGGTACAACGCCAACTATCTGATGGTATGGGGCTCTAATGTACCCATGACACGCACTCCGGATGCGCACTTCTATACTGAAGTGCGTTATAAAGGTACAAAAACAGTAGCAGTTTCATCTGATTATGGTGAAATGGTGAAATTCAGTGATATCTGGATGGCACCAAAACAGGGGACAGATGCTGCTCTGGCAATGGCAATGGGGCATGTGATTCTGAAAGAATTTCATCTGCAGAATCCGTCAGAATATTTTATTGATTATTGTCGTCGTCTGACAGATATGCCTAATCTGGTGGTGATTAATCAGGAAAACGGTAAACTGCTGCCGGGCTACTTCCTGCGTGCAAGCCAGATAGCAGGCGGGCTGGATGAAAGCAATCATTCTGAATGGAAAACACTGGTTATCAACGAAAATACCGGTGATATTGTTGCACCGAAAGGATCGATAGGTTTTCGCTGGGGTGAGCAGGGTAAATGGAATCTGCTGGCACAAAAATCTGACAGTACAGAAATCAAAGCGCTGATATCACTTAAAGATAATCATGATGCCATCATGGGTGTGTCTTTTGATTATTTCGGCGGGGATGATGCAGCAGAAGTCATTGTTAAAAATATTCCGGTTAAGCAGATAATTAATGCAGATGGCGAAAAAATACTGGTAACAACAGTATTTGATTTGATGTGTGCCAATTATGGTATTGACCGTGGTTTTGGTGGTGATGGCGTTACCGATGATTATCTGGCTGATGTGCCTTATACACCATTGTGGCAGCAGAAACATACCGGCGTGAAGCCGGAGCTGGTGATTCAGGTGGCACGCGAATTTGCCCAAAACGCACATGAAACACATGGTCGCAGTATGGTAATTGTGGGTGCCGGTCTGAATCACTGGTATCACATGGACATGGCGTATCGTGGCATTATTAATATGCTGATGATGTGTGGCTGTATCGGTCAGAGCGGCGGCGGCTGGTGTCATTATGTCGGTCAGGAAAAACTACGCCCGCAAACCGGCTGGGCCCCTCTGGCTTTTGCTGCAGACTGGAACCGGCCTTCACGCCAGATGAATGGTACTTCTTTCTTCTATGCACACACCAGCCAGTGGCGGCATGAAAAACTTAAGATGTCGGAAGTTATTGCGCCAACCCATGCTGGTCAGATGGCTGATATGAGTCAGCTGGATTTCAACGTTAAAGCTGAACGAATGGGCTGGCTGCCTTCTGCTCCGCAGCTGGGACGTAATCCGCTTGATGTGACCCGTGACGCAGAAGCACAAGGTAAAGATCCGATTGCATTTGCTGTTGAGCAGATGAAATCGGGCGCACTGGATATGGCTTGTACTGATCCGGATAATCCGCAGAATTTCCCGCGTAATCTGTTTGTCTGGCGTTCCAATATTCTTGGTTCATCCGGTAAAGGGCATGAGTATTTTCTCAAGTATCTGCTTGGCACACAAAATGCACTGATGAGTGATGAAACCGATGCTATTAAGCCGATTGATGTACAAGTGCGTCCGGCAGCTGAGGGTAAGCTGGATTTACTTACCGTACTGGATTTTCGTATGTCCACTACCTGTCTGTATGCAGATATTGTGCTGCCTACAGCCACCTGGTATGAAAAAGATGATCTGAACACTTCGGATATGCATCCGTTTATCCATCCGCTTAGTGAGGCAGTAAAACCGCTTTGGGAAAGTAAAACTGACTGGGATATTTATCGTGGTCTGGCGAAAGCATTTTCCGAAACTGCCAAAGATTATCTGGGTGTACGTAAGGATCTGGTATTAACACCATTGATGCACGACAGTCCAGAAGAGCTGGCACAGCCGTTTGACCCGAAAGACTGGAAACTGGGTGAATGTGAACCGGTACCGGGCAAAACCATGCCGAAAATGACCGTGGTTGAACGTGATTATGGTGCTATTTATGACAAATTCACTTCAGTAGGACCGTTGCTGGAAAAAATCGGTAATGGTGGTAAAGGTATTAGCTGGCAGACTGGTGCAGAAGTAGATTTACTGCGCAAACTTAACAACACCCAATCCGAAGGTGTGGCCACAGGCCAGCCGAAACTGCACACAGCTATTGATGCTGCGGAAATGATTCTGACACTGGCTCCGGAGACCAATGGCCATGTGGCAGTTAAGGCATGGGAAGCTTTATCAAAAAATACAGGTATCGACCATACTCATCTGGCCATTGCCCGTGAAGATGATGCTATCCGTTTCCGCGATGTGCAGGCACAGCCGCGCAAGATTATTTCATCACCCACTTGGTCTGGTCTGGAAAGTGAAAAAGTCAGCTATAACGCTGGTTATACCAATGTGCACGAACTGATTCCATGGCGCACCTTAACCGGCCGGCAGCAGTTTTATCAGGATCATCAATGGATGCGGCTGTTTGGTGAGGGACTGGTTTCCTATCGTCCGGCTGTAGATCTGAAAACCACGCTGAACGTGAAAGGCCATCAAAGCAACGGCAACCCTGAAATCGTACTGAATTTCATCACACCACATCAGAAATGGGGTATTCACAGTACATATTCAGATAATTTACGCATGCTGACCTTATCACGCGGTGGTCCGCATGTGTGGGTTTCTGAAATTGATGCTAAACGTGCCGGTCTCGAAGATAACGACTGGGTGGAAGTATTCAATGTGAATGGTACGCTGACCGCACGGGTAGTGGTAAGTCAGCGAGTACCTGAAACCATGATTCTGATGTATCACGCACAGGAAAAAATTGTCAATGTGCCCGGTTCAGAGCTGTCCGGTAAACGCGGAGGTATTCATAACTCAGTCACTAAAGTAGTTATGAAGCCAACGCATATGATTGGTGGTTATGCTCAATTATCATGGGGCTTTAATTATTACGGTACGGTAGGTACCAACCGTGATGAGCTTGTCGTAGTACGCAAAATGAACAGAGTGGAATGGCTGGATCAACCGGCCAAAACACCGGTGACAGAATAAAAAGGACACAATCATGAAAATTCGTGCACAAATCGGAATGGTGTTAAATCTGGACAAGTGTATTGGCTGTCATACCTGTTCTGTTACCTGTAAAAATGTATGGACAAGTCGTGACGGGGTTGAATATGCCTGGTTTAATAATGTAGAAACGAAACCCGGTATCGGTTATCCGAAAAACTGGGAGGATCAGGAACAGTATAAAGGTGGCTGGGTACGTGAAAATTCAGGCAAGCTGAAACTGAAGCAGGGTAATCGTCTCAAAGTACTGGCCAATATCTTTGCCAACCCTAATATGCCGGCTATTGACCAGTATTATGAACCGTTTACCTATGATTATGAGCATCTGCAAAATGCCCCGCTGATGCAAACACCGCCTACAGCACGGCCTGTTTCGGTATTAACCGGGCAGAAAATGGATAAAATTCACTGGGGACCGAACTGGGAAGATGATTTAGGCGGTGAATTTGCCAAGCGTTCTAAAGATAAACTTTTTGATGGCATTCAGAAAGATATCTACGCTGCTTTTGAAAATACATTTATGATGTATTTGCCGCGTTTGTGTGAACATTGCCTGAATCCAGCCTGTGTGGCCAGTTGTCCGTCCGGTTCAATATACAAGCGTGAAGAAGATGGGATTGTTCTGATTGATCAGGATAAATGCCGTGGCTGGCGTATGTGTGTCTCTGGCTGCCCTTATAAAAAGATTTACTACAACTGGGTGGCAGGCAAAGCGGAAAAATGTATTTTCTGTTATCCGCGCATTGAAGGCGGTCAACCGACAATTTGTTCAGAAACCTGTGTTGGCAGAATACGTTATCTCGGTGTACTCCTCTATGATGCAGACCGGATCAGTGAGAGTGCTGCGATAGAAAATCCTCAGGATTTATACGAACAGCAACTGGATATTTTTCTTGACCCGAATGATCCTGAAATTGCCAAAGAAGCACTGGCTCAGGGAATTCCGGCAGACTGGATACAGGCAGCTCAGAATTCGCCGGTTTATAAAATGGCGGTTGAATGGAAAGTGGCATTTCCGTTGCATCCAGAATATCGTACTTTACCGATGGTTTGGTATATTCCGCCGTTATCACCAATTCAGTCTGCGGTTGAATCCGGTGTTATTGGTCAGAATGGTCTGATTCCGGAAATAAAAGATATGCGAATTCCGATTGAATATCTGGCCAATCTGCTCACTGCCGGTAAAACCGAACCAATTATTAATGCGCTGCAAACCATGATTGATATGCGTAAATACATGCGCAGCAAAAATATTTATTCTGAAGAGCAGGCATTACAGGAATTGTCCGGACATCGTTTGAGTGCTGCACAAATTGAAGAAATGTATCAGGTAATGGCAATTGCCAATTATGAAGACAGATTTGTCATTCCAAGTGCACATAAAGAACTGGTCAGCAATACTTTTGAGGAAAAAGCCAGTTGCGGATTTTCTTTTGGAGATGGCTGCCATAACGGCCACAGCAAAGAAAGCCTGTTTGGTACACGTAAAGCTTCACCGATTATTTTTCATGGACTGCGTAAGAAAAATAATCGTCAGTCGGCCTCATAGGACAGACAAATGTATAAAATTTTATCCATTTTACTAAGCTATCCAAGGCAGGAATGGTTAGACCATACGGATGAATTGCATTCAATTCTGGCCGATCAGTTATCTGCTAATCAGATTTCAGTATTACAGCCATTTTTTGAACATTTACGCACGCATGATGAAATCGATCTTCAAGAAGTATATGTAGCTACTTTTGATCGCAGTCGCAAACATGCTTTACACATGTTTGAACATCTGCATGGAGAAGATCGCATCCGTGGTCAGGCGATGGTCGATTTACTGGCAGAATATCAGAAACACGGCTTTGAACCTGCCGATAATGAATTGCCGGATTATCTGCCTTTATTTTTAGAATTTTTGTCTCATGTTGCCGAAGATGAAGCCAAAAATTTACTTGCTGATGCAGTCCATGTGATTGGCTATATAGCTGACAACCTGCATCAGAGTAAATCAGTGTATGCACCGGTTATGGATGCAGTTGTCGCTTTATCTCCAGTTAAACCGCAGCCATTACAGGCTGCACCAGTACGCAATATGGACGAAGCTCTGGAAAAATTCGGACCAACAGCAGAAGGACTGGAACCGTTATTAAATCAGCCGTCTGTGCAGGAAGTGCAATTTTTCCGCAATAAAAAATTCAGTTAGCCGGGAGACAGCATGTATTATCTTAATCAATTTATTTTCGGCATTTTTCCTTATATTGCCGCCAGTATTTTTTTTCTGGGCAGTTTGATTCGTTTTGATACAAATCAGTATTCATGGAAGTCTGAATCAAGCCAGCTGCTTTATCCGCGTCTGCTGCGAGTTGGCAATATTCTGTTTCATATTGGTGTACTCGGACTGTTTTTCGGACATCTGGTCGGTTTGCTTACGCCTGTAGTAGTTTGGGATACACTTGGTGTTACTCATGAAGCCAAGCAGCTGACAGCAATGATTGCCGGCGGAATAATGGGTACACTTGCTTTAATCGGATTACTGATGCTTATTTACCGGCGTTTCAGCTGTGCACGTTTACTGGCTAACAGTAGCTGGCGCGACAAACTGGTATTAATCTGGTTGCTGATTACGCTTTGTCTGGGGCTGGGTACTATCCATGTTTCCGCTCATCATCTGGACGGAGCAGAAATGATTAGTCTTATGCAGTGGGCTCAGCATATTGTGACATTCAGAGGCGGTGCAGCGGATATTATTGCGCATGTCAGCCCGATTTTTAAATTACACCTCTTTATGGGTATGAGTGTATTTGTAATCTTTCCATTTACCCGTCTGGTGCATATCTGGAGCGGATTTGGTACTTTAGTCTATCTGAAGCGTAAAACACAGCTGGTCAGAAGCAGACGTTATTAAATAGTTTCTAAAAAAAAGGCAGTACTGGTATTCAGTACTGCCTTATTTATTATAAATTAAACTAAATAGAATTGAATTAATTTAATTAATTGTTCTGTCGAGAAATAGATAAACAAAACAAAATTTGATGTAATGAAAAACACAATAAAAAAAACAATAAATGAGTGTACTTGAATACTAAAGAGGAAAAAACTCTTGAAATGCGAGATTTTCTCTCTTCAGATTTTCTGCAGGGTAATGCGCTATGTCTTTTTTCTTTGAGTAAAAAAAGCCCTCATAAGAGACAATTCTTTGAGGGCTGAAGGATGTTAAAGGGGATTTAACAACAAAGGTTATATTACATGAATAAATGTTAATTTTCTATACATTGTTGTTTAATCTGGCTGCTGCTTAATGGTATTTACTGAAAATCTAAAAAGATGAGATGGATATCTCAGCTTTTTAAAGACAAGTAATGGGTATTTTAATGAAATTTTTAGGCAAATAAATAATTTGAATCACTATATTTCGTTTGTGACTATTGCTAACATGATGGAACTAAAAGTACAGCAAGCATACATGGCAGTAACTTAAGTCAAATTCAAAATAATAAAATTTAATATTCCGCCTCTGCTAATGTGCAACGGCTTAAGATCTGAATCTTTATAGTCCCAGAATTTTGCCGAGATACCATTAAAAAATATGTTCGCGAAATCTCAATAATAACTTTATAAATAAAATGAAAAAATCATGTCTTATGAGTACTATTAATCAGTTTATTTTACAATATTAAATTTAAAACTAATCTTTTTGTATTAATATTCTGATTTCAAGGGATTCAATTTTATAAATTTTATAATAGGTAAAAAAATAACTATTTTACAAATAGAAAACAATAAATTATAAGTCAGTTTTCATAGTACTCAATTTTTTAAAAACAAAAAAATACATGAATAAAAATCATTTCTGAAGGTCTTGATTTTATCAAAATAATAGGAGATAATACACCCATATTTACTAATTGCAGTTAGATCAAATGCTAACTAAACAATTGTAATAAAAAATTTACACTATTATTCTCTATATTTAGCTTCAAATTTTTTAAAATCAGGCGATGTTCTTTAAATATATATTTTAAATATATATTTTAAATTTTTCGACCACTACGCCGCATATAGTAATGTGGTCAGACATCTCAATAATCGGATAACGGTTATTGAGAGGTTTGAGATAATGATAGCTACCCTCACTGATATACTGCTTAAACATGGCCTTATTGTTATTTTCGCATACAACAACAAAGCAGCCGTCTTTTATCGGTCTTTCTGGGTCTACAATGATTTTATCACCGGCTGTGAATTCAGGTTCCATACTATCACCTTTAATTTCAAGCGCAAATGCCTGATTACTGTGTTTACGTAATGTTGGTACCCATATGAGATTAGTCTCTAGCAAAGTATTACTATCTAATTGTTTAGTGGCGTCTATCCATGATAGTAAAGGAACTTTGTAACTATTAAACAAAATTTCATTTGTTTCGAATGATCCAATACCAAAATGTTCTGGTCTCACTACATCGGCAAAATAAGAAACCAACTTATCGATATGTGCCTTATCAATACGACCAGTCTGAATCCAACTGGTTACAGATGGTGGTTTTATCCCGAAAGCTCGAGCTACATCAGCTTTGCGTACACCTTTAAGTTCGATTGCAGATTTGATGGCTTCACCTAATTGTTTACCTGTATACATAATCATCCTTATTTTTGCCTAATCTTATTTAGTAGGTATATAGTTAGGCAATGATTTGCATTTTATTAGTTATTGACTTAATATTAACGAAAATTTAATAAAGATTTTTTAAATTATAGATTTTATATTAGGTATAAACAAATATATTTATTAAATTGTAAAATATTATCTATAACCAATTTTAATTTTAAGAGAGTGCCTACAATATGAAAAGGGAACTGTATGATTTTACTCTAAATTTCAAACTAACACTTAATCAGATTATATGTTTAAAAATGATAAATATAAATTGAATAATAAATTGAATCAGTGAAATAACTTGTTATATTTTACATTTATTTAAAATGATTTCAGTACTTTACTTATATAAGGTATATCTATGACAAACTATAAAATTGAAGTTGACCTGGCTGAAAATGTTTTACGGGCTTATGAATATTGTATGAAAGATACTATTAAAAAAGGGCATTGCAGAAGTATTGAATGGAAATACCAGGCACCGGCAGCTTCAAAAGGGGTTCAGCAAACTTTTTATCCTACTTATCAACCAGAAGTTTATGATATGGTGAAGACTTCTATGGGAAATCTGTTTTATAAGAATCGTGAAGCCTTTGCTCTATTATCAAGCAAATACTGCAAACTAAGTCCTTTATATAAACGCCAGAATCAAAATACAGTTAAACGGAATCAGCGGAGACGTTACTCAAGTAAAGACTGGAATAAATCAATTGAACAAAGTTTGTGGCTTTTCTGGCAGGAAATGAAGATTCAAAACAATTTCGAAAAATATTTTCGTTATAATTCTTGACATATCCGATACAATATTTTATAATAAGTTAAAAATTAGTTATAGGTATGCTTAACCTTGAACAGCTGATAAATAAAGTTCCCGAAAGGGGGCTTTTTTGCGTTTTGAGAAAGTGATTACAGGTTGAATAGACTCATTTTAAAAATAAATTTAATTTATTTAATTAAATTTGAGGAGAGTTCATATCTTAATTATGGAAGTTTTCATTAAAGTATTATGAAAAAATATTGAATGGCACTGAACATCTTTTTTATCCTATATAGTTTATATAATTGTATAAATTATTAGTGCTACCAATACTTTAAATTAATTGTTATTCAAACTAGATTTACCTTGCTAAATACAGATTTAAGATTAAAATGTTCATTTTAGAAATTTTATATGTGAATATTGAAATAAAATTGTAAGTATACTTGTTCAAATATATCTGGTTTTATGATTTTCTGTATCAGAAAACTTAAATAATAATACATAAGCATTTTGTATTGAAATATATTCTCTCAATAAATGAAAAAATAGTAATATTATTTACATTAATATTTTGTTTACAAATGTTAATTATATTATAATGAGCCGGAGACTATATTCAGACACTCGGCTGATATTTCATAAATTGAATAAAATTATTACTTAATGTTTTGATTACAATGTTATATAACCTGCTCTATAAATGATTTGACCGATTAGTTCTATTTCACTTAATGCGACAATTTCTTCAGGATATTCGTAATTATTATAGCTTTTCAGACGTATTTGTTGATTTGGCAAGTTTTGCAGTATCTTAATTCTGAATAAGTTACCTTGATTAAAGGCATAAATTTTGCCATCTACTGGTTGTTTCTGAGAAATATCAATAATGAATTTATCACCGTCATTGAGCAGATTTTGCATAGAGCTTCCGCTCATTGTTGCATAAAATAAATTTTCTATCTGAAAATTATGGTTATTTAAATCTTCTTTTAGTATGGATATGTGGGTCGTTTCAATATTTGTATGCTGAATAGGTAATGGAGGGATACTCAAAAAGACTCCATTATTGTAATGATTTCGGGGTAAATTTTCAGTATGCTGAAAATTTAATATGTTCATAATTTTATTAACTGTGTCTAATCTCGGTACGACTTTACCCAATTCATATCTGGATATCAGTGATGGTGTGATACTGGTTTTCTGAGCTAATTCTTTTTGAGAAAGCCCTGCTGCAAGTCTGGCATTTTTAAGTTGTTTTGCAAATTTCATAATAGGAACATAATATATTAATAGATAAAAATTAATTTATAGATGATAAAAAATAGTCATTAAAGGTCATAAAGTGCTTGTAATTATCTTTCAGAGATTTTAATATAGCCATAAGTGGTTATATTTAATAATCATTTAAAGGGGTATATTACCTTAAATTATATAGAAACGGCACTACTACTAGATTTTAAATTTAAAGTATATGGAAACAAATATTTTTTAATTATCAAATAATTTATATAACGTAAAGGTTAAAATTTTTAAATATATTTAAATATTAGTATCTGAAAAGAAAATACCTCAAAGGTGGCAGCCTTTGAGGTATTAAGTGAACAAAAATCCCCAAGGTAAATTAAGGAGTTTTGAAGTGAATAATAGTATCACATTTGTTGCTTTTTATGGGAGTAGTCTGGCTACCATTAAAGTTAAGAACACAATTTATGTATGTATGAAATCAGTGGTTAATGGAATTGGTTTAGACTGGTCTACACAACATCGTAAATTAAGAGGATGTTATCAAAAATATGGTTGTGGTTTTTTATCTATTCCTGTAAAAAACGGAACCAAAAAAATTCTGGTTATTCCATTAAAGAAATTGACTAACTGGTTGCAAAGTATTAATCCCAAAAAAGTTAAAAGCAATCTCAAAGAACTAGTTCTTACTTATCAAAGTGAGTGTGCTGAAGCTATTCAGAAACACTGGCGTAAACCACAGGCTGCAAAAAGATCCGGCAGTGTTGTAGATAAGAAAGAAAGTGGCTGTACTGGGCTATTACCTAATCAGATTAGCATTATTAAGGCTTTACATAAACAACTAGTACTGGCTGTATCTAAAGACAAACAAGCTGAGCTGGCAATGTCATTATGGCAGGCTGTGAAAGCACGGTATGGAGTTAGCTATGAAAAAGTGCCTTCATCCAAGTTTGTAGATGTTATTTGTCTGTTAAGTCGTGTTGCCGTAAAAAAAGCCAGTATCAGTAGTACCGAGTTAGCTAAAAATAATAACGATGAAATTACTGTTCCATCGTCAATATTAGCTAGTTTATATGAATCATTTGCTTGTTCGCAAAAAATGCGTCTGATGTATGAGCACTTGTTTCCGGTATTTCGTATTATGGGCAGTAAATATGAATGTGATATTCATGAATTTGCTTATGAAATGGACAAAGTATTCAATAAATGTCATAAAGCTTTTTTGCCTTTATTTGAAAAAATGCCTGAATCTGCAGCTAAAGATTTTGCCCGGGATTGTTTAGCTAAGTTAATGTAATAATCTGACTGTATAGTTATAGCCATATCCTGAAATTTAATTTATAAAAAAATTCCGGATATGGCTGATACATCTGAATAAAATGAATATTAAGAAAAAATAATAAGTATTTTTAATTTAAAAAATAATAAATAAATCAGAATAATATAAAATTAAATTTATTTATATTTAGAAAGGGGAAATAAAGATTGACTCAATAAATTGGAAAATATTATGAAATATAAAATAATTAATAAACTGGTTTTAACCAGCTTTCATTTTTAAAGGATATGATAGTTGATTTATGAGAAATGTTGAATTGATACTTCAGTTACTTTATTCTCTGCTTGATTTAAGATTTTTACCGGATAAATTACAAAAATGGTTATTTGATACAGGTACGCGTGTAATTACTGTTACCAGTGCTCTGATTATGATAGGTTTTGCCGGAATATTCATTTTAGGCGGGAGTGAGGTATTTAATCTGAAGCTTTATAAAGGTTTTTTATTACTACAACCTTTCACTTTGGAAGTATTGCTGCTTAGTGTGGCATTACTTCAGCTAATTATAACAATATTTAAATCTAATCGATGCCATGTTTTATCTGGATATTTATTAATTCTATCTGCTTTAATCTGGGCTGTGATATCAGCTACATTTTTAGCATCTTATCCGCCGTTAACGACCGGTATGACCACCTATCCGGTTTTAGCAGTGGTATGTGCACTGGCAGGTCGTAATTTGATTAACTATACAAAACGGATTGAAGATTCAAAACATAAAGGACAATAAAATATGGATTTAGTGAAAGATGCTTTTTCGATCTGTATTTTATTTGCGCTGACAGGCGGGCTGGCTGGTTCTTTACTGGTTACCGATTACAAACGCTATGGCTGGTTTATGACAATTTTATTTGTCTTGCTGGGAATGATCTTTGCTGCGGCAATAACTGATTATTTTTTCCCGCAGAAACATCCATGGCTTTTTGCCGGAGTTGGTGTATTTGCAGGTATGTCTACAACAGCATTTCTTGATGCATTTAAAGCTGCAGCACCAAAACTGGCACAGCGCATAATTGATATTGTTAGCAAAAAAGCTGAAAAATTTGTTGGTAGTGATGAATCAACAAAAAAATAAAAATAAATTTAATATCACAAGCAGCCTTTGGGCTGCTTTTTTTGGAATAATAAAATGTATAAATTGAGTAATCGATCATTACAGCGTTTGTATGGAGTAGATCCCGATTTAGTCAGGGTAGTAAAACGGGCGATTGAATTGACCAGTCAGGATTTTATGATAACTGAAGGTCGAAGAACTCGTGAACAATGCTGTATCAATTACGGTAAGGGTCGTACAATTCAGCAGTGTAGTCAGAAAGGAGTACCGGCGAAATACGCACAGCCAAATTTGAGTAAAGTAACTTGGCTGAATGATCCGTTTGCAAGCAAACATTGTACTGGTAAGGCAATTGATCTGGTTCCTTACCCAGTTGACTGGAATGATTTGAAAAAATTCCACACAATTGCGGTTGCCATGAAGCAGGCTGCTTTTGAGCTGAGGGTAAAAATTAAGTGGGGCGGAGATTGGAGTAGCAGTAAGGATTACCCTCATTTTGAAATTTAATAATCAAAGACTACTATATAAAGATAAAAAATATCATTTTTATCGCTACAATTTATCAGAATAATTTATAATTTCCTAATAAATAGCTAATTATAAATGTTGATTATAGTAGTCTCTTATAAAATTATAAATGTGTAATAATCTAGTAATGTTTAGCTTATTTGGAGACTGATTTTATAGATATTTATCATAGCTTACTTGAAATTAGAATTTTGTTTTTTCAGTGAAATAAATATAATTTGATTATGGGTTATTTTTAATAAATGTTTTAAATATCAATTAATTAAATTTAAATCTTATAGTTAAAATTTAATTGTTGACTATTGTATAAAAGGTGATTACAATAGTAAGTAATTAATAGGTATGCTTCACCTTAAACAGCTGATGATAATAAAAGTTCCCGCTTGGGAGCTTTTTTGCGTTTTCAGCAAAGAGAATACTTAAAAAACTGTTTAAATCAGCATTATTATGCTTTTATAAATTAAAAATATAGTGAAATATTGAATTTAATTGGTGGTGGAGGCGGGGGGAATCGAACCCCCGTCCGAAAGTCCTCTACAGAGCGATCTACATACTTAGTCTTGCCAACTTCGAATCTTATTCACAAACCGCCGACAGACAGGCTGTTTGTAAACCAGTTGCCATAAATCTTATTTAATGCCAGGCAACACGACATTAAACCAGCCAATGTGAATGTCGTTGCGGTGAGTTGCCTCACACGGCCCATTGGCGAACCGCTGCAACGTTTAGCCTTAAGCGGCTAAAGCGTAAGTTTCGTCGTTTGCGACTATATAAATTCAGTGTTTAACGGGAATCTGAGACCCCGGTATGCACGCATCTGCTTTGCAACCCCCGTCGAAACCAAGGTCGCCCCCAGATGGTTTTGTTATTATACTTTTTTTTGGTGATTTTGCATAGTTATCTATGCTATCGGCTCTTTTCCCAGGAAAATAATCTTCACTTCCAAAAAAAATGATAAATTATATTGATAATTTTTATTATTTAATAAAACAACAATCTAAGAAACGTTTATTCTGTGTTATTTTTATAAGTTTAAGATTTAATATTTAAATATTATAAAGATAACAATTTATTGCAATAAAATTAAGTCTCTAATAAAATAGTTGAAATACTATGTAAATTAATAAAAATTAAGAAAATATAATTAAAGGATTATATATACTTTATGTTGCGGATCTGAAAAAAGTTGAGAAGATTGTTTTGAAAATGATAAATTAAAAAAATCCTAAGCTTAAGAAGCTTGGTATTTGGGTTGGAGAATCACGTGAATGTGTTGCTGTAGTGAAATATTTTACAAGAGCAGGGCAGACTGCTAACTGGAAAAAAGGCGCCAGAGTTAAAGAAAACATTAGTATTAAATCTGGTACTGCTATAGCAACATTTAATAGTAACGGTAAATATTATGGTCATGCTGCAATTTACGTTAGTCAAACAGCTATTGCTATTACCGTTTACGATCAATGGAATGATACACCTTTACACACTCGCCAGATCAAATTTAAGGGACATGGCTATGTTTCTAATGACGGGGATCAATTTTATGTTATTGAATAAACAAAAAAATGCGATATTATTTTCAATCTATTTTCTTGGTCTAATTTCGTTTAATTGCTATGCCCAGACTCCTGTTGTGAGTTGTCCATCATCTTTTTCTGACGCACATGGTGTTCATAAGCTTGATGATGTTTATGCATATGATGGTCCAGTATGTATGAAGGTATCATTAGTACCTGAGTATAAAAAAAACAAACAAGTATGGGATTTAGATGCATTAAGGGATCCTTCGTTAGTTTGTACGTATGAAAATACTGAACATTACGTTGTTATTAATGCGAAGGGGGCAGCTTATTGTGAAAAAACAAATGCACCAGTAGAAGTAAAATGTATGCCTAGATAATTTTTATAAATCATCAAAGAAGTCTTTAAGATTTACTTATGATTAGCATGAATTTTATACTATTGAATACTCGAAAATTGCCTCAGTATTTTTTGGTTTTATTTTTTAATATTGTATCAATTTATTGTCTAGCCCAGACTCCTGTTGTGAGTTGCCCGTCAACATTTTCTGACGGGCATGGTGTTCATAAGCTTGATGATGTTTATGCATATGATGGTCCAGTATGTATGGATGTATCATTAGTACCTGAGTATAAAAAAAATAAAGAAGTATGGGATTTAGATACATTAAGGGAACCTTCATTAGTTTGTACGTATGAGAATACCCGTCATTACGTTGTTATTAATGCGAAGGAAGCAGCTTATTGTGAAAAAACAAATGCACCAGTAGTAGAAGTAAAATGTATGCCTAAATAATTTTTATAAATCATCAAAGAAGTCTTAAAGATTTACTTATGATTAGCATGAATTTTATACTATTGAATAATCGAAAATTGCCTCAGTATTTATTGGCTTTATTTTTTAATATTGTATCAATTAATTGTCTGGCCCAGACTCCTGTTGTGAGTTGCCCGTCAACATTTTCTGACGGGCATAATGTTTACCAGTTTAAGAATGCCAGAGTATTCGATGGACCGGTTGAATTAAATGCTGAACTAAAGCCAGAATTTAAAAAAGATAAACAATATTGGAAGGTGTTTGGAACGAAGTATGACCCTTTTTTAATCTGCACATACGCTAAAGCTAATCATTATATTGTTTTTGATGCAAAGGGCGCGAGCTTTTGTGAAGTTACCGATAAACCTTTACAGGCAAGATGTATGCCTTAATCATTTAATATAATCTTGATTAGTTTATCGGATAGAAATAACTTAGCTGCATCTTTTTGGATTTGGAATATAACTAATCATGGCAGATTATTTAAGCCAAAAAGGAGTGTCGATTCAGTGAATAATGAAATAGTAGATTATGAAAGTGATGCGATTTTGAGTTTGAAAAATTAATGCTTGTACTCAAAATGAAAGATATTAATTTATATGTTATCAAATAATAAAGAAATATTAGCATTATTTATTAGCACGTTACTTGGCGTAGTATCAATTAATTGCTATGCTCAGACTCCTGTTGTGAGTTGTCCACCAACATTTTCTGACGGACATGGTATTCATAAACTTACTGAAGTCATGGTATATGATGGTCCAGTATGTATGAAAGCATCATTAGTGCCTGAGTATAAAAAAAACAAAGAAGTATGGGTTCTGGATACATTAAGGGATCCATCAGTAGTTTGTGCGTATGAGAAAATCCCTCATTACATTGTTCTTAATGCGAAGGGGGCAGTTTACTGTGAAAGAACAACGGCACCAGTACAGGTAAAATGTATGCCATAGCACATTTAGTGCAAACAGTTAACTCATATCGTATGTTATTTGCCAGCTTTTTATGAAGTTACGGTACTGGCAATCTGATAATGCCAATTGATAGGATGAGTCTGTCTTATAAGAAAATAAAAAATCTATGATTTGTTTATTATTTCAGCTGCGGTAAGGCTAGCAGTAATTACTGTATACATCAGCTAATTTTTCTTTATTTTGATTGATATACAATTAAATGAATAGTTATTGATGTCCGATTATTAATCTATTTTGAAAATATGTGCTGTTACAGAAATAAGGATTATTAAGAAGAAACTGGTTGCGATAGAAGTAATAAATTATCAGTAATAAGGTCATTGTTTTATAATTTGCATTATTTTGTCTGCAATGAGTGCTGTTATGTATGATGTCAATACTAATGATGTACGTCATTTTTTTGCGGATGTATGGCGTAAACGTCAGCAGCCGCAGTTGCTGGATGCGCTGCAACAAAAAGCGTTAAGAATTGTTGCTGCACACACTGAATATGCACCTTATCTGGAAAATATCGAGCAGTATTTAACCCGGGTATGGCGGCCTGAAGAAGGCGAAACTAATCCATTTCTGCATTTATCTTTGCATTTGTCTGTACAGGAGCAGGTAGCGATAGATCAGCCTTTCGGGATTGCTGCTATTCATCAGCGTTTGTGTCAGCAATATGCAGGCGACTGGGTAAAAGCGGAACACGATATGATAGAAGTTCTGGCTGAAACTTTATGGCAGGCGCAACGTTATGGTCAGGGGCTGGATGTTAATGATTATATGACACGTTTACGCAGTCTGGTTGGATTGGGGCAGGAAGATGAGGCTCGTTTAAACCCTCATGAAGTCGGAAAAATTTCTGATATACAAGCATGAATTGCTCAGACTTTGATTATGGTTTATTGTTTTGTACATTTGTATCAGTTACCCATATTGTTGCAATGGGATTGATACGGGTATTTATTTTCAATAATCTTAAATCAGGGGATGAATATGTCTTTCTGGGCAAGTAATGCAAATGCTTTGCTGCTATTATTGTTTGTGGCTTTGGGTATTATCGGGCATAACCCTTCTGTAACCATTTCTGCACTGATTATTTTGCTGGTGCAACAAACGCCTTTGCTTAAATATGCACCTGTACTGGAAAAATACGGTGTGCAACTGGGTATTATGTTACTTATGATAGGGGTACTGGCTCCTTTAATTACTGGTAAGGTTCAGCCCGCACAAATTGCAGCTCTGGTAACCAGTTGGAAAACCATGGCTGCGGTAGCGGTAGGTATAGTGGTGGCATGGTTGGGCGGACGCGGTGTTCATCTGATGCAGGTTAATCCGACTATTGTCACTGGTTTAATGATTGGCACCATTATTGGTGTGGCTTTTTTACGCGGAGTACCGGTCGGACCTCTGATTGCGGCAGGATTGTTATCACTGATTTTATAGTGGCCGAATTGCTGAAGTTCTTGCCAGAAAGATACGCTCTCGTTATAATGCGCGCAATTCCATTCTCACGGAGAGGTGGATGAGTGGTTGAAGTCGCACGCCTGGAAAGCGTGTATACGTGAATAGCGTATCGAGGGTTCGAATCCCTTCCTCTCCGCCAAATTATGATTAAAAGCTGCGAATGCAGCTTTTTTTATAGCTGTTATTTAAAATGCTTTTGTCATTTTAATGTTTATACTTTTTTGTATATTCATATTCTGAATGTCATCTTTGTTAAAGATGACAATTTGATTTTGTAATATTTTATTGATTTTTTGCTGGCAGGTTTAAGCTGTAAACTGTTTAGTCGCAATATTTATTTCCCTCACAATTTTGATTGTGAGGTTTTTTTGTGCCTGCCGGAATGTATGGAGAGTACTGGATGAATTTAACCTGTTCTGTTTTAAATGATGTGCAGACACATCTTCAGCATGCATTGCCAAAATATTCAGTACAACTGATGCCTAATAGTTTAAAGAATTATCAGTTTGTTCATTCGCTGGGTACGGTCTTAATCGGTTATCAGCGCAGTAAATTTAAAAAGCCGCGCAGTACGGATCTGATTGTACAGGAGAGGCATTTGCAATTGCGTTTTACTGTTTTTGCACGTGCTTTGGATGGTGAAAACGGTGTTCTGGATTTACTCGATTCTTTACGTCTGGCATTAGTGGGATTCCAGCCTGAACATTGCCAGCAAATCCGATTGTTGAGTGAGCGCTTTCTGGGTGAGGCCGACGGAGTCTGGCAATACCGGTTACGCGCTCGCACCGAGACACTTCAGGTGGAGCAGCGTCCGGTGATTAATCAGCAAAATTTGGTCAAGTCTATACCAACTCGTGGTGAGATTAAGGCCAGAGCTATTTCACATTCTGTAATTTCGAAGGAGTAAAAATCATCATGGCAGCAGCCTATTTGCATGGTGTTGAAACAATTCGTATTGATGGTGGCAGCAGTCCTGTCTATACCGTAGACGGGGCAATTACTGCAATTGTCGGTACCGGTATGTCTGGCCCGGTTAATGAGTTAACTGTATGTCAGACTGTTAAAGATTTCAGTCAGTTCGGTTTGCTGACTGGTGCAGGTTTCACTTTACCTGATGCGGCCAATATCTGGACTCGTTATCAGTCTGGTGTTGCTTATGTAGTGAATGTACTGGATCCGGATAAACATAAAACGGTCGTTGATTCTGAGTTACTGGTTATTGACGGTGATACGCTGACTGCGAAAACAGCACATCCGGCTGTACAGGCAGGTTATACAGTTCTGGCTGGTAATCAGACATTATCAGAGGGTACTGACTATGCTTTGAATAATGAAACAGGTGAGCTGACTTTTGTTCAAATGCGTTCAGATGTATCTATTAGTTATACTTATCTTGATCCAAGTAAGGTAACTTCAAAGGATATTATCGGCGGTTACGAGGCAGCTACCGGTAAACGCAAAGGGATGGAGCTGCTTACGGAAGGTTTTACCCGGCTGGGAGCAGATGCAAAAATTATTATTGTGCCTCAGTTTGATGCGGAAGCGACTGTGGCGGCAGCTATGGTTACTCTGGCTGATAAGCTTGAAGCTATTGCCTATATTGCTGCACCGAAAGGAACAACGCTTACCCAGGCTGTTCAGGGGCGCGGTTCGCTCGGTAATATTAATTTCCAGACGTCTTCGGATCGGGCGCAATTATTTTATCCCTATGTTACCGGTACCAGTGGTGAGCTGGAAAGTCTGGCTACTCATGCAGCCGGTTTACGGATGCGAACTGATGTTGAACAGGGTTATTGGTTCAGTATTTCCAATCGTGAACTGTCCGGTGTAACGGGTATGGAGGTTTCGCTGACTGCACGTATTGATGATCCGCAGGCAGAAACCAATCGTCTGAATGAAAAGGGTATTACGACGGTATTTAACAGTTATGGTACTGGTTTCCGCTTATGGGGTAACCGTCTGGCCTGTTTCCCGACAGTAACACATATTAAAAACTTTGAAACTGCACAGCGTACCGGCGATTTGATTAATGAATCAATTCGCCGTGCTCAGTTACAGTATATTGATTTGCCTATTGATGATGCGCTGATTGACAGCCTTCTGGGTACGGTGCGCACCTATCTGGGTACGTTGAAGAGTATTGTTGGTTTTAGTGTCAGCCTGGATTATGACTATGATCTGGCTGATGCTTTCAGTAAAGGGCAGGTACCAATTAAGTATGACTATACGCCTAAACTGCCTGCAGAACGTATCACTAATACCAGTGTGATGACCCGTACTTATCTGGCTAATTTGATTAGTAACCAGTCTGCCGCTTAGGAAAGAGTTATGACAGAATTTAATGCAATTTATAATGCCAATGTTTATGTTAATGGTAATAGTCAGTTAGGCCGTGCCAGTCAGTTTAAATTACCGGATATTTCTGTTGGTCAGACAGAAACTAAAGGTCTGGGTCTGGTGGGTTCAGTAAAACTGCCTAGCGGGATTGAGGCACTGGAAGGGGAAATCACCTGGAATAGCTTTTATCCGGATGTGTTTACAAAAGTATATAATCCTTTCAAAGCTTGTCAGCTAATGGTTCGTGCCAATGTGCAGGCATTTAATGCTTCCGGACTTGCAGCTGAGGCTCCGATGGTCGTGACTGTAATGGCAACTTTCAGCAAAAATCCGTTGGGAACCTATAAACCGAAAGAAAAAGCTGAATTCGCCAGCACTTTTCAGGCTACCGAAATTCATCAGACAGTGTCTGGTCGTGAAGTGTTGTATTACAACGCATTTACCAATCAGTACCGGGTAAATGGTGTGGATATGCTGGCGCAGATGCGTGCAAATATTGGTATGTAATTTTTATTTGTATTGATGTATTTGAATGCTCACTCTGATTGCCAGAGTGAGCTTTTTTATGGTTGAAATATTTTTATATGCTGAATTGATTCAGTAATTATTGATTAGTCGAGGAATAAATATGGCACAAACTGAAGCGCAAAATCTGCAAGAACAATTGGGTACAGGCAAAGTAATTAAACTGGCGGAACCACTGCAAACACCAAGTGGTGCGATAACGGAGCTGACATTGCGCCGGGTACGGGTTAAAGATTTTAAACGTGCTGCAGAACAGTATCCTGATAATGCAGTATTACAGGAAGCTCAGTGTTTGGCTATGGCATCTGGTCTGCAAAGTGAAGATTTTGATGAGTTGTCATGGGAGGACTACACGCAGGTGCGTCAGTTTTGTCTGGGTACTCACTGATTGGGATAGTTTTTATCAGGCAGCTGCGGATTTAGCGTGGTGGTTTGGTTTTTCTCCGGCAGATATTGATGAAATGTCTCTGGAGGAAATTTTGCAATGGCAGCAACAGGCTAACCGGCAGATTAAAGCCAAATACAGCAAACTATAACTGGTTGCTGTCTGAAGTAACTGTGCTGTTAACTTGTTGTAAGCTTATAAGCGTGGTTATGAAGCGATAATAAGTTGACAGTCACAGTAATCGAAACAACAAATAATATAAATAAGTAGATTCCAATACAGTTAGGTAATTGGAGAAAAATATATTGGTGCCGTTATGGATAATGGATTCGTTTCTGATTTTGGTGAGGTGCACCGTTCTGTAAAGGCTTTTGGCTTTGCTATCAGTACAGCGACCCGGCATGTTGAGGAGATGGGAAAAGCTTTACAAGGTTTACATGGACAAATTCGCTCTCTTGATAGTTTTTCAGCAGCGACGGCTAAAGCGGGTAATGCTCAGGATAAATTAACTCAGGCAATTGAAAGACAAAATAAGGTTCTGGAGCAGCGCACTAAAATCGGTAGTGAATTAAGCAAAACTAAGAGCACGCTGCAAGCTTTGATGAAACCAGCTGAAAAGTCTGTAAAAATTTATATGGAGCGCGAAACATCTGAAACTGGGCTGAAGCAGGCTATGATGCAAAATGATGGCAGATTAGGCGGATTTGATCAGATTAATGCCCGAACAGCACAGCTAAGCCTTGAGCAGCGGGGAAATAAAAATGATTTTACCAGTCTTGCCACTAATATGAAGATGGCTAATATGTCTGATGATTCGCTACTTCAGGGAGGTATGAAGTCAATAGCCAGTTTTAATGCATTATTCGGTAAAAAAATTGAGGATATTTCTGTTGCCAATGGGCTGATGCAAACTTATAAGCTGAAAGATACTGAATTATCAGCCGGTCTGGACGCTGTACAGAAAATGGCTTATTCGACCGGAATGAGTTTGGAAGATATAGAAAAATTTCAAAGTGCTATGGCCTCTCCTCTGCAAAGGCTTCATCTGACCGGTTTACAGAACCAGCAAAAAATATATGCTTTAGAAGGTATGGCAATACAAGGCGGTATCAGTAAAGCTGTGGCCGCAGATGGGATGGAAGAATTTCTGAATAAGCTGGCGCAGGGACCTAAAGCTATGCATCTGGCTACGTCAGCTATGAATGCGGAAATGCGCCAGATGATGCAGAAATCCGGTGTAAAGTTTGATTTATTTAATAAAGACGGTTCACTTAAAGACATGCGTGTGGTTATTGGTGAGCTGGAAACGAATTTTAAAGCTGTTAAAACTAAGTATGGTGAACGCGCTGCACTGAATATGATGGATGCTGTGTTTGGCGGGAAGGGCGGACAAGTTGCTTCAGCCGCGGCTAAAGGTGGTCATACCGGTTATCAGGCCATGCAAACTAAAATAAATCAGCAGCCTTCTCTTGATCAGCGAGCAGAACTGCAGACAAATACGCTGGCTGTCAGTATGGAAAATCTGCAAGATTCGGTTGCTGAAGTCGGGAATGCTTTTGGTGCTATTCTGGCACCGGAGATTAATACTTTCGCTCAGGTGGCTAAAGATGTGCTGCTTAATACTGTATTGCCTTTTATTCAGAAACATCCAACGCTGATTAAATCTGTAGTGGCTTTTGGTATTGGAATGGCAGGCTTACGGATGGTATTACTGACTGTTCGTTATGCGATTACTATGGTTACCGGTCCGCTGGCTGTTCTGCGTACTATTTTTGCCCGTTTTCAGGTGGCACGTGAGCTTAAGCAAAGTGGTTCTGTATTTAAGCGTCTTCGAACTGCAATTTCCTCAGTAGGAAAATCTGCAGGTTCATTGCGTCAGAAACTGATGTCTTTTGGCAGTAAGCTGTCCGGCATTGGAAAAAAGTTTACTGTTTTTAGTAAAGGTCGTGCTGCATTAGGTTTATTGAAAAAAGCATTTGGTGCAATTGGTCGTGCAGCAATGGCTCCCATCAAAAAAATTGTGCAGTCTTTTGGTCTGATTTCTAAGGCGGTGAAACCTCTGTTTTCGGTTTTTTCGAATTTGGGGAAGGGGTTTAGTGTTTTAGATAAAGGCAGGTTTGTACTTAATTTGCTGCGTCAGGGAATTATGGCAGTAGGCCGGGCCTTCTTGATGTCACCGATAGGTTGGGTTGCGCTGGCAATTGGTGTGGCCGCCTTATTGATTTATAAATATTGGCAGCCAATCAAGAAATTCTTTATTGGTTTATGGGATACGGTTAAGACCAAATTTGAAGCCGGTATGAATTTTTTCAGAGAATTACCTGCTAAATTCAGTGAATTCGGGCGCAATATTATTGATAGTCTGGTCCGAAGCTTTACTGAAGGTATCAGTAAAGCTGTTAATGCTGTAGGTGAGTTTGCCAGTAAAATTATTAATAAGGCTAAATCAGTATTGGGTATTAATTCCCCCAGCCGGGTATTTAAAAGTATCGGCAGCTCGCTGATGGAGGGAATGCATCTGGGAGTTGATCTTGGGGCGGATAAACCTGTTTCGGCGATAGGTCAGGTAGCTGAGCGTTTACAGCAGAAATTTAAAGCCGGTTCCGGAAAGCTGACTGCACAGTTAAATGAAAAAATGCAGCTAAATGCAGCAGAGTTTGCACAGAACCGTTATCCGGCCGGACATGATTCAAGTGCTGTAACCATTAATTTTAATCCAACGATTCAGGTTAATGGTAATGCTGACCGTTCAGTCATTCAGCAGGCGCTTGCACTGAGCCAGCGTGAATTTGAACAGATGTACCGGCGCATGATGCAGGCAAAAGAATTGAGGAGTTACTGATGTATGCAATGCTAGGGGATATTCGCTTTGAAGTGCTGGATAGTTTCACCAGTTATGAAGAAACGCACAGTGCTGTTTTTGCCAAACATGATGTATTGGCCGGGCGACCGCGCCTGCAGGCTACCGGTAATGATTTGACTACGATACGTTTTGGTATGCTGCTGCATTGGAAACTGGCTAATCCGGATAATGCCTATAATGCGCTGATTAGTGCTAAAGAAGCGCAGCAGGCGCTGGCACTGGTGTTCGGTTCCGGGCGGTTTGCGGGCTGGTTTGTGATACAGCAATTAAGCAGTACAACTCTGATCCAGGATGCTAAAGGGCGTACGGCGGCGCGCGAAATTAGTGTTGAATTGCTTGAATTTGTTGGTGATCCGAATAATCCGTTACCAACACCGGGAATCATGACCGGACAGAATCCGTTGCTTGCTCTTTTACCAGAGTCGGTTAAAGGCGCGGTTAATAAAGTTTCCGCAGCGGTTCAGACTGGTGTGCGTATTTATCATTCTGTTGAACAGAATATTACTGATATTCAGAACCTGATTACGCGCGCGCGTACTGTTCAGCATAATACTGCTGGCTGGATGGGGTTGATTGCAGATGTATTGTCTATAGGTGGTCAGACTCTGGATAAACTGAATACTTTACCTGAGATTGGTGAATGGTTCGGAAATCTGGCCGGAGCAGCAGATTTTCTGTCTTACACGGGTCAGGCAGCCTGTCAGCTGCAAACATGTATTAATTTAATACAAACCGGTTACGATAGCGGAGAGTGGGGCGACTGGCTGAATACCAGTGAACAAGTGTTAGCATCGGTAGAAGACAGTATTGGAAATGCGACTGCAGGTACCCAGTCATTGACGGCATGGCTGGCCGCAAGAAAAGATGAGGTCTGATTATGGTTGATTCAGTCTTGCAATATCAGACCAGTGAAGGGGATCGCTGGGATTTGATTGCACATAAATACTATGGTGATGCCACGATGATTGACAGGCTGATTGCGGCCAACCCGCATTTAGCGCTGGCTGAACAATTTACGGCAAATCTGACTGTACTGATTCCGGTTATCCGGTCTGATACTCATGCTGCTCAGGAGGATATGCCACCATGGATGCGGTAAATATGCTAAAAGGATTATCCGGCTTAAGCAAAACACATCCGGTTACTATGCCGGATTTTATTATCGGATATGAAAAAAAAGACATTACATTAGCAATTAAGCCTTATCTTATCAGCATTAGTTATACGGATTATCTGGGGGAGCAATCAGATGAGCTTTCTGTGTCGTTTGAAGATACAGATGGCAGATGGTTGCGTAACTGGTATCCTGAACAGGGTGATTTGCTGTCATTTTCTCTCGGTGATCAGTTTACCGGTCTGGTGAATCTTGGTAATTTTGAGATTGCGGATATCGATTATGCATTTAAACCAAATGTGATTACTCTGAAAGCACTTTCTACGGGAATTACTTCGGCCAGCCGGACTTTACAGCCTAAGGCATATGAAAAAACCACTCTGGAAAAAATTGTACAGACAGTAGCTGCACGATTACAACTGGTGGTTAAAAATCCGATTGCCAAGCTGGAAATTGAACGTATCACACAGTATCAGGAAAGTGATGTTGAATTTCTGGCGCGACTAGCAAAACAGTTTGGCTATACTTTTAAAATTGTTGATAAGACTCTGGCTTTTATTGCCAATACGGAATTAACTGCACAGGAACCGGTACTGGTGTTGCTGCCAGAAGATATTGAGTCAGCCAGTTTTCGCGATCAGATCAAAGGCGTTCCTAATGAAGTTGTTGCTTCCGGCTACGACCCTAAGGCTAAACAAGTACGTACGGTTAAGCGTAAAGGACAGCCGTTACGCCCGCAAAGTAAACAGGGTGCAAGCGGTGACCAGCTGAAAATTGTGGCTAATAAAGGGGAATCACAGCAGCAATTAGCTGCACGTGCAGATGCTGCATTGGCCGATGCACGCAAGTGTCAGGTAACCGGCAGTCTGGATCTTTTTGGTAATGTCAAGCTGGTAGCCGGTCAGATTATTCGTCTGAGCGGTTATGGCAAAATGTCGGGAAATTACCAGATTAAGCAGGCAAGCCATAATTTGAGCCGCAGTTCAGGTTATGTAACATCTCTGGAAATAAATATGATTGAATATATTGCTGATGACGCAGATGGTGATAAACATGCAGAAACTGTATGAATTTGGTGCGACTTTACAGTTTGGTATTGTTGAATCCATTGATGCCGGACGGCATATGCTTAAAGTCAGTTTACCGGCATTAGAAAATATTCATACTGACTGGCTGCCAATGCTGACTGCTGCTGCAGGCGGAAACAGTTTTTATTCACTGCCTGACAGAGGGGAACTGGTAGCCTGTATTCTGGATGCACGGGGAGAAAATGGTGTGGTTTTGGGAGCCTTATACAATCAGGCTGATAGCACACCGGTAAATAATAATAATGTCTGGATGAAAAAATTCAGTAATGGTACGGTGATCAGCCATAATCGCAATAGTGGTGAAGTATGTGTTCAGACTGGTGGAGCAGTAATTGTAGAAGCAGATACGGTACTGGTTAAAGCAGGTGATATTACTCTTGATGCACCTACTACTACTGCTACCGGCAGCTTACTGGTACAGGGGCAACTGACCTATCAGGGCGGAATGGCCGGTTCCGGCGGTGGTGGTACGGCAGCCTCAATAACCGGCACAATTAAGGTTGAAAACGGAGATGTGGTAGCCGATGGTAAAAGTCTTAAGAGTCATACTCATCCTGATCTGACTTCAGGTGGAAATACGGGCAAACCAAACTGATAATCAGCGAAACGCTCTGCTAATTCTTATTTTTTATATCCCTGTTCATTCTGACAGGGATTTTTATTTTTTGGAAAACCGCTATGACCATAACACCGCGTACCCGCCACTGGCAGCTAGCGCCACTGAATAGTGGCTGCGATATTGTTACCGGTATTGATGATATTAATCAATGTATTTTGAATATTTTAATAACCCGTAAAGGGACAGATGTAACCCGGCCGACTTTTGGTTCAGACCATCTGGACTATCTGGATACACCAGAAGATGTCTTTATTCCGGGTGTAACCCTTGAAGTAATTCTCGCTATTCAAACCTGGGAAAAGCGTGTGGTAGTGGAGCAGGTATCTTTTACTGGTCACGCACCTAAACTGACGATAACTGTTCATTGGCGGATCGCAGAAGAGGTAGCCGGTGAAATTTATCAAACAAATATTGGGTTGGTACAAAAATGACAGATTTAACTAAGCTTTCACGAACAGATGTAAAAATAGTTGAGGACGATCTGGCAACGATTCTGGCCGATACCATAAATGATTATCAGAATCGTACGGGCAAAACACTACAGCCGGCGCATATTGAACGCTTACTGATTAATACTTACGCCTATCGCGAGGCATTAACCCGTCAACAGGTAAATGAGGCTTACCGGCAGCAGCATGTTCGTTTTGCTACCGGCCTGATGCTGGATTTATGTGGTGATGATGTTAACACTCCGCGATTACAGGCCCAGCCGGCACAAACAACACTTCGCTTTCAGGCTGTACTAAAAGGTAAAGAGCAGATTGTGATCCCGAAAGAAACCAGAGTTACAGTGGACTCGCTGATATTTACTACTACAGCAGCAGGTATGCTTACCGCAACTACTCCCAGCATTGAGCTCAATGCTGTCTGTCAGGCAACGGGAATCATAGGAAATGGCTGGTCACCAGGCCAGATAAACACTTTAGCTGATCATTTGACCGATATTGCTGAAATTAAGGTCAGCAATGTCACGATATCAAGTGGTGGAGTAGATGTTGAAAGCGATGATGCTTATCGGGTACGTATTCTGCTTGCTCCTGAATCATTTTCAGTTGCCGGACCTGTAGGAGCCTATGAATATTTTGCCAGACAAGTTAGTCAGGACATCATTGATGTTTTTGTAAGCAATGATACTGATAAACAAGGTAAACCCTTGGGAGGTGTTGTTGCAGTGAATTTGCTTACAAAAACCGGTTTGCCCTCAGCAGAACTAGTTAATCAGGTTCAGTCTGCTTTGTCTGATGAGCGGATACGTCCACTATGTGATCAGGTGATTGTACGGGCTCCGAAAACGTTTACTTATCAGGTAAATGCAATATTAACTTTGTATATTGGTGCCGATGCAAGAACTGTGCTTGCTGCAGCCCGAACTGCCTGGCAGCAATATCAGATTAGTCAGGAGCAACGACTCGGAGTAGATGTAGTTCCGTTAGTTATACAGTCATTATTAAAAGTTGATGGTGTTTATAACGTTGCCACACCGGATTTAGCGTTGACTAAGATTGCTGCTGATACATGGGCACACTGTACTGATCTGACTCTGAGCATAGCTGAGGAGGCAGTGGATGGCTAGGCTGACCTATGCAGCAGTAATTGAGCGTGATCAGCGGATGCGGGCACTGGCTGCTCTGGGATTGCGTCTGGATTTGGTGTCTACACCACAGCTTATGCCCAGGCTAGTAGAACTGGTATTGGCCGATCATCTTGAACTTCTGGCTGAAAGCCATTGTATTCTCGGAGTAAACGGATACTGGCTGGCAGAAAGCGATCAGGCCAAACGGCAATTGATTAAAGGTGCATACGAGCTTCATCGCAATAAAGGAACACCCTGGTCGTTACGGGAGATTGTCCGCCGCCTCGGTTTTGGTGAAATAACGATTATTGAAGGGCTCAATCACCAGAGGCACAACGGTAATATTCAGCGCGGTGGGATATATGTACACGGACATAATAGTTACTGGGCGCATTACTGTATTTTACTGAATCACCCGATTACTAATCAACAGGCAGCTTTATTACGTCAAACTCTGGCTGCTTTTGCTCCGGCACGCTGTGTGCTTTCCAGTCTCGACTATACTGCTGTACCACTACAGCATAACGGAAAGGCACAGCGGGATGGCTCATTTAACAAAGGAACTGCTTAATGGCAAATTTAAAAGAATCTTCGTTCTGGGAAGAAGGTATTTATCAATGGGAAACATCCGATCCGGTATTGGGCGGGGAAAATGGTATCGATAATGTACCGACACGACAGTTGGCCAACCGAACCAAATGGCTGAAAGACAATAAACTGGATAAATCAGCTACTGCTGCCAGTGCAGATTTGGCTAAAAAAGCACAGGTAGCTGACAAACTTAGCAAAGCCAGAAATGTGGGTGGGGTCGCATTTGATGGTTCAGCGGATATTGATTTACCCGGAGTAAATAAGCCCGGAAATCAGGATACATCGGGAAATGCTGCTACTGCTACCAGATTGCGAACAATATGCACAATAAATGGTGTGTCATTTGATGGTAGTGCAGATATTAATGCTACCCCAGCAGGGGCCATACAGTTTTTTGCCATGGAAACTGCTCCTGTTGGCTGGTTAAAAGCTAATGGTGCAGAAGTATCTCGTACACTCTATGCAAATTTGTTTGCCGCAATTGGTACTACATTTGGTGCAGGAGATGAGAAAACAACATTTAATTTGCCTGATTTGCGGGGGGAATTTTTACGTGGCTGGGATGACGGGCGTAGACTTGATAAAAAGCGTTTAATGGGTAGCACCCAAAATCAGCAAATTTTAGACCATTCCCATAATATGGAAGCATGGACGAGTAGTATAAATGGGCTAATATCTAAAGATACCACTATTACTAATTCTATATGGGGAGGAATTCCAGTCGTAATGGGAGATGGAGGAGTAATGTATAGTGATAAAGTAGGTATTTCAATTAATCCGAATTATAGGGTAGTTGGTACTAGGGGTGTACAGGATGGGGCTGGTGAGGAAAATCGTCCAAGAAATGTTGCATTATTAGCCTGCATTAAAATTTAAGGAATAAAGATGGTATCTTATAAAAAAAATCTTTCTGTATGTCAGTTAAACGAAAATAATTATTTTGTTGGAATGACTATCGCTGACTTAGATCCACTGGATAATAATCATTATTTGCTTCCTAGATTCTCTATACTGGCTAAGCAGCCAGAGTCCAAACATGGTTATATAGCCCAATGGACAGGTGATACATGGCAGTATATTGAAGATCATCGCGGAGAAACTGTTTATAGTAAAAAAAACAGGGAGGTATTTGTTATCAATGAATTGGGTGTATTGCCAGCTACTGTAACAACAATACCTTGCCCTGATAAGTATCATCAATGGTCTGATAAAACAAATAACTGGATAGAAAAAGCGGATGCTGAACAGTTACGCTTACAGGATAAGCGCAATAATGCGGGTTCATTATCTCGTACACAAATGCTTTCTCAACTGGAAATTAGTCTCGGTAAAGATAAGGAATCATTGATTGAAATTGCAGGAGCTACCTTATCTCAAATTGAATTGATTAAAACACGTAATTATATTTGTGAAACTTCACAATTTAGATTAGATAGCGAATTGTGGTGGAATTTTCTTATTGATATCTTGCAAATCAAACCAGGTGACATATTTAAAATATGGGAAGAAGCTAAAAATATTTAATATAAAATAAAATATACCTGTATCAATAGTTAAAAAATAATGTTTAATTAATTAAATTTTAAATTTAGATTATTAATAAAAATATATTACTGTTATGCGGATCTATAAATTCTTTTTATATAAATTGATTTAATATTTATAAATAAAATAATTAAATTCTAAAGAATCAAAGATTATTTAAACAATTTTAATTTATTATTTATGAGTATAAATTAATAAAAATAAATAGTCTTTTAGATAGAAAGTTTCATAATAAAAATTGTATGTAAGGAAAGGAGTAAATAAATTTGTTGTGCTAAAAAAAATTCAAAATAAAATCATTAAACGTCTGGAGCAGGGACTAGGTTCAATGGTATTTGAAATTAGTCCATATCCGGGTCCGATAGATAATAAAGAGGCTATAGTCGGATTAAAAAAAGCACCTGCTATTTTATTAACCTTCAATCAGGCACTGGTAAAAGTAAAAGATTCAGGGCGGCAACGTTATGAACTGATTGCCGGGTTCTATATAGTATGTGTATGTAATCGTGTTAAAGATACCACATCCCAGCTCTCTGTTGATATTAATGATTTGGTTTATTCGGTATTACGCCTCTTAGCGGGTCAAAGATTGAATGAAGAGTTAAATAGTTTGGGTTTACAGCCAAAAACGATACGTCCGGTTTTTATTAGTCCTCTTGATAGTAAAATTAAAAATCTGGATATTGTTGCTATCGAATTTGAAGCTGTCTGTGATATTTATGGGATTGATAGTGATGGCTATCCTGAATACACAACTGATAAAAATAATCCTGACTATTTATTCAGTCTCTTCAAAGGGCAAACTTCTGAACCGCCATCACAATTTAATTCTTTAATATTAAATATAAAAAATAAAAATATACCAAGCTGATTCATAACAAGCTTATATGAAAGAACAGATGAAAGTTAAAGCAGCAGACGGTTTACGCGTACCTAAGGAAAATCGTGTTAATTCTTACATTACAAATCAACCAGTTGAAGTACCAGAAAGTCTATATTACCGTCGATTGGTAAATGATGGAGACCTGATAATGGTAACGGAAAACTTAAAAGAAAATGAAATAGGAGTAAATGAATGATTGATAATATTCAGTTTGATACTGTGCGTAACGACATTCGTGTACCAGGCCGGTATATTGAATTTAATACTCGTACTGCAGTAAGAGGGCTACCGGCTAATCCACAAAAAATGCTACTGATCGCACCTATGTTGTTAACAGGTAAACAGCCGCCATTAACCCCGGTACAATTATTTAGTGATGTAGATGCAGCCACTTTATTTGGTGAGGGTTCCTGGGCTCATCACTGTGTTAAACAGGCATTTACCAATAATCCATATCTGGATCTGACTGTTATTGGTATTAATGATGCTGAACAAAGTATAGCAGCGACAGCAAGTGTAAAAATTACCATTTCGAATGCATCAACTAATTCGGGAATTTTTACTGTAAGTATTGGTGGCATTGATTGCCAGTTAGCAGTAAATGGTGGTGACACACCTACATCTATTGCAGAAAAAATGGCTAGAATCATTAATAATGCGGATACGCTTGCTGTTGCGCAAACGGATGGAGGTGTAATCAAACTTACATCTAGAAATCATGGTTTGATTGGTAATGATATTTCCTTATTAGCTTCGTTTAATGCTGATAGTGCCAGCACAGGTGAAGTATTACTCGATATAAATACTTTTCAAGGTGGTCAGATAAATCCGGATATCAGCCAGGCGCTTGAGCAAGTAGCAGGAAAACATTACCAGATTATTTGTAATGCATTTACAGATAAATCAAATGCTAAAAAATTGTCTGATCATATTGATCTGGTTTCTAATGCAATTGAAAAACGTGGTTGTATTGGGGTTATGGGATGGCGTGATACGCTTAGTACAGGGACTACTTTTGCTAATAGTATTAATAGCGGACGTATTACAATTGCATGGTACAAAAATGCTATTGAAGGTAATGCAATTATAGCAGCTGGTTATGCAGCAGTAATTGCCAGTGAAACTGATCCTGCACGCCCGCTCAATACCCTGGAAGTAAAAGGTCTGAGAGTAACCGCCGATGCTGACTGGCCATTATTTGCTGAGTTTAACAGTGCTTTATATAACGGTTTAACTCCTCTGCAGATAGTCAATAACCGTGTACAGATTATGCGTGCTGTATCCACTTATGTAAAAAATTCTACAGGTACGGATGATCCGGCTTTACTTGATATTACTACAATTCGCACACTTGACTATGTTCGCGATGCAGTTAATCAGCGTATTGCCTTGCGTTTTCCGCGTGAGAAACTCTCGGAAAGAACACCCTTAAGGGTACGTTCAGAAATTCTGGATGTATTGAATCAGTGTGAAAATGCAGAAATTCTGGAAGCTGTTCTGGAAAATAAAGATAAATTGATTGTACAGCGCAATCCGAATGATCCTAATCGTCTGGATGCAGTTATTCCTGCTGATGTAGTTAATGGTCTGCATGTACTGGCAGCCCGAGTGGATCTGTATTTATAAATTAATCAAAAAAGGTGTTAATTTAAAAGTTAACACCTTGTCTATATAAAGGAAAAATTATGGCAAATAAAACTGGTGCCAAATATGCCGGTGCGGTAATTATGGAAGTAAATGGCCGTGAAGTAGAAATTACAAGTTTTAAACCTGAAGTGACTACCGGTCGTAAAGTGGTTAAAACCATGAATAAATCAGGTAAAGTACGTGGTTATGCAGATGGTGTAACTGAATACACCATGAGTGTCAGTGCAGCTATTCCATTGGATGAGAGTGGAATTGACTGGGATAATATTACCAATGCAAAAATTACTATTTATCCGCGTAATGCAGATGAAGCCCGTGTTAGCTACATTGGTTGTACCAGCACAAAATGCTCGGAAGAATACAGTGTCGAAAACGAAGCCCGGCGTGATATTGAAATGTTTGCTTTGGATAAAGTGGTAGAATAATGTTAAAAGAGACTGGAAAACTGGTTTATGGTCTGGAATACAATGGCCAGATGTATTTTGATTATACGGTCAAACCATTGACTTTGGCTGATGAACTTCAAGCATTAGAAGTGATTGAGGAGACCAGTTTGATTAAGGATGCTTCTAATGCAAAAAAGGCAATTCTGACTACACTGGCTTACTGGGCTCAGCAGTTAGAGGTTTCTGGCATTACTGCAGAAAATCTAAGCGTTGAATTTTTGTTACACAATCTTGCATCTGAAGATTATCAGTCAATTTTAACAAGTATGGAAACTTTACGTTCAAAATCGATTGCCGCTGGCCAGTCAGACCCAGCGGCATCAGAGCAAGCAAACAGCAACGTAACTTTGAAGTAGCTCATAAAAATTATCGACAGGCATGTATTTTGCTGGCTAAATCGATGATTACACCAGACATGGTTAGTAAGATGTGTCATGCTGAAGTATCTGTCTGGATTGAAAGTGTTTTGGAAAGTATGGGCATAAAAAATGATGATGATAATGTTATTATTTCCTTACGGCAAAGAAAACCAAAACCATATCAACCAGATAAAAATAATTTAGTAGCTAAACAGTCTGATTGATTTAAAGCCCTGTCTGCGGACAGGGCTTTTTGTATGGTCTTGCTCTGGCTTGTTCATTTGAAAGTCTTTTAAATTATCCAGAACAAATATAATCAACAATTAAGCGAAAGTATTGACATGTCTTCAAATCAGGAGACCTCCATCATAAAAATGACTGAGGAGGTAAAAAAATTAGAGCAGCAAATAAAACGTACTTCTGCAGTTGCAATTCAAGAAGGTGAAAAAGCTGGAAAATCACAAATCAGAATTATTCAGCAAATTCAGCGTGAATATCAGCGGGCCGCAGATATACGATTAAGAAAGGAAGTTCGTTCCGAACAGGAAATACAAAAAGAAATTGGTAAAACTAAAAAAGCATATAAAGATTTCTCAGCTACAGCTAATGCAGCACAAAGGCAAATGCAGAATGCAACTAAGGCTTCTCGCAATAGCATTCGCGAATTAAATAAAGAGTTAGAAAAAAGTTCTAAAATTCAAAAAAATATTGCAGCACAACAAACAAAATCATCTAAACTGGGCGTTGCCAAAACTGTCGGAAGTGAGATTATCCGAGGTGGAAAGTCTGTCTATACGGCTATTAAACCAGCAATAGATGATGAAAAAAAATTACGTTCCAGCGTAATTCAGGCGGCAGAAAAAGCATATGGTACAGATAAAAATAAATCAGCTGACTGGATTAAGACACAGGGTGTAAAAGAAATTCAGTCAATGGTGCAGGGGCTTGTTGCACAGAATGGCGGTACATCACAGGCTGCCCTTGATCTGATTATCAATATGCTGCAGCAGGATATGTCTTTAGATCAGGTTAAGGCAACTATTCCTTATGCACACCGTACTATGGTCGGATCAGCTACCAATGCAGGGGAGTATGATTATGAAAATACGGCCAAGCTATATAAGTCATTTGCCGACTATGGATTGCAAAATAAAGATTATAGCACTATTTCAGATCATATTATTGCTGCCGGCAGTCAGGGTAAATTTACTATTGCCGAATTAAATGCAGAATTGCCGGATTTATTATTTTCAGGAAAAAATGCAGGAATATCAGGTGCCAGAGGAATTGATTATTTAATTTCAACTCTGCAAGCCAGTTCAAAAAAATCTGAATCGAATGAGGATGCCAGTAAAAGTGTTAAGGCTTTTCTGGATGTTCTGACTAATCCGGATCTGCTTAAGAGTCTGAGTAAGGTTAAAGATCCTAATAATCCGGGCAAATATCTTGATTGGAACAAAATCAGAGAGCAAGGTAACAGCCAAGGTTTAAATGATGCCCAGTCCTTGATAAAAATTTGTAGTGATATCCTTGCTCAAGATAAGAATTATCAGAATTTAAAGCTAAAAGCGGATGCCGGCGATATATATGCACAGCAACAGATGGAGGCTCGTCAGAATAAGCTATTGCCGTTCATTCCTTCTGAAGCAAGAGATGCGGTTAATGCAAATCTGAATAATAATCTGATGTTGCCACAGATGAATGCACTTCAAAATGATGCCGGTGGTCTGACAGCAAAACATTTAGCGGTATTGTCAGCAGATCCTGAACGTCAGCAGGAAAAAAACAAAGCTTTGGCAACATTAGGCAGAAGTGATGCTGTTGAACCATTAGTCAATTTTCAAACTAAATTAACCGAATTATCTGCTCAGTTCCCAGACCTTACTCTGGCTATAACCGCTTTAGCAGCTGCTGCCGGCAGTGCTATTACCGCATTGACAGCCCTTGGTTCTTTGTCTGGCAGCAGAGGTGGCGGAGATATTGATTTGCCGGATGATTTTGACGGGGAGAGAAAAAAATCCAATCGAAATAAAGGTAAAAAAACTGCTCCGGGCAGACGTAAACTTCGTTTGCGAAGCAAAGCTATTCCAGTTAAAACAGCAACTAGAGTACTTGGCAGAGCCAACTGGGCGCTTGCTGTAGCTGAGAATGCCTATAATATTTATGCCATTCAAAACGATGATAGTTTAACTCAAGAAGAAAAAAAGAATGCACAAATTAAAAATACCACCAATGCGGCTGGTGGTTTGGCCGGAGCCTGGGCTGGTGCACAGTTAGGCGCAGGTATTGGAACACTTATTCTTCCTGGTGTGGGGTCAGCTATTGGTGGAATACTGGGTGGTCTGATCGGAGGTATTGGTGGTAGTTTTCTGGGCGACAAAGTTGGCGATGCAGTAACTCAGAATAATAAAACTAATGAGTCGGATAACTCTAATGATGTCTTAAATGATAGGCGATCTTTTTCTTTACCATATCAGTATGCATATGGATTGAATAATGGATTGAGTGACAGAGAGTCGATATTTGCCTGCCAAAAAGATCAGATAATATCTACTGCCAATATGACACCAACTGCATCAATGATGCTTGCGTACAGACAGAATATGGCAACATTGCCTCCAATGGAAGGACAGCCGGGAGCAGTACAGCCACCGCTTATGCAACAAAATGTGGAATTTCAGAATGCTGTACAAATGCTGGTACAGGAGCTTGGTATTCGTTTAGATAAAGTAGCTAATATTCTGATGAGTCAACAGCAGATTATTCAGAATAATTTAACAGTAACTCTTGATGGCAGAGTAATAAGTAATGCGGTTTCACGCAATCAGCTGCAAATGTATAATCGTGGAGGTGCACAATAATGACAATGTGGAAAAATAATCTGCAAAAAGCCAGTTATAAAAATATTGCTTTTGATGTCATTTCCATTAGTGATAAAAATGAAAAAGCGCTGGTAAGGCATGGTCGCCCATTTGCAAATGGATCTGATATTGAAGATATGGGTACGTTTGGAAGACAATGTCAGGTTGCTGCTGTTTATTTTGGCAGCGGTTTTGATACGCAGTTATCACAGTTACTGGCCGTATTAGAAGAGCCAGGTGCCGGTACTCTGGTTCATCCTGTTTTAGGTTTGTTACAAAACATGATTGCTGCAAGCTGGTCGTTTAGAACTGAAGCAGATTCAGTAAATTATGTAGCACTAGATATAACATTTTACGAGGCAAAAGAATCTTCACCAATATTTTTATTTGAAAATCAATGGTTAGTCAAATTAGAACAGTTGCAGAATACATTAGACAAATATACACAACAATTATTAGGTTATTCCGATACGATTTTAAGTGTCCGGGATGGAGTCTCGTCTTTATGGGGAGGTATCAATGGTGTATTCGCCGCATTATGCGGTGTGGCTGGTAGTGTTCGTAGCTTTTTTGATTTAGACCCTGTTGAATATTTGTCAGGTAAAAATTTTTCTTCAGCTTCTTATAATCGTGATGTAAGTAAACTGGTTCAGTCCTTAGTCAGAATGGTAGCAAAAGGGATTGAAAGTGATACTCGTTATGCTACTGGTACTTTAAATACCAGACAGGTTTATGATTCTGTCAATAATCGGGTAAACATTCTCAATCAATTGCCTGATAATATTTTGCATAATCAGAATATACAAGATTCTGAGAAGGAAGTGACAAATCATGTTCAAAAGATTGCAGATATACAAATGCAACCTGTTGCACAGATTGTGAAGTTAATAAGTATCGGTTATTTAATTCAGAATATGGTTGGTGTAATAGAAATAAATAGTGATGTAGTAACAGCTAATGAGTTGCTTTATATTAATAACAGCCTTCGTAAGCAAATTCAGAAGTTGATAGATGATTTACGAGAAACTTATAATTATGCTGATAATATTAAAAGTTCTAATGCGGCAGCTATTTATACTCAGACAACCATAATAAATCAGATACTGGCGGATATAGCTGCACAATTTAATGATTATGTCTTGGCTATTATTAATCAGAAACCGCCAATGCGTACTAAAAAGGCGAATATGAATGGGACAATTCATCAACTGGCATATTTTCTTTACAAAGATATTAACCGAGTAAATGAATTAATGCGTCTCAATCCACATTTGTACCACCCATCATTTATCCAAAGTAGTGATTGGATTAATTATTATGTTAAATGAAAATAATATTTTTCCTTATCCTTATGGTAACGAGGTAGTAGTACGCATAGGAGGAAAAGAACATAAAGACTGGCTCAGTTATGATATTGATAGTGATTTTCTGATTCCTGCTGATGCCTTTAGTTTTGAAACTAACGTTTCACAAGATCAGGGTGTTTTAGCTGATTATAGCTCTTTACAGTGTGAAGTTTTAATTAATAATCAGTTAATTATGACAGGAATTATTGGTCATCAAAATGAAATGGTTGACAAAAGCAATCATAGTATTACCTTTAATGGCCGTGATCTCGCCGGTTTGCTGGTTGATTGCAGTGTTAAACAAATTAATGTTAAAGGAATGAATGTTTTAGCTGCAGCACAAAAAATAGCTGAGCCATGGAAACAAATTAAAAAAGTTATATTAAAGGCAGAAAAAAATCCCGTACTTGATAAAGTGGATATCGAACCGGGAGAAACTGCATGGCAGGCACTCAGTAAAATTGCTTACAAGGCAGGATTACATGTCTGGCTGGAACCTGATGGAACTTTGGTTATTGGCGGTGCTGATTATTCCAGTCCGCCAGTAGCAACATTAAGTCACAGTAAATATGATAACAGACGCAATATTCAAAGTATCCAAATTGAATACAATACTGAAAATCGTTATTCGGAAGTTACTTTTCTTGGTCAGAGCCATACTCGGTTTGCAGATTCATCGAAGCACGATTTGAAATGGGTCTATAAAGACGAAACGATGACTTTATACAAACCGAAAACAGTGGTGATCGGTGATGCAGAAAATCTGGAACAATTGAAGGTTCAGGCAAAGAAAATGTTGTCAGACTGGCGGCTGGAAGGATTCAGTTTAACTATTACTGTGGCAGATCATAAAACACAGGATGGTGTTTTGTGGCAGCCCGGACAGCGTGTTCATGTCATTGATGAAGATCAGCAGATTGATGCTATTTTTTTTCTGATGGGGCGGCGTTTTTTTCTTAATCGTAATGGTGGCACGCTGACTGAGCTGAGATTAAAAGAAGATGGTATCTGGACTCCGGATGCCTATGTGAAAAAATCTGCAGCGGCGCGTTCACGTAAAGGTAGGCGTAAGGGTGTGACTAACCGGAAAATTAAATAGGTAAGAAAATAATCAGTTGTTTATTTAAAAATAAAATTCAATTAATCGGTGAAATAGATGAGTTATGTTGCGAAGTTAGTAAGTAAAACAAGAACAACAATTAACAATACCACAAGTTCAGTCAGGCAGGCTTTTCGGGGCAAACTGACAAAGGTAAATGCAGCTCAGGCAATACAGTCTGCTCAGGTAGCAGCTCTCGCAGATGAGGTATTACAGGATGTTGAACAGTTACAGCAATTTGGTTTTACAAGTAATCCGCCAGTAGGCTCGGAAGCAATTGTTCTTCCTTTAAGTGGTCAGACTAGTCATGGAATTATTATTGCAACTGAACATGGTGCATATCGCATAAAAGCTCTGGCTGCCGGAGAAGTAGCTGTCTATAACCAGTCAGGTGCTTCGATTACTTTAAAAAATGGCAGGCTGATAGAAATTGATTGTGAAATTCTGAATATTAAAGCTCCGTCGGGAGTCAAAATTGAGGCAGCAGCCGGAATTAATATTGATGCTCAGGCAGGTGTGAATATAAGTGCAAAAAACGTTAACTGCTCTGAAGAAATTACTGCTGCCGGTCAAATTAATGGAAATGGCGGAATGGATATTAAAGGAGGGCAAGGGGCAACATTTTCAGGAAATATTGTACAAACTAATGGTAGCTATACTACTGTTGGGGATGTTACGGCCAAAGGTATAAGTCTTTCTGGCCATGATCATGAGTACAGAGTGGGTAAACCCGTCTGATATTTGAGCAGGCATCTCTAACTTATTTGAAATAGCTATTTTAGTAAACTACAGAATTAATTATAAATATTATAAAGGAGTAGTTTATGGATAGAGAAATAGATACTAGAACCGGTGATTATTCCGGAAAAATTATAAATTATTTGCAAAATGCAGTCTATCTGCGTCTGATGACTCCGTTAGGTAGTTACTGGGCTGATAAAAAATTAGGTTCTTTATTGTATACACTTGAGCGCGAAAAAGATTTGCAATCTGTCAGTTTGCTTGCCAAGCAGTATGCACAACAGGCTTTACAGCCGATTCTGGATGACGGGCGGGCAGTGGATATCTCTGTAACTACTATGCAGGCACATAACGGCATGCTGAATTTGAATATACAGGTGACTCAATTAACCGGAGAAAAATTTGTAGTTGAATGTCCGGTTAGAGTAATTTAAAAAATAAATGGATTTTGAATATGCATAATATTCCAACATTCGAGGAAATACGCAATGCTATTTTGCGTGATACGGTTTCTTTAAACCCGGAAGCTGATATTTCTTCAGATAGTGATAATTATATACGTGCTAGTAGTTTAGCCAGTTGTGCAACAGGACAGTATGCTCATCAGGCTTGGATATTAAAACAGTTTTTTCCAGATACAGCAGATTCTGATTATCTGGAAAGACATTGTAATCTTCGTGGCATACGACGAAAAAATGCTACCTTTGCCAGCGGCACAGCTAGAGTTTATGGGATTCCAGGATCTTCTGTAGAAGCAAAATTGCAAATTAAATGTGGTGATTATTTGTATTCAGTTCAGGAGGATGCAGTAATTGGAGAAGATGGAACTGCTGTTTTATCAATAATAGCCGTTTCGGCCGGTTCTGAGTCAAATCAGTATAATAAACCAGCACAGTTTATGGCTTCTCCGGTAGGCATATCTACAGATGTTAATCTTATACAGGCAATTGGTGGCACTGACATTGAAAGTGACTCTTCATTATTAAACCGGCTACTGGATTTATTACGTCGTCCTCCTGCTGGCGGAAATAAATATGATTATCGTGCATGGGCTCTGAGTGTTGATGGAGTGACCAGTGCTTATGTATATCCTCTGCGTCGTGGACTGGGTACTGTAGATATTGTTATTACCAGTAGCAATAATGTACCTAGTGATGAGATTGTCAGCAAAGTTCAGGATTATATTGATTCAGTACGACCTGTTACCGCGAAAAACAGTTATGTAATCAAGCCGGACGTAACCCGAGTGGATATTAAGGTTAAGGTAAGCTTATCCGGAATAAGTCTTGATACTGCAACTACAGCTATCAGACAGGCCTTGCAGGAACATTTTAGTGCATTGAAACCTGGTGATAGTGTCATTATTTCTCAGCTGGAAGCTGTTATCAGTGATGTATCCAATGTGACTGACCGGAAAATGACTCAGCCTACTACTAATCTCGTAGCCGAAAAAAACACGAAAGTTGAGTGGTTTATGCTGGGTAATGTAGATGTGAGCTTACTATGAGTTACATAAATACTCTTTTGGGATTGTTTCCGCCAGTAGCCTACAATCGTACCGGAACATCCGTGAGAAATGCGGCTACTATTGATGGTAATTGTCTGGATGAAGTGCAAAATGCTGCACGCCGTAAACTTGGTGTCATTGATCCGCGCACTTCTGGAAACTATCTTATACGTTGGGAAAAATTACTGAATCTGGATAGTTCAGGCAAAAACGGACAACAGAGAATATTGGCTGTCATAACTAAAATTAATGAAACCGGTGGTCTGAGTATTCCTTATTTTAAACAAATGGCTGCTTCAATTGGTTATGACATAAATATCACTGAACCTCAACCATTCCGTGCAGGAGTTAATCGTGCTGGTGACAGGCTGGCTCGTGAAGACATTATGTGGGTATGGTGGGTCAATGTTAAAAATGCTGACAGCCGTGCAACACGGTTTCGCGCCGGCATGTCAACAGCAGGAGACAGATTAACAGCATACGGTGATGTCATTATTGAAAGTGTTTTAAAAGATCTGAAACCTGCATTTACCGATATAAAATTTACATATAAGGACAAATAAATAATGTACCCTATTGATACACAGGACGGGCTTTTTCATGATGGTAATGGTATAAATGAATTAGGTACCATTTTACCGGCAAGTTGGCTCAATCAAGTACAGGCTGAATTAATTGCTATTTTAACAGCGGCAGGAATAAAGCCGGAAAAAGCTAGCTATAATCAGGTAATAACGGCAATTAAAATGTTAATTGCATCAAGTGCTCCTGCTGCTGCGACAGCAGAAACAGCTGGTGTGACCAAGATAATTGATACATTGGATTCTGATGATGCAGGTTCTGCATTGTCTGCCAAACAGGGTAAAGCATTAAATCAAGCTAAACTGGATAAGAATGGTACTGCTCAAACAGCCTTGTATGCAGCACAAATTGCTGCCCGTAAAATTGGTGGTATAGTTTTTAATGCGAAAACAGATATTGATTTACCTGGTGTTAATATCCCAGGTAATCAAGATACATCTGGTAATGCTTATACGGCATCCAGATTACGTAATGCAATTAAAATTGGTGGTATTAACTTTGATGGTTCTAATAATATAGATTTGCCGGGAGTAAACATAGCAGGAAATCAAAATACAAGTGGCAATGCAGCATCGGCTACAGTTTTAAAAAATTCGCGTCAAATTATTTTAAATGGAGATGTTTCAGGTAGTTGCTGGTTTAATGGAGATGGTAACGCTGTCATTTCAACACGTCAGGTTAATTCACTGGGTGTTAATCAGAATTGGTCGGATGTTACAGGGGCGCGTGGATATTCTACAACTTATACAAATCAGAGTTCATCGCCAATTGCAGTAGCCATTAGTTTTTATCATACAAACAATAGATCAGCTGAACTAATTGTCAATGGTGTATTACTGGGGGAAGTAAATACAAGTAATGAAGATTCGCAACGTAAGCCATTATTTGGCATTGTACCCCCCGGACATGGTTATTACCTTAATGGTAATTTGCCAATCAGAGTGTGGGCAGAATTGAGAAGAGGGTAAAATGAAATATTATTTAAACAGTAATGATAAAATGGTGTATGCCTTTGATTCAGAAGAATTAGCAAATAAATGGCTCGAACAATTGCCTGAGGGGAAAGGGGCATTCAGGATAATGACAGATGAAGAAATATCCAGACACCTTCAACCAGAAAAATACATGACAAAAAGTGAAAAATTATTGAGAAAGCGTAAAGATGCTATTTGTCTTGCTCGTTATCAGTTTTTGACTATGGCTGAATTATCATTTGATAAAAATAAAGATGCTTTAATCTCAGTAATAGAAAAAAACTTTAATGGAAAATCATTAATTAAGCTACGTAATTACTTACAGGAAAGTCAGTCTTTCAGTTTAACCTCTGAAGAGTTATGGAATCTTTTAACTAATATTTTACAGATTGATCCTGATAAATTGTTTAATTCATGGGAAGAGGCTCAGGAGTTTTAAATAGTTTATTTGAGAAATTATAAATAATGAGAATATTCTAATTAAGAAATTTGAGTAAAAAGCTAAGGCTGCCTACAGTAAGGTTATTGGCAGTCTTGGTTTTTAAATTCACTCTTAGATTATTTTTAATCAGACGAATAAAATAACTAATTCAAATTAATAGTGTTGTTTTATCTAATAAAAAATATAAATTGTAATTTGTTTATTCCGCATTTCTTTTACTTGTTCCGTAATTGGTTACATCATCATTTATTGTTACTAACCATACCTTCCCCAAACGACACTTTCTCACGATTCTTTCTAATATATCGCTCATATTAATTCTCCAATAAAAAACCAGCTAAAGGCCGGCTTTTTATATTCATTACGATTTTTAAAGATATTGCTAAGGAAAATGCAAAGTGTTAATTTTTCTTGATATTGTTCCACCATTAATAATTGTAATTTCATTAGCTTTCACATCTCCAGTTATACAACCCCGATTATTGGTTAAATTATCACTCACAACATCCCCATAAATTTCACCACCTGTGAGATTAATACTCTCAGCCTTAATATCGCCACTAATAATTGCACTATCGCTTATGGTGAGATTCAAAGCTTTGATATTAGAACGAATCCTTGCAGAATTATTAAGCTTTATTTCATTAGTATTGATACATTCGGCTGTTATGCCTGCCATGGCGCTAATATTAATTCTTTCAGCATTGACCATATTAGCACGAATATCTAATATACCATTCATATAAATTTCATTGGCATATACACATTTTGCGTAGATATTTCCCTTGCCCCTAATAATAAGTTTCCCGTCAATCTTAAGTTCACCTTTAATGAAAATTATTCTATTATCAAGATTAACATCATTTTTAATATATACATTACCAGGGTAATAAAGGTTATCTTTTGTATTTTGAATCTCTAAGGATGTTTCACAGAAAGGCAATTTACCTATCAACCAAATTCCTAAAGTTGTATGCCCCCAATCTGCACACATTTTTAATACTTTAATAGCATTCTCTCCATCGGGGAAATGCTTGTCAAAAGCTTCTATATCATTATCATAGGCGCCTTTATCTCTTAACCAATCATGAGTAATAATAAATTTATTTTCCATATTATTTGTATATAAAGCCAGCTATTACTTGGTTAGAAATTGGTCTTTAAAAATATCAATTGATTTTTACATCTATTATTTTGGAATAAACCAACAAGGTATTTGTTAGATTGGATTTTCTGGTGATTTACAACCATTCTGCATTCATCCTTTGGATCCATCTTTTTAGTTTACTTATTATATCAAGAATACTATGGACATTTGATCGATATTTTTTTAGTTCTGTTTTGGCAAGACTTCTTAGGGCGGCGTAGCATTACTTTTGCCTGATATTTTTTCTGCTGCATTTGTCTGGCCATATCACTGTGCTGCATCTCTATTAACAGACAAAGCAGGGGACACTGAAAGAGCAGCAGACATTAAAAAAACAGCAATAAATACAGTTATAGAATTTTTAATCATGATCTGCATGTAAAGCAAATGGTTAAACAAATGGGGTATATAAGCTTTTAGGGGTTGCGCCAACAGCTACAGTGGCAAAGATGGTAAAGGCAATGCGGTTGTTACACAGCTTCAATTGGTATCTTTAGAATATCTAAGCTTTGTAAAGATACCCTGTTAAATCCTGAGGAGCGCAAAAAGTATAATGCGCAGCTATTTACTGAATATCCAGAGGTATCAAAGGATTTAAATAGCAAAAAAAAATAAAGAATTAACCAAATACTCAAGAAGTAGAGGAAAATAATGCTATTGAAGAAATGCATTAAATGAGCTTGGTCTAAGAAAACTGTTATTAGCCCTGAATTCAAAAGCAATACCTATTTATAATGAAAATACTGGTGAGGTTAAATTAACATTTGTTGGTCAAAATTTTTTCCCTTTTACGGTTGGTTGTTTATTTCTGAAAAGCGGTAATAGTGATTTGATTATGTAATAGATTCAAGTCAGCAATATGCCGGCTTTTTTATGTCAAAAAAATACCCTCACGACGGGAGTAGTCTTTGAGGGCGTTAAATTAATTAAAAGAGAAATTTAATAATACATCAATTAATTTAAATTATCTATACAAATAAGCTATTTTTATGCTCTTTTTATGCATAAAGGATTTAAGAAAATTAAGGAGAGATTGAAATACTATGAATTAGTTATGCATATAAGTATATCGGTATTCATGGGACTAAAGGTGTTAAACACAACCTGATAATTTTTATATGACTTTATACTATTGCTATTACAACAAGGCACGCAAAGCATGGTGGCGTGAAAAATAACGCTTTGATGTGGCTTATTTGTCGGGCACTGATTGAGTTAAACTGGGCGGTATGTGCCCAAAAGCTGGTTTAGAACCAGAGAGTGTGATAATGCTCAATTAGTGACTAAGCTGGATAAGCCTGCATATGGCTTTATTGTTACTTTTACACGACAAGATGGCGGTCATGTTGATTTTTTTATTGTAGAGAAAGATGCAAAAGACAATCTGATGGTACTGGGTGGCAATCAGAGGGACGAGGTCAAAATTGCCGCTTTTTCACGCGGTAGAGTAACACGTTGTTACTGGCCAAGCATATGGGCAGGTAAGACAGTTAAATCATCTCCTTTACCCAGTCGATATGCCCTTTCTGTTTTAATTTCTTCCAGAAAACTTAGTACTAATGAGAAGTAGTTATTAGAAAGCAAAGCCAGTTAGTTGCTGGCTATGTCTAGTAATCCACACAAGCACACTTGTTTAAATGTGCTTAGATTGATTAGTTGTTAATTTGTTTCTAGTACTGATGGGTTAATTTTCTGTAGAATTTTTTCAGCTGAAGGTAGTACGTGCTTTTTTTAAAAAAAGACATCCTCTTTTTAGAAGAGAACATGACTGGATATTTTAGCTCAAAGTTTGCATTTAGATCTTTTCTTTTCCAGAGCTAAAGCTTCGGTTATTAAGTTCGCTGCCTTTTCTAAATCATCAGAAGTTCTATAAAGCAGAGATAGATTTAATAATTTCTGTAGATACCCATTCTCAGGATTAAAATTTATAACCTCAGGATAAAAATCTATAACTTTGTAGTCGTCACTAAAACCATCCATATCTAATCCATACCATAACTTGGTACTATAAATAGGAAAAGATGTTAAACAGTTTAGCTGTTCCTTATGCGATATTAAATAATTCTTTAGAAATTCAGCAGCTTTTATAACATCTTTTTTAGTTGGATAAAGTCTATGATTTTTAAGCCATGATTGTTCAAAGTCTTTACCTTGCCACTTAAATAGTGAATAAATGAGGTTTTCCCTAACATATAAATAATAATATTCCTGACCTAATTTAGGAGCCTTTTCTAGATAATTAACTTGTCCACTCATTTCAAATTCCTTTTTATTGCAGATTATAAATCTTAAAATAAAGCTATCAGATATTAATTTTGTATTCAATAGTTGTGATCTCCACAACAACTAGATTTTATAATATTGATTGCATTTTTCTATTCCGCAGAAAAAACAGAATTTGATTTTTCAGTATTTATTTGTGAGGTAAAAATATATGTTTGCGGAACGAGAAATAAGCAAAAACTCCCATAAAATGAGAGTTTTTTCTATGCTTAAAGGAGCATTGGATGATGAGCAATAAAGACGAATATTGATCATTTTAATTTTGATGGTTGCTAGTGTGGCAAGCTTTTTTTGTGGGAGACATACTATAAAGCAAATTAACCACTGACTTTATACGACAATGTCGATATTAGGAAAGTCAAGTAGGGGTTTCGGCAGCCCGATCGTTTATTATCGATGAAAGTGGAATAGGGGAGCAGTTTAAGCTCAGTATATATAAAAAAGGTATAAATATAAAATATTTTATTTTTCGATGACATTTTTTAAGCTGCCTGTGGCAGCTTTTTTATCTTTATATCCCATGTTTTCTTACAATCTGAGTATTTTTTATGGAAATAAACAGATTAATTCGGATAATAACTGTATTGTTGTGTCGTTGAACATTCTCATCAGCGGCGTGCCAGTACAGCTGTCGATAGATAAATTTTAATGCCATTAGCAACAGAATTTGCTACTTTTTTTCTGAAATCACTACCTGAAAGTAATCGTTCTTCAGTTGGGTTGGAAATAAATGCTGTTTCAACCAGAATTGATGGAATATCTGGTGCTTTCAGGACAGCAAAATTTGCCTGATCGACACTGCCTTTATGCAAGTTGTTAATTTTGGCCAGTTGATTCAGCACGTCTTTACCCAATTTCAGACTATCATTGATGGTTGCTGTCTGAGTCAGATCAAACAGAGTATTGTTAACATTTTTATCACTTGAATAATTTACCCCGCCAATAGAATCAGCTGCATTCTGCGTTTGTGCTAGATATTTGGCTGCTGCACTGGTAGCACCCTTAGGATTAAGGGCATATACACCGGTTCCTCTTGCTGATGGATTGGTAAAAGCATCAGCATGGATCGAAATGAATAAATCGGCTTTGAGTTTACGTGCTTTAGCAACACGTACACCCAATGGGATAAAAATATCTTCATTTCGGGTCATGTAAGTTTTGTAACCATACGAATCCAATATCTTTTTTACTTCACGCCCTATGGCGAGTACCACGTCCTTTTCACGCAGACCTGATGGTCCTATGGCTCCGGGGTCTTCGCCGCCATGTCCGGGATCAATCATAATCACTGGCTGACGGTTAAGTTTATTTGGTGTACCGGGTACTGCAGGCGGCTTGGTTTTCACGGGTGGTGTTGGCACGGTTGCTTGTGGACGTGTCGTACCGTCACTGTTTACTTTACCGTGGCTATAGTCCTGTAAAAGTGCCATCAGCGGATCATTTTTTTCCTGTTCTATAGCTACTGTGGCGGTAGGATATAAATCCACTACCAGCCGGTTTTTGAAATTAGCAACCGGTGCAAGGGTAAATACCTGAGGATTAACGGTGGTTTTTAAATCCATCACTATACGGATGGTTTCAGGATTAAATTGTCCGACGCGGACACTGGCGATATAGGGATCCAATGGGAGAACTTTATTGCTCAGTTCACGTAAAAGCTGATTGGTAGCAGAACCCTGAATATCAATAACCAGCCGGTCAGGATTTTTAAGCTGAAAATATTTAAATTGGATGGGTGTTGTGGATTCTAATGTCATCCTGGTATAGGCTGTGGCCGGCCAGATGCGTGAAGCCACAATATCGGCGCCTGCCTGAGCTGCGCGTGCTATCGGGGTAAGGCTGATTAAAAGCGTGCCGGTTGAAGCAATCAAGAGTTTTCGGCGACTGATATGGTTTGACATGGTTATTCTATAATCTTATTTAATATATTTATTCCGTGTGCAGTAACTGCATTGATCTGTACGGTGCGACCACTACTGCTGACGGTGATATTCAGGATAATGTCAGCCGGAGGTGCCAAATCACCGCCGAGCTGTGGCCACTCAATCAAATTAATACTGTCTGCAGTAATCAGTTCATCCAGTCCCGCATCCAGCCATTCCTCCGGACTCTGAAAACGATATAAGTCAAAATGATTCAGGTTGAATCCATTAAAAAAATAGGTTTCAACTATATTATATGTAGGGCTTTTGACCGCACCGTTGTAACCAAGAGCATTAAGTAAACCTCTGGTAAAGGTTGTTTTACCTGCACCCAGATCGCCTTCCAGCCAGATGATTAAAGGCGAGCTTATATGCTGTGCAAAACACTTGCTCAGTTGTAGGGTGTTATTTTCATCAGCCAGAAAAAATTCTCGGATTTCAGATGCAGGCATAATGTTTTTAATTAAACAAAACGGGGTTATTATGCGATAAAGTTTGTAATAACGAAAGTAATAAAATTCCGTCTGTATGTATTGTTGCCGAGGGACAGCTTTATTTTATGTATATATTGTAGGGATGAAGCAATAAGTATAATTTCAGGGAATGCTATAATTATACTGATGACGGGTATTTGATTAATTCAGTTTATGGTGAACTGAATGTCATAGTCAATAATGAAGAGACAAATGACTGCAATACAACAACAACCAATAGGTGTATTTGATTCCGGCGTAGGCGGACTGACTGTAGTTCGTGCACTGATGGAACGGTTACCTAATGAAAATATTATTTATTTTGGTGATACAGCGCGTGTACCGTATGGTGTGAAATCCAGACATACAATAGAAGTTTATACTGAACAGATTGTGTCTTTTCTGCTAGAGCATGATGTTAAGGCACTGGTAGTGGCCTGCAATACTATAGCTGCGGTGGCGAGAGAAAAAGTGCGGCAGCTGGCCGGTACAATGCCGGTGCTGGATGTGATTGCCGCAGGTGCTCAGGCTGCTCTGGAAACTACTCAGAATAATCATATTGGTGTAATTGCTACCAGCACTACCGTTAACAGTAATGCCTATGCACGGGCAATTCACGATCAGAATGCACAAACACGGGTTTTTTCACAAGCCTGTCCGTTGCTGGTGCCGCTAGTGGAAGAGGGCTGGCTGGATCATGAAGTTACTCGGCTGACTGCACGAGAGTATCTCAAGCCGATTCTGGCAGAAGATGTGGATACGTTGGTTTTGGGATGCACTCATTATCCGTTACTGAAGCCATTAATCCGGCAGGAGGCTTCTGAGCTGAAATTAGTTGATTCGGCAATTACAACTGCTGAAGCCACTGCATTAGTACTGGAGCAGCATCATCTGGTTAATCCTGATCATTCAGGCGCACAATACCGGTTTTATGTCAGTGATATACCATTACGTTTCCAGACAATTGGTGAGCGGTTTCTGGGCAGAAGTCTGGAACAACTGGAAATGATTTCTTTAGGCTAGGTATTTTTACAGGTGTGCAATGAGTATTAAAAAAAGAATTGTGATTCTGATTTCAGGTCGTGGCAGTAATATGCAGGCTTTGGCAAAAGCCAATATTGCACAGGCAGAAATAGTGGCAGTAATTAGTAACCGGGCTGAGGCAGCGGGTTTACAGTGGGCTACGCAACACGGGCTGGTAACTGAAGCAATCTGCCACCATGATTATCCAGGTCGTGAAGCATTTGATGCGGTACTAATAGAGCATATTGATGCTTATCAGCCGGATCTGGTGGTACTGGCCGGTTTTATGCGTATTTTGACACCTGAATTTTGCAGGCATTACACAGGCAGACTGATAAATATTCATCCGTCATTATTGCCTGCTTTTACCGGATTGCATACTCATCAGCGTGCACTGGACAGTGGCTGCCGGGTTGCAGGTTGTACAATTCACTTTGTCACACCCCAACTGGACTGCGGTCCGATTATAGCTCAGGGTGTGGTACCTGTTTTGAACGGCGATACAGCCGATACTCTGGCCCAGCGGGTTTTAGAGCTTGAACATCAGCTTTTACCACAAGCAGTGACGGATTTTGTTGCCGGTAATCTGGTGATAGAAGGTAACAGGGTGAATAATCTTGCCGTAGCAGGTACAGATGGTGCAGTTTTCCTGAAAAATTAAAATGTTATGAGCGCAATATGAAATTGAAAGTATGGGCAGATTTATTGCTAGTGTGGGTAAATTTGCTGTTAATACCAATTGCACAAGCTGAAGACCTGCCTCAGCAGGCACAACTTCAGTTTGTTGACAGTTATGGTTTGCCGGTGAGTATGGATTTTGTGCAAAAGGATGGTCACTATCAGATTAATACACAAATTGATTTGATTTTTTACAAAATGCAGTTTGTTTCTTCCGGTACCATAAAAGGTACTATTTTAAAACCGCTTTCCTATACCGACAGCCGTTCTGGCAAGCCGTATGCACAAGCTCGTTTTTCCGGGGAGGGTGTTGATTATGGTAAGGTGTCAGAAGCTATTAAGCATATGTCAGTGAACGGGTCAGTGTACGATATGTTTGCTCTTGGCTGGCAGCTGGGTTTTAATCACGGCAAATTGCCCGCAAATACTTATCTGACTAATGGTAAGAAAGTGTATCAGCTTAATGCTGTTCAAAGTCGTGGAATGGCTCAGATGATGGTAAACGGACGGCAAATTGATATCAGACAGTTCAGTATCAGCCGTGGCGATGACTTGGTAGAATATGCTTTTGCACCCCAGCTTGATAATATTCCGGTACGGATTAGCTATATGGACAATGGTAAAGTATATACATTGCAACTGAAAGGCGGCCAGATCAACGGGAAGGTTTTTTAAATATTATGATAAATGCACAACAACTTGATTTAACTACTTCTGCACTGGCACAGGTATTAACATTCAGACAGCCTGCAGATGTTGTGCTGTCAGCTTTTTTCAGGCGTGAACGTAAGCTGGGTATGCGTGACCGGCAGGAAATAGCTGAAACTGTGTTTGCTACTATCCGCCATTTGCAAAAAATTCAGAAGATGCTGCCAAAACCGCATCAAAAACCACGTCGGGCAGCTTTGGCTGCACTGGTTTTAGGGCGGGGAGTAAGTGTACACAGTGTGGAATCACTTTGTGACCCAGAAGAAAAGCAGTGGCTGATTGATGTTAAAGAGCAAAAATCTGCTTTTTCTTCTGAGCTCACTACAGCCGCTGAGCTGCCCCAATGGTTAATTGAATGTCTGCAACAGCAGGGCTGGGATGACAATCAGATTGTCACTTACGGTCGCAGTGTTATGCAACCGGCACCGCTGGATATAAGGGTAAATACCCTGAAAGGTAAACGTGATAAGATTTTGTCTATGTTACAGTCAGAAGGGTTGCGTGCTGAGGCTACGCCTTTTTCACCCTGGGGAATACGGCTATATGATAAGCCGGCTTTAAACCGACACCCGCTGTTTCTTGACGGTGTGCTGGAAGTCCAGGATGAGGGCAGTCAACTACTGGCTTTAATAACAGGCGTTAAACGTAGTCAGATTGCTGTCGATTTCTGTGCCGGAGCCGGTGGTAAAACATTGGCAATGGGCGCCATGATGGCTGGTAGTGGACGGTTATATGCTTTCGATGTGGCTGAAAAGCGTCTGGCTAATCTGAAGCCGAGAATGGTTCGGGCAGGTCTGACTAATATTCATCCTCAGCGGATTGATAATGAGCATGATACCCGTATTGCCCGATTAAAATATAAGGCAGATTGTGTGCTGGTTGATGCACCTTGTTCCGGAATGGGCACGTTACGCCGTAACCCTGATTTAAAATATCGTCAGAGTAATGACAATATCCGGACATTGCTCGAGCAGCAACAATCAATTTTACAGGCAGCTTCTGAACTGGTACGTCCGGGCGGGAGGCTTGTGTATGCAACGTGCAGTATTCTGGAAACGGAAAATCAGCAGCAGTTAAATCATTTTCTGGCTGCCAATACTGGTTGGCATATAGAGCCGGTGCAGACTTTGCTTAAAGATAATACCTTACCTGTCATGCAGGGTGACTATCTGCAGCTGAGCACCGGTGAACATCATACAGACGGTTTTTTTGCCGCTGTACTAACACGTATTAAATAAAGTGATATTAAGAAGGAATGTACATGAGTACTCAGGAAAGAATTAAAACGCTTGTTACTGAACATCCGGTTGTGTTGTTCATGAAAGGCACTAAGCAGTTTCCACAGTGTGGTTTTTCATCCCGTGCTGTGCAAATATTGCAGGCGGCCGGATTAAAAGATTTCTATACTGTTAATGTGCTCGAAGATGAGGATATCCGGCAGGGTATCAAGGAATATGCAGACTGGCCTACAATTCCGCAATTATATGTAAAAGGTGAATTTATCGGTGGTTCTGACATTATGATGGAGATGTTTGAAGCAGGTGAATTACAGACTTTGCTAGCCTCTGTCTGACTGAATTCTGTTCGGAAAAGTTTTCCGGTAGCTGTTTTATTCGGATTTTATAGTAATTATTTTTTGGAACAGACTATGAATATTAATGTAATTGAGCATCCACTGGTAAAGCACAAGCTGTCATTAATGCGTGAAGAGGATTGCAGTACTTATCGATTTCGTACTCTGACTAAAGAGCTGGCACGCTTAATGGCTTATGAAGCCAGTCGTGATTTTGATGTAGAAATTGTCAAAATGCAGGGCTGGTGTGGTGAGATTGATGCTTACCAGATTAAAGGCAAAACAGTTACTGTTGTACCGATTCTGCGGGCAGGGCTGGGTATGCTGGATGGTGTGCTGGATTTGATTCCTACAGCCAAAATCAGTGTTGTGGGTTTACAGCGCGATGAAGAAACGCTGGAACCGGTACCTTATTTCGAAAAATTTGTCAGTCAGATGGATAAACGCCCGGCATTGATAATTGATCCAATGCTGGCAACAGGCGGATCTATGAATGCAACTATTGAGTTACTTAAGAAAAAAGGTTGTAAGGATATTAAGGCGTTGGTTCTTGTGGCAGCTCCGGAAGGTGTAAAGGCTGTCAATGAGGCACATCCTGATGTGACTATTTATGCGGCAGCACTGGATGATCATCTGGATGATAATGGCTATATTATTCCAGGTCTGGGCGATGCTGGTGACAAGATTTTTGGTACAAAACACTGGTGATTTAAATCCGGTTTATTTCATGCAGCCTGATCGCTGAAATAATCTGCTAATAAAAAACACAGAATTTTCTGCATGGAAAATTCTGTGTTTTTTATTATGCTGAATTAAATTCAGTTTTGTTTTAAGCAAATGGATATAAATGTCAGAGAATTACTCTAAATAGAATTATCTGACCCGATTAGAAATAAAGAAATGTTTTATAGGATAATAAATTGAATAATTGCTGGATAAATAGAATCTGATGTAATCATTTTACATGTTACAGGATGAATATTTTTTATGTTTACAGTTTATCCGATTTGAATATCAGACTTACTGCTAGTCCTGGTTTCTGTTCAGAATTTTGCAGGCGGGAGTCTGCCAGACTAATACTGATGCGCCACTGATCACACAGGGTTTTGACGATTGCCAATCCGAGACCGCTACCGCTTTCATTATTGCCTAAAATGCGGTAAAACGGTTCAAATACCAGTTGACGTTCAGTTTCAGAAATTCCCTGACCATTGTCTTCTATGAGTAAAATTGTTTTGTTATCCGTGGTTGGTCTAATGCAAATGCATATTTGTCCATCAACAGGAGTATATTTGATGGCATTACCCAAAATATTTTTCAAAATGGTATATAAATCATTACTGCAGACAGGCAGATAAACATTTTCGCTGATATCAAAACTTAAATTTTGTTTTTTTTGTTCCACCAGAGGCAATAATTCAGCAATCAAACCACGCAGTAATGGCATTAAAGCGGTTTGAACATTATCCGTCATAAGATGTTGCTGCTGATGCTGTACTCTGGCCATCGATAATAACTGGGTAAGCAGTTGTTCGGTACGGGCAATACCTGCTTTGATCTGTTCAATAAGCTTATGCTGTTCCTGAATAGTCAATTCCGGTTCATCAAAACGGGCTATTTGCAGGGTAAGTGCGGTGATCGGGGTACGTAATTCATGAGCTGCATAACTGATAAATTTTTTATCATGTTCAATTGCAGCCTGTAACTGACTGAATAAGCGATTAAGTGCGGTAATGAAAGGGCGGATTTCTGTCGGTACGTGTTTGGTATCCAGAGGTGACAAATCATTGGCGTTGCGCGCGGTTAATTCGCTACTCATTTCCTGTGTTGCCCGAAACAGGCGGCGAATCCAGATAGCTGTAAATAGCCATAAAATAGGCATCAGAATAAGAAATGGCCAGACTACACTCAATGCACTGTCTTTAGCTATATGATTGCGGTATGCGGTGCGCTGAGCAATGATTATCCGCTCACGCTCCCGGGTAAGGATATATACCCGCCAGTGCCGGGCTACCGTAGTAAAGTTATGGAAGCCATCCGGTAGTTGCTGTAGATTCTGGACAGCATTTTCATCTCCCATCAGTATATTGAGATAGGGTGAGTCAAGTGTCTGTGCCAGTACACGCGGTTTGGGCAGGGTTCTGGCACTTTCAGGAAAATTAAGGTCTTCCTGTGTATCTTTGCGCAGAATGGAACTGCGCGGATCAAGTAAATGAGCAATTTGCTCCAGCTGAGCATCCTGCAAGTCCTGAGTTTCCCGAAAAGCAGTCTGATAGGCAAGAATATCACCAATGATAGCAATTGAAGTTACTACGATGGTTAAAACCAATAATAAACGCCATTGTAGCGATGAGACTATCCGTGCCGGTCTACCAGCCATCCCAATCCCCGAACATTTTTAATCACATTACTACCCAGTTTTTTTCGAATTCCGTGAATGACCACTTCTACGGCATTGCTTTCGACTTCTTCATTCCAGCCATAAAGTTTTTCTTCAAGTTCCTGCCGTGACAATATCGTACCCGGTTGCAGTAATAAACTGTACAGTAAAGCATATTCTCGTGCTGACAGCCGGGTAACCTGTCCGTTGGCACTTACTTCACGAGTAGCGGGGTTCAGGGTAATGGTGCCATTGCTCAGCACCGGAGTTGCATGTCCGCTGCGGCGGCGTAATAAAGCCCGGATACGCGCTAGTAATTCGGAAGGCGCAAAAGGTTTAATTACATAGTCATCGGCACCACTGTCTAGACCATTAATGCGTTCTTCCACCGTGTCACGGGCAGTAATCAGAATAACAGGTAAATCACTATTTTTAGCACGCAAGTGGTGTAATACACACAGACCATCCTGCCCCGGGACACCAATATCCAGTAAGGCAATATCGTAAATATCTGGTTGTAATACCCGTTCAGCTGCCAGCCCGTCAGTAACACAATCAACTGCAAAACCGGCAATATGCAGCATATCGCTTAATGCCTCTGCAATCATTTTGTCGTCTTCAAGAAGTAAGATTCGCATGGGTTAACATTTTTCCGCATAGACTTGTCAATCAGTCTGTTTAAACTCAGACTGTAAAATATCTATGATAACAAAAACCGTTTCAGTATTCCTGAAACGGTTTTATTTAAATGTTAACCGATAAACTGATTAGTTATATTCAGTAGTAGTGGTTTGTTTGGTTGTAGTAGTGCTAGCGGCTGCTTTTCTGGCATGGGATTTTTTAGCATGTACTTTTTTGGCGTGTACTTTTTTAGTAGCTGGTTTCACAGTTGCAGCAGGTTTTACAGTTTTAGCAGCTGGTTTAACGGTACTAGCTGTAGTGGTGGTTGTAGTGGTAGTAGCTGCAGCTGGTTTGGGAGGTGTAGCAAAGGCAGCAGCAGTAGTTAAACCAAAGATAGCACTTACAACAGCAGCAGTAATTTTTTTCATGATAGATCTCCATTTAAAGTAGTTAAAGACAATAACCATCTCGGTTCTTGTTAATGCACAGTATGACTTTAAATACTTAGGCAAGACTTAGCTAAATGTTTTTTATTGTTAAATAAAAGTAATTAAATGTTAATAAATATAGTAAGTATAAAATTGGTTATTAGTTTAGAATTTAAAATAATACTATATTAGAATTAGATGGCTTTGATGTTTTAAGTGTTAATTAATAATAAAATATTAATTATTTCCTTGCTGTGATAATAAATAAAGTTTTTTAAGAATATAAATGTTTATATGGTTTAATATGTGATGGACACTGATATAAATATAAAATATTTAAATTATTTCTTCATGATTAAGATTTAATTTAATACAACTTAAGATACCAGTGTATGTTTTACTTTTGACATACACTGGTAAGAATAAGTTTCTCAGACAGTACGCGCAATTTCCGTAAATGCTTCGGCAGCTAAACCCAGTGTATCTGCAATGATTTCACTGCTATGAGCAGCTGAAACAAAACCCGCTTCATATGCTGATGGTGCAAATGCAGCACCGCGTGATAGCATGGCATGGAAAAACTCTTTAAATAGTATCTGATTAGTGTTTTGCATATCTGCAAAACAGGATGGCAGATTATCAGTAAAGTAGAAACCAAACATACCGCCTTCACTGCGGCTGCTGAAAGGGATATTGGCTTCACGTGCGATTGCCGTCAGACCATCACTAAGCTGTCGGGTATGTTTGCTGAGTGTAGTGTAAAAATCGGGTCGTTGTATGATTTCCAGTGTTTTCAGTCCGGCCGCCACGCATACCGGATTACCGGAAAGAGTACCTGCTTGATAAACAGCACCTAAAGGCGATATATTGGCCATGATGTCTGCACGACCACCGAAAGCTGCTACTGGCATGCCTCCGCCAATTACTTTGCCAATTGTCGTTAAATCAGGCTTAATACCATGGATGGACTGTGCTCCGCCTAGGGCAACACGAAAACCGGTCATTACTTCATCGTAAATAAGAACACTTCCGTATCGTTCTGTAAGTTCCCGCAGTGCCCGAACAAACTCTGTTGTAGCAGGTATCATGTTCATATTACCGGCAATTGGTTCGACAATAACACAGGCAATACTGTCGCCTTTATTGGCAAACGTTTGTTGCAAAGCCTCAACGTTATTATAAGGTAATACCAGTGTATGGCGGCTGAAATCTTCAGGTACACCTGCTGAGCTAGGGTTACCAAAAGTTAACAGACCGGATCCGGCCTTAACCAGCAGACTATCTGAATGACCATGATAACAGCCTTCAAACTTAATAATATTGTCCCGTCCGGTAAAACCTCTGGCCAGACGGATAGCGCTCATGGTTGCTTCTGTACCTGAGCTGACCAGCCGAATCTGTTCCATACTGGGCATGATATGGCGTATTTCTTCAGCAATACGAATTTCATTTTCTGTCGGGGCTCCAAAAGATAAGCCATTTTTGGCCGCCTGACAGACTGCCTGAACAACTTCAGGATGTGCATGTCCGACAATGGCAGGTCCCCATGAGCCGACATAATCAATATATCGTGTTTGATTTTCATCCCATACATACGCTCCCTGAGCTTTATTAATAAAGCGGGGTATGCCTCCGACACTTCCAAACGCCCGAACAGGAGAATTTACTCCCCCGGGAATAATGGTTTTTGCTTTTTCAAAAAGCTGCTGGTTTCTATCCATGATTATGACCTCTGCTTTATTGGAATATCAGATACCTTGCATTCAGGGATTAATCATACTATCGATTACACTTAAAGGTTAATTGTCTTTAGCCTTTGGACAGGTATCCGGGAGATAAAATAAATTATCATTACAGCATTAAATATACTCAATTAAGAAAATAAATTTTTATTACATATTAATATAATAATTTTTACTACTGATATCTGATTAAGCAATACTCATCTTATTTTTCTGAAAATATAAAGAGTCTATAGCAAATTGTAAAATCATAAGTTATATACAAAAAATCGAGCTAAGATTTTTTAGATTTAAAATAGTATAACTATATGATAATTATGTTTTTAGCTAAAATAATGGTCTGAGTTGTCAGATTTTGGCAATAAAAGGATAAATTATTAAATAAGCGTACGCAGAATGCGAATTAGACGCGGAAAATTTGCCAGATGCTGCACCCACTGATAAATCATCAAGGTATAACTCTCCTGTACAATGAAGCGTAATTTCGACTGAGTTGCAGTATATCGGGTAGTCGGAGTAGGAGAAACCTGTACATTTAAACCCAGATCCCGAGCCATAAAACACGCACGTGCCAGATGGTATGGATCACTGACTATAATAAAACTTTCTAAATCATTGTCTTCTGCTATGGCTTTTGCATTAACCAGATTCTGCCAGGTATCACGCGAATGATTTTCATAAATAATATCATTGGCATCTACGCCGTTACGGATAGCATAGCGTCGTCCGACGGCTGCTTCTGTCATGAAACCGGCTCTGGGGCTGCCACCAGTAAAGAGAATTTTTTTTACTATGCCGGCACGATACAGATTAATGGCATGATTGATACGTTCACGGAATACTGGTGAAGGACGTTTGTCCCATGCTGCTGCACCAAGCACAATAGCAGCATCGGATTCTGTTAATAATTTTTGTGGATGACCAAACTGGTAGACGGTGGCAACACTAAAAGCATAATTGGCCACAACGAACAAACAACATCCGGCAATCACCGTGCGCAGACAATACCAGAAACCGAAACGTGAACCAGAGCTCATTTATTATTCGAGTAAAGCTTCAATATTCGTTAATGGGCGGCCGATAGCGGCATGTTCGCCGTATACAGCTATAGGACGTTCGATCAGAATCGGGTGTGCAGCCATCGCGGCAATCAGTGTATCTTCATCCGCCTCGCGCAAATTCAATTGTGTAAACAGATCATCTTTACTACGCATCATTTCCCGAGCTGAATTGATGGCCAGTTTTTGTTTAAGTGAACGAATTTGTGCCTCAGATAAAGGCTCGGTCAGGTAGGGAATGACTTTGGTATTTACATTGCGTACCCGAAGTAAAGACAGGGCTGCCCGCGATTTAGAGCAATTCGGATTGTGGTACAGTATGACGGTATTTGTCATGATTATCCCTGAACTTCTAAAAATAAAAAATCTAAATTGGAAGTGTGGACGAAACTTCAAATTTTGACAAGTATTATTAATTATTCTAAAGCTAAAGCTGAATTAATGTGCCGGATGTAAATAAATTATCTGTTTTTAAATATGTGTTTCAATTGATTTATACAAAATAAAAATAAATAAACCCCTTAACTGCTAATGTTTTTGCTGCAAAATTGTATATGAATTATTCTATAATAATTGCTATTAAAAGTAATATTAAGGTAATGATATGTTTCCGTCTGCCGGAGTCTTAAAAAAAATATTTTTAATTAGTGCGCTGTTTCTGAGTTGTATTCATGTACATGCTGCAGAATTACAAAACTGGCCTCAGCGTACACCGGCCACTTTACCAACTAATTCCCCGATACTGGTGGTTAATGTCTGGGCAACATGGTGTAAACCTTGTCGTAGTGAAATAGCTATGCTTTCGCGCTGGTATCAGCAACAACGAACTTCAGGGAAGAAAACCATTGCTGTCGTTGGTGTATCTTTAGATAATGATGCAAATTTACAACGCTTTACTCAGCAGATGTCAGTACCGTATCCGTTATACCGTTATACAGGTTCGGATAGCCGCGCATGGATGCAACGTTTAGGCAATAATATTGGCGGAGTACCTTTTACTCAGGTTCAGGCACCTAAATGCGGTTTTCATCGGGCATTGATAGGTACACTGAGTGAAATAAAGCTGAATCAAGTGATTGCTGAAGCCAGACAGCAGTGTAAACAGCACAAGGTTCGTTTATAGATTTTCCTGTAGGTCAAGATTAAAGTGGGTGCCACGGTTCATTTGCTGATTCAGTCCGTCCTGTACCATTAATAACGCAGTTACCAGTGACAGCTTATGTTGCTGATTTATGGTTTGCCGATACCAGTATTGTAATATTTTATGCAGCGTGAGCATTTCATCAGTTCGCCGGCAAATTCCAAAATAACGGCTCATGGAGTGTTGCAGTGCTTGCATGCTGAAAGAAGGGATATCCTGAATCGGATGAGGTTGTTCCGGGAAAATAATTTCCTGCCAGGTTAATTCTGATGAATTCATCTGCTGATTGATTGGCCATATTTGCGGATGTTCTTTAGAAGCAACTATCGATGCCGCGGCATTGCGTCCGGTTACGACACATTCAAGTAAAGAATTACTGGCTAGACGATTGGCACCATGTAGCCCGGTACAGGCAGTTTCACCTATAGCATACAACTGAGCCATATCGGTACGCCCATCGGTGTCTGTAACAATGCCACCACAGGCATAGTGTGCTGCTGGTGCTACCGGAATTAATTCACGAGTGATATCCAGACCCTGTTGCAGACAATGTTGATGAATTTGCGGGAAATGTGCGCGGATAAAGCTTTCAGGTAAATGAGTGATATCCAGATACACACAGTGATGGCCGGTTTTGGCTATTTCGCTGGCAATGGCGCGTGCAACAATATCACGCGGAGCCAGCTCGGCACGGTTATCGTATTCAGGCATAAAGCGCCGACCTTGCTGATTACGTAAAATACCTCCTTCACCGCGTACAGCCTCAGAAATTAGAAAACACGGATTTTCGGGTAAGGCAAGTGCTGTGGGATGGAACTGTACAAAAGCCAGATTTTGCGTTCTGCAACCAGCCAGAGCCGCTAAAGCAACTCCCTGTCCATTTGCTGTTACCGGATTGGTGGTCAGAGTGAATAATTGTCCCAATCCTCCGGTTGCCAGTACAGTATGCTTAGCCTGAATAGTTACGGTCTCATCAGTTTGTGCCATCTGTACGACTGCTCCGGTACAAACTGAATTTTCATACACTAAATCGATAACACAGCTATGCGGCAAAATATGAATATTTGGTCGTGCTGATAGCTGTTGTTGGAGTGTATGAGTAATACTGTGACCAGTATGATCTGCCGCATGTACGATACGCCGCCGGCCATGTCCGCCTTCATGTGTCAGATGCAGGCGACCATTCTCACGGGTAAATTCCACGCCATGGGCGCATAACCATTCAATAGCACTGTTGCCTTCAGCCAGAATTTCGGCAGTTTGTTTTTCATTGCAGCAGCCGGCACCGGCTATAAGCGTATCCTTAATATGTTCGGCTACACTGTCTGCCTGATCAATAATAGCTGCTACTCCGCCTTGTGCCAGATTACTGGCACAGGTTGATAAATCTTCTTTTGCCAGCAAAGTAATGTGAAAATTTTCCGGTAAAGATAAGGCCACCGTCAGCCCGGCCAAACCGGCACCAATAATCAAAACATCAGTAGTATTAACAGAGCAGGGTGTGATATTGGTCATGTTGGCTAATCCAGTGAGCAAAAATATCGGGTGAATGGTTTTCTGTATGGTGAAGATTGGTCTTATCAGTATGAAATTCCCGCCATGCAGTTGAAAAATCAAGCATACGCTGTATGGAAATACCAGCCTGTTTACCTAAAGCAGAAGGTAGATCAATTTTATGATGTTCTGGTTTGCTTAAAGCATCTATACAGGCTTGTAATCCGTTCATAGCCATCCAGGGGCAGAAAGCACAAGACTTGCAGGTGGCACCATTGCCTGCAGTAGGCGCAGCCAAAAAGGTTTTTTCCGGAGCATGTTTATGCATTTCATGTAATATGCCCTGATCTGTCGCTACAATAAATGTATCTGCCGAATCGTGAATTGCTGCCTGCAACAGACGGCTGGTAGAACCTACTACATCAGCTAAAGCAACTACAGCAGCCGGTGATTCAGGATGAACCAATATTTTGGCATGCGGATAGCGTGCTTTCATTAAAGCCAGTTCCTGACCTTTAAATTCATTATGTACCAGACAGGAACCTTGCCAGAGCACCATATCTGCACCAGTCTGATTCTGAATATATTCTCCAAGATGTCTGTCCGGACCCCAGATAATTTTTTTTCCTTGGGCATGTAAAAAAGAAACAATTTCCAGAGCAATTGACGAAGTAACGACCCAGTCAGCCCTGGCCTTAACTTCGGCACTGGTATTGGCGTAAACCACAACTGTCCGATCCGGATATTGGTTGCAGAAAGCAGTAAATTCTTCTGCCGGACAACCCAGATCAAGAGAGCAGGTGGCTTCAGTATCGGGCATAAGAATAGTTTTTTCCGGACTGAGTATTCGTGCTGTTTCGCCCATAAATTTCACTCCGGCTACCAATAATGTCTTTGCCGGATGCTGTGCTCCGAAACGTGCCATTTCCAGTGAATCACCAACCATGCCGCCAGTAGCCAGAGCCAGATCCTGCAATTCCGGTTCAACATAGTAATGTGCCAGCATCACAGCTTGCTGTTGCTGTAATAAAGCTTTTACCTGTTCAATATATTTTTGCTTTTGCTGCCGGTCCAATTGCTGTGGAATTTTAGCCCAGGCACATTGCAGCACAGCAGATTCATCTTTAGTAGTTTGTGCAGCATTCTCAGTAGCTGCAACTGATGACAATTGTGGTTTTTCGTAATCGAATGCACGCCATTGATTGGTACTTTGCATAATTGCTCCTGAAAGGAATAATTAATTATGCTCATAATGAGTATATAAGGCAATACGAAAAAACCAAAAACTCGAATAAACTCGACTGAATGAGATAATTAGTTGAATTCAGTTAGATACAACGGTGCTTTTGCGGTAATGTACTCAATCAGTGAATTTTGTTTTTTTGCGACAAATTCTTTACAATTAGCCAGCTTTAATAAAGGAGTTTATCCGCATGCACTCTTCAGCTGAATATTCATCTTCAAGTTATAGCGACAGTGCAGCTGAACTCGTGGCGGTATTGTTTGCTGTTACCGATTTTAGTGCGCGGGTACTTACCATAAACGATGGAAAACTATTGCCATATGGTCCGCTGAAGCCTGTACATCATTCTTTACAGGCTGGTGCCAGAACTTGGGTACATCAGCAGACAGGTCAGCCATTAGGCTATATGGAACAGTTATATACATTTGTTGATGTCAAACGCAGCCATCATTGCGGCCATGCTGTAATTAATATCAGCTATCTCGGACTGGTAAAAGAAGCTGCTGAGAGTGGTTTAAAGCTGGAAGCCAAATGGCATGACTGGTATGAATTTTTTCCTTGGGAAGACAGCAGACTGCCTCAGCATAAGCATAAGCAGATACTTGATCAATTAATCCTGCCGATGCAGAACTGGGTAGATGCTGCTCCGAATCAGGAAATCCGCAATCAGCGTCAGCAGCGTCTGAATTTATGCTGGGGGATAAACGGGCAGCAATGGCTGGCAGAAAATGCTCTGTTGCGTTATGAATTGATGTATGAAGTTGGCATGATCACTGAATCTCCCTATTTCGACGGTCGTCTGCCGGCTATGCTGACCGGTCGCTCCATGCAGTTTAATCATCGCCGTATTCTTGCTACTGCTGTATCTCGTTTACGAGCTAAATTACAGTATCGTCCGGTAATTTTTGATTTAATGCCGCCTCAATTTACTCTATATCAGTTGCAGAGAAGCATAGAGGCGCTGAATGGCGTAGATTTACATAAACAGAATTTTCGCAGATTAATCAACAATCAGCAGCTGGTTGTGCCAACCGGAACCACAGTAGTGGCTGAGCGCGGACGTCCGGCACAGCTGTACCGTTTTAATGAAAATGTTTTACAGGAAAGTCTGCTCTCCGGTTACAGATTACCATTAATTAATAACCATATACAGTAATTCAAATAGCGTAATTGTCATCAATTCCGTTGATAAAATAGAAATTTTCTGATTAAAAATTTTTGATTCTTGGTTTTAAACAAATAAATCTGATTAATTTGCTGAATTTAAAAACTACCGCTTTTCAAATTTATCTGCTTATTATTTGTTAACGTATTTTCAGACTTTGACTACTAATATATACTCTAAAAGAGTATATATCCGGGCTTAACAATATGATTAGCGATTTACCAGAAATAATTACCCGTCCAATAGTACAGGCTGCACTGTCAGAAGATTTAGGCAGACGCGGAGATGTTACCTCACAGGCAGTGATACCGGCAGACAGGATGGCCGCATTCAGTATTGTAACCAGAGTACCCGGTGTGGTATGCGGTTTAGAGCTGGCCCGGCAGAGCTTCGCTCTGATGAATGAAAATCTGGAATTTACTGCATACAAAAATGATGGTGATATTACCGCCGCCGGTACAGTGCTGGCTAGGGTTGCCGGTAATGCGCGTGCTATTCTCGCTGCCGAACGCACAGCGTTAAATTTTCTGACGCATCTTAGTGGAATAGCCACTACAACTCATGAAATTCAGAAATCAATAGCCCATACCGGAGCTCAGTTGACGTGTACACGTAAAACCATACCTAATTTGCGTATAGTCCAGAAATATGCAGTAAGAATGGGCGGGGGACGTAACCATCGAATGGGTCTGGATGATGCCATACTGATTAAGGACAATCACATTGCGCTTAGCGGAGGAGATATTATTACAGCTGTTAAGCAAGCTAAATCATATGCCGGCCATTTGATTGCAGTGGAAGTAGAAGTTGACACATTGGAGCAACTGCGTCAAGTTCTGGATGAAGGCGTCAGTTTGGTATTGCTGGATAATATGTCAATAGAAGAAATGCGAACTGCTGTGAGCTGGTGTAAGGGACATTGTCAGACTGAGGCTTCAGGTAATTTGCGGCCTGATACTGTGGTAACTGCTGCAGAAACAGGCGTAGATTTTCTGGCGATGGGCTATCTGACCCACAGCGCACGTTATCTGGATATTGGTCTGGATTATGCAGATAATCAGAATATTCTGAAAAAGTGAAAATAATCAAAATTTTGTTTTAGAACAAATATTATATCATCATTAATTAGTACAATAATATGTCTTTTATAAGAATAAATATTATTTAATAATGAAAAAACTAATTATTTGGTATAGCTGTTTTTGTTTGTTGCTGCCATTAACTGCGTATGCGGTGGTAGTCAATGATGTTACCGGTATGACGCCGGTACAGATGGCCTCTGTGATACAGCCGGAATCAACCGAAGAGGTTGCAGAGCTGGTTAAGCACACAACCGGTCCTATTAGTATAGCTGGTGGTAAATACAGTATGGGCGGGCAAACTGCAGTTCAGAATGGCGTACAAATAGATACTCAAAAACTCAATCATGTAATTGCTTTTAATCCTGAACAAAAACTTTTAACTATAGAAGCAGGTGCAAACTGGCGTCAGGTACAGGAGCTGATTGATCCATATGGATTATCTGTGAAAATCATGCAAAGCCTGGCTGATTTTAGTATTGGTGGTTCTTTAAGTGTTAATGTACATGGTCGATATATGGGGGCAGGTCCTATTATCCTGTCTGTCGAACAAATTAAAATAGTACTGGCAGATGGTTCAATAGTTTTAGCCAGTCCGCAAGAAAATTCGGATATTTTTTATGGTGCTATTGGTGGCTATGGTGCACTGGGAGTTATCACAGAAGTAACATTACGCCTTACTGAAAATGTAAAAGTAAAACGAATTAATGATGTGATGCCGATTAGTCAGTATTCTTCTTATTTCTCTGAGCAGATTCGTTCTGATAGAACGGCCATATTTCATAATGCCATTATTTATCCTCCTGATTTCAAAAAGGTTAGAGCAGTGACTTTTAAGCAGACTGATGAACCATTAACTATTTCTGCCCGTTTAAGACCACTTTCTGCACCTACACGCAAACGCCAAAGACAATTGAAAATTGTTGCTGCATCAAATTTTGGTAAAGAATTGCGCAAATTATATGATGATGCCTATTTTGTAAAACAGCCAGTAATGATGCGTAATTATGAAGCCAGCTTAGCAGTAGCGCTTTTAGAGCCTATTTCCATGCAAGATAAAAGTTTTGCTTTGGAAGAATATTTCATACCGGTAGAAAAGTTTGATGATTTTTATCCGCAGATGATAGACATCCTGAAAAAGCATCAAGCAAATATTATCAATATCTCTATTCGCCATGCTAATCCTGATAGTGGTTCTTTGCTGGCATGGGCTCAAACTGAGGTATTTGCTTTTGTGATTTACTATCAGCAAGGAACTGATGAACAGAGTAAAAAGCAGGTAGGGATATGGACACGGGAATTAATAGATGCGGCATTGGCAAACGGAGGTACTTATTATTTACCTTATCAATTGCATGCAACTGAGGAGCAATTTCAGCGCGCATACCCACGGGCAGCAGAATTTTTTAAGCTTAAAGAGCGCTTAGATCCAGAGAATAAATTCAGTAATCTATTTCTGGAGCGGTACCGTCCAGCAACGGCTTACTAGACATAGGGTTTGAACTTAGCTTTGAGAGAATTGAATATTTCCAGAATAGAGATGAAAAACTGGTGTGGTATAGTATTGCCACACCAGTAATCAGAAAAAAATAAGTTGATTATCCGTAGCGGCGCTGAAATTCCTGCATGAACTCCACTAAAGCTTCAACCCCTTGTATAGGCATAGCATTATAAATACTCGCCCGCATCCCGCCCATTGATTTATAGCCTTGTAATCCGCTTAAACCATGAGCACCGGCTTGCAGTACAAATAATTTATCCAGCTCTTTTGTAGGTGTATGGAAAATAACATTCATCTGTGAGCGTGCATGCTGTTTCACATTATTGATATAAAATCCATTGCTGTTATCAACGGCAGAATACAAAGTTTCAGCTTTAAGGGTATTAATGGCTTCCATCTGTTCTACACCCCCGTGAGTTTGCAGCCAGCGAAATACCAGACCTGAAATATAAATCGGGTAAGTTGCCGGAGTGTTGTACATTCCCTGCCGGCTGATATGACTTTGATAATTCCACACATCAGGTATTCGTTCAGAACAACGATCAAGCAGATCTTCTCGAATAATCACAATAGTAGCACCTGATGGTCCGATATTTTTTTGTGCACCGGCATAAATAACGCCAAAATCTGCCACATTTACTGGTCGTGATAAAATTTCGCTCGACATATCGCAGATGACAGGGGGCAAACCATCTGGTTTGGGAATGTTGCGATATTGCAGGCCATGTACTGTTTCATTAATGCAGTAATGAACAAATGCAGAATTTGGATCCACATCCCAGCTTTCAACCGGCGGTACATCTGTGTAGTTATATAAATCACCACCATGTGCTGCCAGATGTATTTCTGCATCGGAAAGTTTACCCATCTGGCTGTGTGCGATACGGCTCCAGTTACCGGAGACTACTGAATCAACCCGCTTAAAACCATTGGCCAGATTCATTACGACCATATTGAACTGGGCACTGGCACCGCCCTGCATGAACAAAACTTTATAGTTGTCCGGAATATGCATAAGCTGGCGCAGATCCTGCTCGGCATGGTGCAGAATACTAATAAAAGCATCTGATCGATGGCTCATGGTCATGACTGAGCAACCAGTACCATTATAATCCAGCATTTCAGCCTGTGCTGTTTCTAATACGGCCTCTGGCAGTATTGCAGGACCGGCAGAAAAATTGTATGTGTTCAGTGTTGTCATGAATAAATTTAAACCTGTTACAGAAATATACTATTGTTGATTAATTTCAGTCCGTTTGATGGTTGTGTATACACCGGCAGTCTGTTTACAGATTAATGTTGCAATCTGTCAGTGAACTGGTGAAATTCTAGTTGCTTGATAATGGGAACGCAAATACAAAACCGTTTTGCATGTAAAGTAGCAAAAGTATGGTTATTTCTGCCTGTTAGTATAATGGATTTAGTTTAAACCACTTTTTTTTTACGTTTGAACAGGTAATTTTTCTATAAATAATCGGATTTATTCTGAGATAAGCCATCAGTCATATCTTTATATTCAGCCCTCACTGCTTTTATCCAGCGGGATAATATTGGTTGCTCCCAGTTTTTGTAGTTCCTGTAATACATATTCCCAGGCTTCTGGCAAAAAAGCAGAATTTTCACCATGAGTTTTCAGACCGAATTCGAGACGGTAATAATGTATTTGTTCTTCTGCCGGTAAATCATCACGAATGGTGGGTAAACTAAAAGTTTTAATCACAGGCCAGCTGTGTTCAATTGCTTCCATCAATGGCGTAATTTTGGACTCAGGCACACCATCAACCAGAGCTGCTTTAGTTACCAGTTTTTGCCGGAAAAAATTCTGCTGGTAATATTGGCTCAGTACCCACTGCGCCATAGGGTGTGCCATTTGGGGAAAGCCCGGGAAAAAATAATGCTCATTGATTGAAAAACCGGCAATGTTATTGAAAGGATTAGGTATCAATGCTGAGCCCAGTGGAAACTCAGCCATTTTTGTCCGTTGCAAATGTGCAGGGCTGTCAAGAGTATCTCCCTGTTTCAGTGAAATAGCTTCAATTGCTTTTAGGGCTTCCGGATGAGCTGTTAACGGTAGGTTTAATGCCTTTGCACAGGCCTGGCGAGTATGGTCGTCTGGTGTGGCACCTATGCCGCCGGTAATAAAAACAGGTATTTTTTCTTTAAATGATTCAATAAGCTGTCTGGTAATGACTGCCTGATCATCTGGTAAATATTGCGCCCAGGCCATATATAAACCGTGTTGTTGTAATAATTGTTTGAAAAAAACAAAATGGCTGTCCTGACGCGAACCATTCAGAATTTCATCACCAATTATAATGATACCGAATTGCATAAGAATACTCCTGTATTTGCGGCAGTTGTTGCATGATAGCTATATCTGTCTGCCGAATAAAACATGACTGTTGTTTTATGTGTTGAATTATTTTAATGTGTAAGTGTAGTGTTATTTTAGCAAGGATGTACTTATGAATATCAAAAAATTAGCAGTTTCCGCTCTGATTGCCGGCAGTCTTGCTGCCTGTGCACATACATCTGACCGTAAGGTAAGTATGCGTGCCGTCACTGTTCCGCAGTTAAGTGCCTATGACTGGCAGCTGGCTGAAGCTACTGACCGGCAAGGCCAGCCGTTACCAGGTTTTGCAGCCGGCTCATCTATGATATTGAATTTTTCCGGTCAGCGGCTGAATATTTCCGGTGGCTGTAATAATATCAGTTCTAACTATCAGTTAAATGATCAGGATATGCAAATTCAGGCTCCGGTAAGCACTATGAAAGCCTGTGCGCCTGATATTATGGCGCAGGACTCTGCAGTTGTGGCTTTTATGAATGGTCAGATATTACATGTAGGGCTGCTTAATGCTGAAAACGACCAGAATGCGCAGCCAGAATTATGGATTGAAAACCGGCGCGGGGAACATTTGCTCTGGCGCGGTTTTCCTGCTGCCGTTGCTCAGTATGGTCAGCCTACTGTGGTATTTTGGGAAATAAGTCCGCAAACCCAAACCTGCCAAACTGCACAGGGCGCAGCCCAGTGTTTGAAAGTCAGAGAAGTTAGCTACAATGATCAGGGGGTTAAGGTTAAAACTGGTGTGTGGCGTAATTTTGCCGGCAAGATTGATGGCTGGCAGTTTAATCCGCAGGAAAATCAGGTATTACGTCTGAATGTATATGAAGTTAAACCGGATGATGTAACGGGTACAGCTACAGATAATCAGTATGTTTATAAGCTAGATCAGATAATCGAGCGCTCTGTGGTGACGTCACCGAAACGTAAATATAAATAGATTTTTATATTTTTATAATAGTTAAATAAAAAGGCAATGATTTTTCATTGCCTTTTTATTTATCGGATATTTTATATTCTATACTTTTGAAAGTTGAGAATTTACTTTTGTAAATAAACATCTGGTTCGTTGTATGCATTATTCAGTATTAAAGTTTGTCTGTTATTACGCTGAGTAATTTTACCTCTACGGGTAACTGATTTGCTTTGTCCGTCTTTACTAATCTGATTCTGATAAGTGAAATTCTGATTCGGATCAAGATGGAAGGATGTTGTTTCCCTATATTGATGGCACTCCGGCTGTTTACAGTTTTTAAACAGCTTAACCTGATTATCATTCTGAATAGCTGAAGCGGATAATCTGTCGATTTCCTTTTCAATTAGCTGTTGCTGATAGTACATCTGGGCTATGATTTTTTCAGTTTCATTAAATTCATTATTATTAATAACTTCTTTATGACTAGCAGCGAGTGCAGAGTTTGTGAAAATCAAAGTAACAGAAAGTAGTAAAACAGATTTAAGTGTATTCATATATTTTTGTTAAGCAAGATATCAATCCTTTGATTTGAATCTGATATCTTGCTTGGTCTTATAGATATTAAAAAATAACAATCATTTGTATAAATTGTACATTTAATAGATAAAAATATTCTCCAATAAACACCAGTCATTAACTGTATGTGAAAGTAAATTAAAATGGTTTACAGTTTGCCCAATGGCTGAGATTACTGGCGCCTGCACTACTGTTATTGGCGTCTGCATTACTGTTATTGGCGTCTGCATTACTGTTATTGGCGTCTGTACTACTATTATTCTCTCCCCAGCACAATAACATACCACGAACACTATCATAAACAATGGATTTTTCTTCCCCGCTGTTTGCTGCAGTAGGAGTGGCTGTCAGGGAATAATTATCAGATTCATATGTGCCGGAAAAGGTGAAAAATTTTGCGCTTTTATTTTGTTTGAGCCCTTCAGAATATCCACTGTATGTATAGTTTTTAGCATAATACTTTTCCAGATTGCTAACATTTTGCATTAGGTCGGCACGGGCATTTTGTTCGCGGGTTTTTATTTGATAGTTTTTGTATGATGGGAAGACAATCGCTGCCAATATGGCAAGAATGGTAATAGTGACCATCATTTCAATCAATGTAAACCCCTGATTTTGACGTTGCATTATATTCTCTTTCTTTTAAAATGCTTATGATTAATTGTTTTCAACAATAGTATTGTCAGGCTGTACCAGCACATATGGCATAACAACTACTGCCCACATTGGCTGGTTACAATCATAATATTGTTGCGCCATTATATCGCTTACTTTACCAATTTTACCTTCTTGAATCAAAAGTGCAATGGCAGCGGAGTTATCAGTAGCTATCATGTGGGCTATATTGACCAAATCCAGTTCTGGTGCAACATATATGCAAACACCCCGGGCAAAGTGAGTTTGTAGTTCATACCAGTTGATACGGGCAGTTTCCAGATTGAGTTTCTGTTCTAATGGCAGAGGAAGGTTGGAAGTAAGATTATTCGAATGCATGGGTAGATAAACATTATTTGTAAAAGCATTCCGTTTTGAATTCGTATACGGAATGCCTGCTGATGATTAATTGATTTAATTATTTAGTAGGTGCGGATGCGGGTTGAGTAGCTTGAATACCCCATGATTCAGGATATTTATAGCCGGCAAAGCGCTTGAATGCATATTGTTTAAATGCAGCTGAATTATATGCGGCTGTTATGTCTTTTACCCATTGGCTGTCTTTATCAGCAGTGCGGATTGCTGACCAGTTAACATAAGTATAGCCGGGTTCCAGATACAGGGCAGATGTAAATTTTAAGCCAGAACTGGTCGCAAAATTACCATTGATCACTGCAAAATCAACATCATGACGCGAACGAGGTAATTGAGCAGCTTCCAATGGTACCAGTTTGATGTTTTTATTATTACCGGCTATGTCGGCAAGTGAAGCTTTAAGAGGATTAATATCGGTTTTCAGGGTAATCCAGCCTAGCTTGTCCAGCATAACGAGAGCACGTGCCAGATTGGACGGATCATTGGGTACAGAAACACTGGAGCCTTCTTTTACTGCACTCAGTTCATGCATCCGGCCGGCATATATTCCAAGCGGACCAGTAGGAACCTGAAATGCCGGCATAATATCTAAGTGGCGTGATTGGGCAAAATCATCCAGATAGGGTTTATGCTGGAAAATATTGATGTCAATAGATTTATCTGCTAATGCCAGATTAGGGCGCACATAATCAGTAAATTCGAGTAATTGTACCTGATATCCCTGCTTTTCCAGTTCTGGTTTTACTTGATCTCTGACCATATCGGCAAAATCGCCTACAGTGGTGCCGATAATAATTTCTTTTTTATTTTGTTCAGTGGAAGCTGCAGATTGAGTGGTTTTTTCGCCGCTACAGGACGCCAGAGTGAGGATACACAGACTTAATAACAGGAATTTCAGATAACTTTTCACTATGATTCTTTCTTTTTTATGTTTTAAAAATTGAAACGGATATTGACTATATTGATACTGTTTTCTCTTTACTATTACAGTCAGATATAGGCGTAAACACATATATACTGGGCCAGGCTGCCCAACAAAACAAATAAATGCCAGATACCATGTCCATGACGGATTTTTTCATCATTGATAAACCAGTATATGCCGATGCTGTATGCAAGACCGCCGGCAGTCAGCCAGAATAGCCCTGGTGCAGACATCCGGTGAATCAACGGATAAATAGCAACAATAATCAGCCAGCCCATAATCAGATACAGGACTAATGACAGGATACGGGTTTCACTTTTACGTCCGATAGTCACTTCCTGAATAATACCAAATATTGCCAGTCCCCATGATATGCCAAAAATTGACCAGCCCCAGCCTCCGTGTAATGTGGTAAGGGTAAAAGGTGTATAACTGCCTGCAATTAACAGATATATCGCACAATGATCAAATTTTTGTAACACCGCTTTGGCCCGATGAGAATAAATTGAATGATAAAGTGTAGATATACCATATAAGAATATCAGACTGGCACCATAAATGGCTGAGCTGACAATACGGTAAGCATCTCCGTACATAGCGGATTTAATTAATAAAAATACGGTGCCTGTAATGGCAAGAATAAAACCGATAAAATGAGAGTACGCATTAAAGCGTTCACCGCGATACATATTTTGCTTGCTAAAGTAATTTGTGAGATGACTATCGTTTCACTAGCGCCCTAAAGGTGCAAGTGTTTTTTATTTTTATTATTGTGCCGGTATTTATCCGCGTGCAGGTCTATGGCTGTTCAACTGCTTACAAGCACAGTAAAATAGATAATTTTGCAGACTATCAGAAATTTCTCGTCATGCTGACTTTTCAGGAAATTATTTTTACATTACAAAACTATTGGGCTAAACAGGGCTGCGTGGTGTTACAGCCATTGGATATGGAGGTAGGAGCGGGTACCAGCCATCCGGCAACCTGTTTGCGTGCACTGGGGCCGGAACCATGGTTTGCAGCCTATGTGCAGCCGTCACGTCGTCCTAAGGACGGGCGTTATGGTGAAAATCCAAATCGTCTGCAACATTATTATCAGTTTCAGGTCGCTCTGAAGCCTGCTCCTGATAATATTCAGGAGTTATATCTGGCATCTTTACAGGAACTGGGTATAGATCCCTGTCAGCATGATATCCGTTTTGTTGAAGATGACTGGGAAAATCCGACTCTGGGTGCCTGGGGACTTGGCTGGGAAGTCTGGCTCAATGGTATGGAAGTGACTCAGTTTACTTATTTCCAGCAGGTAGGCGGTATGGACTGTTCGCCTGTATTGGGTGAAATTACCTATGGTATTGAGCGGCTGGCAATGTATCTGCAGGGTGTTGAAAATGTCTATGATCTGGTTTGGGCTAAAACTCATGACGGCCGGATTGTCACCTATGGTGATGTATATCATCAGAATGAAGTCGAGCAGTCTACTTATAATTTTGAATTCAGTAATGCAGAATGGTTACTGGCACAGTTTAATTATTATGAAACCGAAGCTAAACGTCTGCTGGCTGTAGAGGATATCAGTCTTGCATTACCAGCCTATGAATTAGTACTTAAGGCAGGACATACGTTTAATTTACTTGATGCACGCGGCGCTATTTCTGTAACCGAGCGGGCTGCTTATATCGGCCGTGTTCGTGCTTTAAGCCGTGCAGTTGCACAAAAATATGTTGAAAGCCGTGAAAAACTTGGTTTTCCGTTACTGAATAAAAATACTACTAATCAGACTGCCTGAAACTGAATGAAAGTAATACTTGCATGAATGCTCCTTTATTAATTGAACTGCGTACTGAAGAGTTGCCGCCAAAGGCACTGAATAATCTGGGTGAAAGTCTGGCTGTCGGAGTTGTTGAGGGTCTGGAAAAAGCACAGCTGATTAATGGTGTGGCTGATTATCAGGTATTTGCTGCACCCAGACGGCTGGGTGTTCTGGTGCAAAATGTTAAAGCGGTGCAGGCAGACCAGCAAATTGTGAAAAAAGGACCCAGTGTAACAGCGGGTATGAAAGATGGTGAGCCTACCAAGGCTTTGCAGGGATTTGCCCGCAGTAATCAGGTAGAAATCAGTCAGCTTAGCCAGATTAATGATGGCAAACAAATGGTATTTGCCTATGAATATACTCAGGCCGGTTTACCACTGAATGCCTTGTTAAGCGATATATTGAATCAATCTATCAAAAAACTGCCTATTCCGAAAGTGATGCACTGGGGTAGCAGTACCTTTACTTTTGTCCGGCCTGTACATGGACTGGTGATGATGCATGGTACTGAAACGGTTACTGGCAGTGTCTTGGGATTAAACAGCCAGAACTGGACTTTAGGTCACCGTTTTCTGAGTAAAGACAGAATTATTTTTAACCATGCTTCAGATTATGAAAAAGTATTATTAGAGCAGGGTAAAGTAGTAGCCAGCTTTGCCGAGCGCCGAGCCCGTATTGAGCAGGGTTTAACTGTAGCGGCTGATGCACTTCATGCTCAGGTAGCCTATGCAGAAGGCTTGCTGGATGAGGTTACAGCATTGGTTGAATGGCCGGTAGTTTTACAGGCAGGTTTTGATGAGCGCTTTTTACAAGTACCGCAGGAATGTCTGATTTTAACCATGCAGCAAAATCAGAAATATTTTCCACTGTTAAACAGTGATGGCAAACTAATTAATCGTTTCCTGCTGGTATCTAATCTGCAAACAGAAAATCCGATACATATTATTTATGGAAATGAGCGTGTATTACGAGCCCGTCTGGCAGATGCCGAATTTTTCTACCGTCAGGATCAGAAAACGACTCTTGAAAGTCGTCTGCCTCGTCTGCAAAACGTGGTTTATCATAATAAGCTGGGTAGTGTTGCAGAAAGAGTTCAGCGTATTACTCAGCTGGCAAAAGCTATTGCACCGCTACTTAATGCTGATGTAGATAAGGCTGTACGTGCTGCTGAGCTGGCTAAAGCTGATTTACTGACCGACATGGTAGGGGAGTTCCCTGAGCTACAGGGAACGATGGGTAAATACTATGCTTTGCATGATGGTGAAAATGCTGATGTTGCTGTAGCAATTGAGCAACATTACTGGCCGCGTTTTGCTAATGATGCTTTACCGGACAGTTTAACTGGTACAGTGGTTGCTCTGGCCGATAAACTGGAAACTTTGATTGGTATCTGGGGTATCGGACTTATTCCGACTGGGGATAAAGATCCGTATGCGTTGCGCCGCAGTGCACTGGGTATTTTACGAATGCTGATGCAGCATAATCTGGCACTGATGCCATTATTACAGGCAGCATTTGATACATTTGCTTCAGGCAGACTGGCTGAAAATACTGTCAGTGAAGTGGCCGGGTTTATGCAGGCCAGACTGGCAATTCTGTTACAGAATTCCTTTGCACAGGATGTGGTGGCTGCTGTACTGGCCGGTAAAGTAGAAAATCTGGGTGAGCTGGAAGCCAGACTTGCCGCAGTAACCCGCTTTAAACAGCTGGATGAAGCTACTGCACTGATTGCTGCTAATAAACGTGTTCATAATTTACTGAAAAAAGCAGATATTTCTGCTTTATCCGCTGTTAATCCAGATCTTTTGCAGCAGCAGGATGAAAAACAGCTCTATCAGGCAACTGAGCAGGTTGCAGAAAAAATTCAGGCTGTGCTGAAACGGCAGGATTTTGCTCAGGCATTAACTGAGCTGGCCGGAATTAAAGAAAAAGTGGATGCATTCTTTACTAATGTGATGGTAATGGATGAAAATGAAGCTATTAAGAATAACCGTCTGGCTTTGTTACTGTGTTTATCGCAGCAGATGAATGCTGTGGCCGATATTGCCTTATTAAGTGAGTAAATAATAGCAGACATCTCTGCTCATTCTTAAATAGTGGATGAAAGCTAAATTATGATATTTGATAATATAGTATTCCATACAGAAGAAGATTATCCGCCTGCGTTGTCACTGGCTAATGCTGCTACACATATGGGTTATTACTGGTCATGGGCTGTACGCCGCGGTTTATATAATCCGCAATGGGATGAAGCGGCAGAAGAAGATATGGCAGCACTGAAAGCTCAGGTTATGAGCGGAGCTGAATTTGTTCTGAATAATATGGCCGGTTGTCTGGAAGACAGTGACTTTAACGATGAAGGACGACGGTTCTCACTTTATTACTATGAAGATGAAGATGAGGGCTATGGTCGTTTTATGGAAGATTATGTGCAAACATTAAATACGCCGGCCTTGCAAAGTTTTTATCATGTAGAAATTAATGATGAAAATCAGTCTTTACTTGATGGTGTATTTGATAGTGCTTTGATTCAGTGGCGGCAAAGTTTGAAGCCGGTGCAATAAGGTTAATTATGGCATTGAATGGAAAAGGCAAATTAATCATACTGGATCGCGATGGTGTGTTGAATGTTATGCAACCGCAGCCCATCAGCGATCCTGATCAGTGGCTTCCCTTACCGGGTAGTATGGATGCTGTTGCCTTTCTGACTCAAAGTGGTTATACCGTTGTTGTGGCGGAAAATATGTCTGGTATCGGGCGTAATCAGGTCAGTATGCAGCAGCTGAATGAAGTACATAGCAAAATGCATACTCATATACAGAAAGCTGGCGGCCGCTTAAGCGGGGTTTGGTTTTGTCCGCATACCGGTAATGCTAAATGTAAATGTCGTAAACCTGAACCGGGTTTGCTGCTGGATATTCTGGATCGTCTGCATATGAAAGCAGAAAATACCTGGCTTGTCGGAGATGGTATTCGCGATATGCAGGCAATTGCCGCAATTGGCGGTCATCCTGTACTGGTTTTAACCGGTAAAGGCAAGGAAACATTAAAAATGGAAGAATTGCCGGAAGATACTCAGGTGTACGATGATTTGCTGGATTTTGCCAAATATTGTCGTACTCTGGCTGAACAGGCAGCCGAGGAATAATATAACATGCTGTTGTTGCGTAATTTGATTTACTGGTTTTGTTTGTGTGTATTTTCATTAATCTGGCTGGTGGTAGTAATTGTTTCCATGCTGGTACCAAAAGGGGTTACATGGACAACCACTGTATGGGGAAAAACTCTTTTCTGGATGCTGGAGCACATTATCGGATTGAAATACGAAGTAACCGGCCGGGAAAATATTCCGCGCGAACCCGGAATTGTGTGCTGTAAACACCAATCCGGTTGGGAAACGCTGGCTATGCTGGTATTTTTCCCTGATCTCGCCTTTGTGGCTAAACGTGAACTTTTTCGTATACCGGTTTTTGGCTGGGCACTGAAATGGCGCGGCACAATAGGTATTGATCGTAAAAACCCTAAAGCGGCAAATGCCCAGATTATCAGTCAGGGGAAAATATGCAAACAAAAGGGGATGTGGATTTGTATTTTTCCGGAAGGTACACGAATTAAGCCGGGTTTCCGTGGCCATTATAAAAAAGGTGCTGCCCGAATGGCACAGGAACTACATATGAATCTGGTTCCGGTCGCATTAAATAGTGGCGAATTCTGGCCTAAAGATTCCTTTTTTAAATATCCGGGTAAAGTAACAGTAGTGATTGGTGAACCGATTCATTATGAGTCAGCTCATAATCCGGAAGAATTAATCAGAATCTGTGAGCAATGGATAGAATCCGAGCAAGTAAAAATTCAGGGGGTAGGGCCATTTGCACCAGAGCATCCGCAAGTACCAACGCCGTTCGTGCCGCACTAATTGATATTAGTTGAATATTGATACTTTTTTATTTGTGAAATAGTGTTTTGCTGAATCCTGAGCAGATAAACAGATAGCCTATTTAATTTTTTTTAAAGCTGAATCTGAAACGGGATATGAATGATATGGTGTGCTGGTTAATAGAAGTGTCTGCTTGTCTCAGATAGTAATTTATTTACATTTTTAACAGATTAGTTGTCATGTCGGAATTTCTTCACACAACTACAGATGGCGATACCATCAGGCTGAAATTACGACGTACAGCAAAAAAAAATATTATTGTACGTCCAGCATCAGGTTGTTTACTGGATATTAACGTTCCGCCATTTGTATCAATGAAATCTTTGTCTGAATGGCTGAACGTTAATGAAATCGCTATTAAAAAACTGTGGCAGCAATCAGAAAAAATAGCGGCAGCATTACCTGAATTTATCTGGTTTCGTGGTCAGGCATATCCTTTTACTCAGATATCCGTACTAACAAGAGTGCAATGGCATAAGCAATATGGCTTTTTAGTACCACTGGTAAATTCACAGTCGCCCTATGTACTTTTAAAAACATGGTTAAAACAAAGTGCCAAAAAGGAATTGTTGCTACGCTTACAATATTGGGCAAATGTAATGCAGTTGCAGCCAATGGCAATGACATTAAGTCAGGCTCGAACTTTTTGGGGAGTATATCGCCGGCGTAGTGGAATCCGTCTGAACTGGAGATTAATTGGCGCACCTGCTGACGTGGTGGATTATGTCTGTATTCATGAGTTGTGTCACTTTCGCCATGCCAATCATGGTAAAGCTTTCTGGGCAATGGTTGCAGAATACTGTGCTGATGCTGATAATGCTCGTAAGTGGCTGAAAAAATATGCTAATGAGCTGTTTGCTCTGGATAAATTCAGCTAAAGTATCACTCTGGAAAATTTGGTAAATTCCGGCTGTTTTTAATACTGATACCAACATAAAAAGCAGCCATACTTTTTTCATCGTATGACTGCTTTTTGTTATTCAGCTTGAAATGCTGATTTTTATTTCCGGCTGTCAGTTAAAAATGCTTACCTGTTATTTTTAAGTTTAGCCGGCATCAACCGCAAGTTGTTTCATAATATTTTTAATAATCTGGACACGTTGCATAACGTCTTCAATACCAATGCTAACTCTGAGTTTATCTGCTCCAATCAGACGGTAGTTTTTATCACTTTGCATAATGGCAACAATAGTTGCGGGATTAATGCGATGATGTTTGCCAAAAGTAAAAGTAATGGCTTCACTACTGGCGTCAATTGTGTCTATGCCTAAGCTGGCAGCTTCAATGCGTAAATGATGGCTGGCAATCAGCGTGGAGACGGCCGGTTCAGGAAGTCCGAAACGGTCGATCAGTTCTTCGTGTATCTGGTCTATCTCTGCTTCCGTTTCACAGCTGGCCAGGCGTTTATACAACACCAGTCTGGCATGAATATCCGGGCAATAACTTTCCGGCAGCAGAGCAGGGCTATGCAATTTAATGTCACTGGTAATACCCAGCGGGGCATCCAGATCCGGCTCTCTGCCTTTCTTCAAATTGCGCACGGCCTGCTTGAGCATTTCGGTATATAAAGTAAATCCGACCTGAATCATTTCACCAGACTGTCCTTCACCCAAAATTTCGCCGGCACCACGGATTTCTAAATCCTGCATGGCTAATGTAAATCCGGCTCCCAGATCATCAGCCATTTCTATGGCTTCCAGACGTTTCTGTGCATCTTTGGTCATTGCATCCGGTATCAGTAGATATGCATATGCCTGATGATGAGAGCGGCCTACACGGCCACGCAGCTGATGCAACTGGGCAAGACCAAATTTATCAGCTCGCTCAATAATAATCGTATTGGCATTGGGAATATCAATTCCGGTTTCAATAATGGTTGAACACAGTAACACGTTATAACGCTGCTGAAGAAAATCCCGCATAATCTGTTCCAGTTCGCGTTCACGCAGTTGTCCATGAGCGATACCGATACGGGCTTCAGGTAATAAAGTAGTTAATTTTTCATAAGTGTTAGCAATGGTATCAACTTCATTGTGCAGAAAAAACACCTGTCCGCCACGTTTCAGTTCACGTAATACGGCTTCTCGTATTAAACCATCGCTGTAAGGACGAACAAAGGTTTTTACAGCCAGCCGGCGGCTTGGAGCTGTGGTAATCAATGAAAAATCACGCAGGCCTTCCAGTGCCATACTTAATGTACGCGGAATTGGTGTTGCGGTCAGTGTAAGCACATCTACATTAGCACGCAGGCGTTTAAGCTGTTCTTTCTGACGTACGCCAAAGCGATGTTCTTCATCTATAATAACCAGTCCCAGATTTTTAAAATGGACATCCGGCTGAACCAGTTTATGGGTACCAATCACAATATCTACTGTGCCGTCAGCCAGTCCGGCAAGTGTGGCCTGTGTTTGTTTACTGGTATTAAAGCGGGAAAGCTGGGCAACTTTGATCGGAAAGTCTGCAAAGCGATCAGCAAAATTTTGTGCATGTTGCTCAACAAGCAGTGTAGTTGGTGCAAGTACTACCACCTGTTTACCAGCCATTGCTGCTACAAAAGCGGCGCGTAGCGCAACCTCAGTTTTACCAAAGCCGACATCTCCGCAAATCAGTCTGTCCATGGGCTTTTCAGCACATAAATCTTTTATGGTCGCAGCGATTGCCGCAGCCTGATCTTCGGTTTCTTCATAGCCAAAGCCATTGGCAAAAGCCTGATAATCCATTTCATTCAGACTAAAGCGGTGGCCTTGCTGAGCTTCACGCTGAGCATATAGATTTAATAATTCAGCAGCTGTATCTCTGGCTTTTTCCGCGGCTTTATGTCGTGCTTTATCCCATGCTCCATGACCCAGTTTATGCAAACTGATGTTATCATGAGCACTGCCTGCATAGCGGGAAATAAGCTGGAGCTGACTAACAGGTACATATAACTGAGAACCTTCAGCATACTCCAGTAGCATCATTTCACAGGCACCTTCACCTAAATCCAGGGTTATCAAGCCCTGATAGCGTCCGATACCATGTTGTTCATGTACCACCGGATCACCAATTTTAATTTCAGCCAAATCGCGCAACATGCCGTCAGAAACAGCACTATGCTTGCGTCTTGTACGCCGGCCGCGAATAACATACTGGTATAAATCAGCCTCAGTAATAATGGCCAGTTGCTGATCTGTCAGCAGGCAACCGTAACTTAACGGCGCAATAGTCAGGCACAAGCTGGAATTACTGTTCAGAAAGTCCTGCCAGCTATTGACAATATCTGGCTGTAAACTGTACTGGCGCATAAAATTGAGCATGGTTTCCCGGCGTCCGAGACTTTCTGCGCAAATCAGTACCCGTCCTGACCATTGTTGGAGAAAATTTTTCAGTGTGTGCAGCGGATCATCAGCCTGTCTGTCTACTGCGACACTTGGCAGCGTATAAGTAGTGTCTTCACTGATTTGCGGAACAAGACGCGCATAAGATTTAATACGTGCCCCGAACTGGTCTTCACTAAGATAAAGATAATCTGGTGCCAGAGGTGGATAGGCCGGATCGCCCTGTGCCAGAATGTAGCGTTGTTTGACATCCTGCCAGATGCGGGCAGATTCTTGATGAATATCACCCAGACAAACCAGAATGGCTTCATCATCAGTGTAATCAAAGATACTGACACATTCTTCTTCAAAAAATAAAGGCAGGTAATATTCAACACCCGCCCCGAAATGTCCTTCAGATACTGCATTATAAACAGTTGCTTTTCGGGCTTCGCTATTGATTTCTTCCCGAAAGCGGCTGCGGAATATTTTCTGTGCATCACTGTCGGTTGGAAATTCATGTGCCGGTAACAGACGAATTTCATCTACTGTGGTTAATGTACGCTGGCTGTCTGCATCAAATGTTTTAATGGTATCAATTTCATTGTCAAATAAATCCAGACGAAACGGTGTGTCACTGCCCATTGGAAAAATATCGAGAATACCGCCACGCATGGCGAATTCTCCGGTCGCCACCACATGAGAAACATGGTTGTAGCCGGCTTCAACCAGGCTGTGTTTCAATGCTTCAATATTCAGTTCCTGCCCGGTTTTCAGCCAGAAAGTATGTCCCAACAAAAATGAAGGAGGGGCAATTTTTTGCATGGCTGTTGCCAGCGGTAACAATAAAACGTCAACCAGTCCGTTTTTTAGTTGCCACAATGTACTTAGTCGCTCTGATACTAGCTCCTGATGAGGAGAAAAATGTTCGTAGGGCAGAGTTTCCCAGTCCGGGAAAAACATGATACGTGCAGCAGGATCAAAAAATTGCCATGCTGCCTGAATACGGATTGCCTGTTCGGCATCTGCAGTTAAAATAATTTTCAGTTTTTTTTCAGGTAAATGCTGGCTAAGTAATAATGGCAGACTACCAGCATTTAAATCAGACCAGATTACAGTCTGTCTGGTTTTAGGCAATGCGAATGAAGCAGCGGCGGGCATAATTTTAGTTTTACAGATAATAGAAATTGATTGCCAGTACTTATGGGCAAGCTATGATAAGACAAGCCCTGATAAGCAGACAATTGAAACAGAATTGTTTGGAATGGGTGAATAACAAGTCAGTTTCAGACACAGTCCTGAAATTATGGCTATTATTACATAATAATAATTAATATAGCGAATACAAATACATCACAGCGATAGTAATCAGAATGGCAAATGCACAGCCAATTTTGGCAACCACACCAACAACCAGACCAATCAGTGTGGCAAAACCTACCTTGCCAGCAGCGACCAGATTCCGTCTGGCAATAAATTCACCGGTTGCTGCACCAATTAGCGGCCCCAATACCATGCCCGGTAAGGCAAAAAACATGCCAATAATCGCACCAATAAAAGAACCCCAGATAGCTCTTCTGCTTGCACCACTATGTTTAGCACCCAGCATACCGGCCATATAATCCAGAAAACAACCTAATAAAGTCAGTATACCTAAAGTAATTAATGTGGGTGCCCCCATAATCTGATAATTGCTGCTCAATGCCAGTAACCATGCGCCTCCGAACATGAGAGGCAGACCAGGTAAAGCAGGCATAAATGTACCTAATAAACCAATGAGTAATAAAACAATAGCCAATATTACCAATACTGCATTCATGGCAAATTAGTCCTTAATAAAATTCATAATATAGAATAGTAAAATGGGGGATGCGGTTGTCACATACAAGGATAAATTTTGTAGTGTAGATAAAAAATATGTAATCAACCGGTGATTAATACAGATAATTTTATCAGTTTGGCATGGTATCTGTATATTAGTGAGCAATTGCAGTACAGACAATCTGTATAAAATATAAATGATAAATAAAGCTGTGCTATTTGTTGAGACTGGATGATTCAATAGCAATACAATAACCAGATTGAATAACAATACTATTTATTAAGAAATATTGTTCTTAAAGAAAAATATTCGATATTGAAAAAAGGCAGCCTTTAAAAAGCTGCCTGTGCCAGATAAACTTTAATTAATCTAATTTTTTAAAGTGTTTGCGGCGTTCCTGTTCGCTCAGGTAGCGTTTACGCAGGCGAATGGTTTGCGGAGTAATTTCTACCAGTTCATCATCATCGATAAACTCTACCGCAGCTTCCAGAGACATCAGTACCGGCGGAGTCAGACGCACTGCTTCATCTGTGCCGGAAGCACGGACATTAGTCAGTTTTTTGCCTTTAAGCGGATTAACAACCAGATCATTGTCACGGCTGTGAATACCGATAATCATGCCTTCGTAAATTTTTTCGCCCGGATTGATAAACATACGACCGCGGTCTTCCAGATTCCATAAAGCATAGGCTACGGCATCACCTTGTTCTTGTGATACCAGTACACCATTGCGGCGGCCGGGTATTTCTGCTTTTACTGGTGCGTAATTATCAAATACGTGGCTCATCAGTCCCTGACCACGGGTCATGGTCATGAATTCACCCTGAAAACCAATCAGACCGCGCGCAGGAATACGGTATTCCAGACGGGTACGGCCTTTGCCGTCGCTTTCCATATTGGTCAGTTCACCACGGCGGCGACCCAGTTCTTCCATTACAGCACCCTGAGTATTGTCTTCTACATCGACAGTCAGGTTTTCGTAAGGTTCGCATTTAACGCCGTCAATTTCACGGAAAACCACACGTGGTTTGCCGACAGCCAGCTCGTAACCTTCACGGCGCATATTTTCAATCAGAATAGTCAGATGAAGCTCACCACGGCCTGAAACACGGAATACATCTGCGTCTGCTGTGTCTTCAACGCGCAGGGCTACATTGGTCAGCAATTCTTTTTGCAAACGCTCGCGAATCTGGCGACTGGTAACAAATTTACCTTCTGTACCGGCTAGCGGGCTGGTATTGACCATGAAATCCATCGTCAGGGTAGGTTCGTCTACGCTCAGCATAGGCAGCCCCTGAGGTTGTTCACGATCAGCAATGGTAACACCGATACCTATATCTTCCAGTCCGGAAACCGTAACAATATCACCGGCTTCTGCTTCTTGTAACGGAATGCGTTCCAATCCTTTGAAGCCAAGCAACTGATTAATGCGTCCCTGACCAATCTGCTTATCTTCATTCATGATAGCTACTACCTGACCGGGTTTAATTCGTCCGTTCAGAATACGACCGATACCCAGCCGGCCTGTATAGTTATCATAATCAAGCTGAGAAATCTGTAATTGCAGAGGTTTATCTGCATCACCGGCTGGTTCTGGGGTATATTTCAGAATGGTTTCAAACAGCGGACGCATATCGGTAGATTCGTCTTCTTCATTCAGCTTAGCAAAGCCAGACAGACCAGAAGCATAAACGATAGGGAAGTCGAGCTGTTCATCGGTTGCGCCCAGTTTATCGAACAGTTCAAAAGTCTGGTCAATTACCCAGCTCGGGCGGGCACTTGGCTTATCAATTTTATTGATCACTACAATCGGTTTCAGCCCTAATGCCAGTGCTTTTTTGGTAACAAAGCGGGTTTGCGGCATCGGGCCTTCCTGTGCATCCACCAGTAGTAGCACACAGTCTACCATTCCCAGTACACGTTCTACTTCGCCGCCAAAGTCGGCATGTCCGGGTGTATCAACGATATTAATATGGTAGCCTTCGTATTCGATGGCGGTATTTTTGGCAAGAATGGTAATGCCGCGTTCTTTTTCAAGATCGTTGCTGTCCATTACTCGTTCGTCTACCTGCTGATTGGCACGGAAAGTACCGGACTGGCGTAATAACTGGTCTACCAGTGTGGTTTTGCCGTGGTCGACGTGTGCGATAATGGCAATATTACGAATTTTTTTACTCATAGGAGTGTGTAACCTAGTTTATTAGCTATTTGTAAGGAAAATTAACCTTGAATTATAACATTTACTCTGCTTTTCGTGGAATTTTTAGCAAAATCAGATGTTCTTTCTGTATTAAAGAGGCTGACTTACATCTGTGTATGTGTCATAGTTAACGTTTTTCCGGTGTTATTCCGGCTGGGTTGTTTAAGGCAGTCTGTTGTAATTGTGGTATTGAAGAGGGATGCAAAACCTAGGCAATGGAACAGTTAGAATTTTTTGTTATTCCCAGTCCCTGTAAAGGTATTTGTGAAAGCAATCAAAAGGGATATTGCAAAGGCTGCCTGCGCAGCAGAGACGAGCGTCTTTACTGGTTACGTATGTCTGATACTCAGAAACAGTATGTGCTGCGTTTGTGTGCATTGCGCCGGCGCAAGCTGGAACAAATGCAATCACAACCAGCAGACCAGACAGAACAAAATCTGAGTGAGCAAATATGGCTGCAGGCAGATTTTGATTTTTAGTTTTTAATAGCTGATAAGTCAGTTCGTAAATTTTGATTTTGGGGGAAAAATGCATTTTCTGATTATTAGTATTCTATGTAGTGTCTCTGTGTCAGTATTACTGAAACTGGCACGCAGAAACGGTGTTAATATTGCTCAGGCCGTAGCGATTAATTACCCGGTAGCTGCTGCCTGCACCTGGTTTTTTTTACGTCCGGATTTTTCTGATTGGCATACTTATAGCAGTCACTGGATTATTTTTCTGGCTTTAGGTATTGGTCTGCCGCTCGGCTTTATTGTGCTGGGGCGGGCTATCGAACAGGCGGGAATGGTAAAAACAGATGCTGCACAGCGCCTGTCGCTATTTATGCCTATAGTGGCCGCATTTGTGCTCTTTGGAGAAACTTTAAGCACTAACAAAATTATCGGAATTGCACTGGCACTGATGGCCTTGCTTACCTTGCTGTACCGTGAGAATCCGGCTAAAGGCAAAGGAAAAGGCGATTTTTTAAGTACTGCCGGCTACTTATTCGGTGTGTGGCTTTGTTACGGAACTACAGATATTCTGTTTAAACAGATGGCGAAAAGCGGAACAGCTTTTGCACCGACCTTGCTGGTGTCATTTATACTCGCTGCCATTCTGATTATATGTTATCTGTGTTTACGCAGAACAGTCTGGAATGCGGCCAGTATTCTGGCAGGTCTGATATTGGGTGGTTTGAATTTTGCCAATATTCTGTTTTACATTCGTGCACATCAGTATTTTCAGCAAGATCCTTCGCTGGTGTTTGCCGGTATGAATCTGGGTGTAATAACACTGGCCACTATTATTGGCGCTTTTGTGTTTAAAGAAAAAATCAATGGCTTTAATGCTGCCGGAATTGTACTGGCGATTGCTGCAATCTGGTTTCTGTTTTATGGCAGCAGGCTTAATTCTTTGTTGTAGCCGATTTATATTGAAAAGCTGTTCTGAAAATCAGAACAGCTTTTTTTTGATGAGCTTAGCCGACATTACTTAATTGTGCCAGCTGCTGAGCCTGATGCTCGGCAATTAATGCCTGTGTCAGCTCAGATAAATCACCATCCATAATAAAATCCAGTTTATGCAGAGTAAGGTTGATGCGATGATCGGTTACTCTGCCTTGCGGATAATTATAAGTTCGAATACGTTCACTGCGGTCGCCGCTGCCAATCAGGCTTTTACGTTCAGCAGCCTCTTTGGCATGAGCAGTATGTTTCTGCTGTTCATACAGTCGGGAAGCAAGTACTCGCATTGCCTGTGCTTTATTGGCATGCTGTGAACGCCCATCCTGACACTCCACTACCATACCCGTTGGTAAGTGAGTAATACGTACGGCAGAATCCGTCTTGTTAATATGCTGACCGCCGGCACCGGAGGCGCGGAAAGTATCAATGCGTAAATCGTTCGGATTGAGCTGTACTTCAGCAACTTCATCGGCTTCCGGCATAATGGCAACAGTACAGGCTGAGGTATGGATTCTGCCCTGACTTTCTGTAGTTGGTACGCGCTGAACACGATGGCCGCCAGATTCAAACTTGAGCTGACTGTAAACATTCATGCCTACAATTCGTGCAATCACCTCTTTATAGCCACCCAGATCACTTTCACTGGCGGATACAATTTCTACCTGCCAGCCCATACGTTCTGCAAAGCGGGTATACATGCGCAATAAATCGCCGGCAAATAAAGCTGCTTCATCACCACCGGTTCCGGCACGAATTTCTATGAAAATATTCTTGTCATCGTCTTCGTCTTTTGGTAACAAAAGTTTTTGTAGCTCGCCATCTAGCTGAGTAATCTGATTACGGGCAGTATTGATCTCTTCAGCCGCAAATTCTTTTAATTCCGGGTCTGCCAGCATTTCTTCTGCGGCAGCTAGATCAGTTTCTGCCTGTGTATACTGGCGATAGGTTTCTACTACCGGTGTAAGCTCGGCATGTTCACGGGTAAGGCGACGATATTCGTCAATATTGTTCGTGACATCAGGAGAAGCCAGCAAAGCGGTTACTTCTTCCAGACGCTCAGTCAGGTGCTGTAACTTGTCTATCAATGAAGGTTTCATCTGGTATTCCGTATTAAATAAAAGCTATCAGTCCATTGAGACTATATTAGATATAAAGAGTTAAGGATTATGAATAAGTTGGAGGCAGTAGCTAATGCTGCTGATTTTTTCCATGCAGCTGGTAAATCTGACAAATGGCCTCGGCCAGCTCAGGATATTGCTGACTGTCTTTATTTAAAGCTCGGGTAGGTGCATGCAAAAGGCTGTTGGTTAACTCACGGCTTAAACGCTGCAATACTTCTTCAACTGGTGTACCTTTACGCAGACGGCGCAGAGCTTTATTGACTGCTTTGCTGCGCTGCTGTTCACCCTGATCGCGCAATTCACAAATTAAAGGAACGCTATTGCGTGTCTGTTGCCATGCAATAAACTCAGCAACTTTGCCTGCAACCATCTTTTCAGCTTCAGCTGCAGCCTGTTGCCGTGCTGCCTGACCATGCTGCACAATATGCACCATATCATCAACACTATACAAATACGCATCGTTCAGTTCGCCTGCTTCGGCTTCAATGTCACGCGGTACGGCCAGATCAAGTAAAAATATCGGCATGCCGCGCCGCTGCCTGAGTGCGCGTTCTACCAAACCTTTACCAATAACCGGAAAAGGGCTGGCAGTAGAAGAAACAATTACGTCGTATTCAGCCAGAATTTCAGGTAAAGCAGTTAATATGCGTGCATCTGCTTCACAGCTTAATTTCTGACATAATTCCTGAGCCCGTTCCAGCGTACGGTTTAGAACAGTCAGGCGCCGCGGACATTCTGCGGCAAAATAGGTGGCCACCAGCTCAATCATTTCACCGGCACCCACCATTAAAACATTCAATGCCGAAATATCGGGAAAAATCTGTGCGGCCATTTTGACTGCCGCCGCTGCCATGGATACAGAGTTTTCGCCGACTGCACTTTCATTGCGAATTTCTTTTGCTGCTGCAAAAGTTTTTTCAAACAGAGCATTCAGCTGCTGATGCAGCGTATTCCGGCTGCGGGCAACGCGTACGGCTTCTTTTAATTGTCCGAGAATCTGCGGTTCACCTAAAACCATTGAATCCAGTCCGCAAGCCACCCGAAAGGCATGCTGCACAGCCTGTTTATCATGGAATTGATATAAATAGGGAGCAAATTCAGATAATGGCAATTGATGGTAGTCGGCCAGCCATTGTATAGCTGTGGTTGCATTACCAATACAGTAAATTTCTGTACGGTTACAGGTAGACAGAATCATTGCTTCTGCTATTTCTTCCTGATTGCCAAGCGCAGTCAGTGCTTCTGCCAGTTCTATGGCAGGGAAAGCCAAACGTTCACGTACAGAAACTGGCGCAGTTTGGTGATTAAGTCCGATAACGGTTAAAGACATACTACCTGAAGTAATTTGCGTTTGCCCGCTACCGCGGGTAGGATAATTGCCAGCCAGACTTTATATTCTATATAAATATAAAGTTATTAAATCGGGCAATTATACGCTATCAGTGCTGAAAAAGCAGTAAATCATGCCTGAGAGTGATGTAAATAACTTTTTTCGCATGCATAAATAAAAAATGAAGAATCTGGATTTACACGATATTCGCGAGGATTACAGCCAACAGTCACTTAGTGAAGCTGATTGCGGTGAAGAGCCTTTGGAGCAGTTTCAAAAATGGTTAATGGCTGCCATGCATGCCAAAGTAAATGAACCGACAGCTATGAATGTTGCTACTGTTGATCAAAACGGACGACCTAATGCCCGCATTGTGCTGTTAAAAGAAGTGACAACGGAAGGCTTTGTATTTTTTACTAATTATCATAGCCGTAAAGGTCGTTCTTTAAGTCTGAATCCGCATGCGGCACTCACATTTTTCTGGCCGGAACTAGAGCGTCAGGTACGGGTGGAGGGAAGTGTACAACAATTACCTACAGCAGAATCAGATGCCTATTTTCAGTCCCGGCCTTACAGCAGCCGTATTGGCGCATGGGCTAGCGAACAAAGTGCCGTAATTAATAGTAAAACCGAGCTGATGGCGCGCGCAGCAAAACTGGGAGCAAAATATTTGTTCAATGTACCCAGACCGCCGCATTGGGGCGGATATCTGGTTAAACCCGAGCTGGTAGAATTCTGGCAGGGAAGACCAAGCCGTTTACATGACCGTATTCAGTATACACGACAAAATAATCTCTGGATTAAACAGCGCCTATCGCCTTAAACATCTTTTTGTGCCTATATTGAATCGGAAGTTGAAGGTGCGGTTGCTGTAGCCGGACTGTCCATAAGAACTTTGTTTTGAATAAAATCTTCAGCCTGAGTTTTCAGGCTGAAACGATCATTTGTTTTGTTTTCAGCAATATTCAGCAACGCAGAAAAATCTACTTTTACTATAATTTCCGGCATAGATACTATATTCCACAGACTACGAAATAAACTGGTTTTGCCGGCAAATGCTACTTTAGATGTACGCTGTCCCTGAGGGTTGTAATAGCGCATGGCTACTGCCATCACGGGTGTATCTGTATCAATTGCTGCCTGAAACAGTGCTGCTTTAAATGGCAGGGTAGTCATTCCCTCAGATGTATATGCTTCGGGAAAAAACAGGACGTTTTTACCTTCATGCAATGCCAGCACTATGGCTTTGATAACCGGATTAATATCTTGCCTCGACTGACGATTAATATAAACAGTCCCCCCGTTTGTAGCCAGTCTGCCGATTACCGGCCATGATTTGACACTTTGTTTGGCAATAAAACCACCAGGGATATAGGACATTAATACGAAAATATCCAGCCAGCTAATATGATTGGCTACAGTAAGCCAGGGCATACTTGCTGTGTTTGGTAAGGATTGTTCAGAGTTTACCTTTACGTGCAGAATATCAAGTAAATTATGTGCAATTGAAATTAATTCCTTATTTCGCTCTGTTTCATTCAGGGTCTCAAACCGATTTACCCGTCTGATTGTCTTAACCAGCCATAAAGCCAGTCTGAAAATACGCGAAAAACGGGTAATTAAAGAAGTATGTTCTGATTTTGTCATTTTTATTTATCGTTTTTTCTGGCATAGAGGACAATAAAAACTGCTTCTTTGTCCTAAAACCATTTTTTCAATCGGATGCCCGCATTGCGGGCATGGTTCTCCGGCTCGCCCGTATACCTGATGTTGTAGCTGAAAATAGCCACTTGTGCCAGCACTATTTACAAAATCTCTTAAAGTACTGCCACCGGCCGTAATGGCCTCCTGTAATACCTGTTTAATTTCTGCAGTTAATGCACTAATCTGCTGTTTATTCAGCTTCATAGCCGGAGTGGCCGGATGGATACCAGTGCGGAATAATGCTTCGTTAGCATAGATATTGCCTACACCGACAACAATTTTATTATCCATAATTGCTGTTTTAATCGCACGTTTATGGTTTGAAAGTTTTTGTTGCAAATAATCAGTATTAAAATCCTGGCTGAGTGGTTCAGGCCCGAGGTTAACTAATAAAGGATGTTGTTCAATGAGTCCGATAAACCATAAAACAGCTCCGAAACGTCTCGGGTCATGAAATCGTAAGAGCGTACCATTACTGAAATTAATATCTACATGATCATGCTTTTGTACCGGCGGTGCAGTAAAGTCAGTAAAGACGCGTAAACTGCCCGACATACCCAGATGAATAATTAATGTACCTGAAGCTAATTCAATCAGCAGGTATTTAGCTCTGCGTCTGACTGATAATACTTTTTCGCCGCCAAGCTGTTTCCCAAGATTATCTATTATCGGCCAGCGTAAACGCGGCTGACGCACCTCTACCCTTGAAATAGTTTGATTGACAATAAAAGGGGCGATTCCGCGCAGCGTTGTTTCTACTTCGGGTAATTCGGGCATAATTTATTTATATTCTTCAGAATAGAATCGTTACAATAGCATCATGAAAATAAAATTTAAAGCACATACAGTATCCGTTTTAATTAGATAAAATTGGCATAGGTCATACGCAGCTAAAATTGTCTGTGTTAAAGTAGCAAATTATTTTACCCTTATAGTTTATTCTTTAAACGGCTGCAAATTTTATCGTGCCAGTTAAAGTATTTAATAACTTAACACGTATTGCCTAATAGACCGCGATTAGTAAAAAATTTCCTGCACAAGTACAGAATTGTTATTTATTTATGATTCAGTGTCTACGTAAACTGATTTGCATATATGGAGAAGTTTAATGCCTCATTGGATTCATCGTATTACCCCGATTGTTTTAAGTTTAATGGCTGTACATATGGCCAATGCCAACAGTGTGTCAGAGCAGCATAAACCAGTACCATTGATTCAAACTAAAATTGAGCGGATAAATAATCAGATTACAGCACCGGATGATGCGGCTTCGCTGCAACGGCGTCTGGCTATTGCCGGCCGTGCCAATGATATTTTTACTTTGTTTGCTAATGAACTTATTTATTCTGGGGGTAAAACTGATTTCGCTCTGACTGCAGATATGCGAATGCTTGAGCATACACAGGAACCGGAGGTAGCTGAACGGGCAATGGAAATGGCTCTTGATGCAAATAAAATCACTGAAGCGCAAACCATTGCCAATCGCTGGCAGCAAATCGAGCCGACAGAGACGCCGATCAGACAGCGTTTAATGTTAGAGTTGGCTATTGCCAAAAATGATATGCCGCAAGTACTGAAAAATATAGATGCAGTTTTATCTAATGTTAATGATTATCAGCTGCGCCGGTTGTTTTTAAAACTGGCACAGCTGCGGGTAAATAATCTGAATGCCACTGATGAATTGAATGCACCGATACACAAAACAGCAATTTTACATCCTCAAATGGCAGAAGCGTTAATTGCTGATGCCATTTATGGTGTAACCGGTTCACACAAAGAACAAACTATTAAAGCATTGCAGTCATTGGTTCGTCTGGATACCGATATTTTTCCGGCCAGTCAGCTGACACTAAATCTGATTAACCTTAAGCAGCCGCAATATTTACTGGATTTCTATCAGCAAACCGGTGTAGATACTATGCCGGCTAAATGGCAAAGTCTTTATATAGAGTTGCTGATTAAAAATAATCAATTACAACAGGCATATCAGCTTATACAGCCGTTACTTGAAAACAGTAAAAGCGCGGATCTGTATTTGCAGGCGGTTTATCTGGCTGTCAGTCAGAAAGCTGCTACAGATACCATTGCCTCATATGCAGATAAAATTGTCGAACTGGGTGATCCTACTCAGCGCAGTAAAGCGGCCATGATGGTGGCTATGCGCTATTATGATGAACATAATTTGCCGGCTTCCCGTACATGGGCAACTAAAGTCAATGACCCGCAGTTTTTCTTTGACCAGGCACTTATGATGTGCTCACTTGAGGCTGAAGAAAAACACTGGAAATCAGCTCAGCAATGGCTGAATAAAGCTCAGACAACTAAAACACCGGCAGGTACTTTTTTCAGCGCTTCGGATTTACTTCGTCTGCAAACATTTATAAATAGTTCTTCACTCACCAACCAGAAATATGAACAATATCTGAATAGAGTGATTAATGAAGCAGAACATGGTGATGCCAGAGCGCAGACTGTAGATGTTCCGCCGTTATTACTCCTGCGCGGACTATTGTATGCAGATAATCTTAATGAGCCAGTAAAAGCAGTAGCAGATCTGCGCCGGTATGTGAAAATGCGGCCTAATCAGGTGGAAGGACTTAATGCACTGGGCTACACCTTATTAAGCCTGCCTAAAGATAACTGGCAGGAGGCTCAGCAATTACTCGAGCAAGCTTATGCATTAAGTAGCCAGTCTCCGGCAATTAATGACAGCCTTGGCTGGGCTTATTTTCTTAATGGTGATGCAGAAAAAGCGTTGCCTTTACTAGAGTATGCATTTCATAATCAGCCGGAGAGTGAAGTGGCTGCCCATCTGGGTGAAGTTTACTGGCAGCTGGGGCGTGAGGATGAAGCTCGTCAGATATGGGCTCAGGGCTGGATTAATAAAGCCAGTGATCATAAGATTCTGAGTGAAATATTGAGTAAATATCAAATCGTTCCGGCCAGTCTGCCCTTAGCTACAGCGAAAACAGCAGAAACTCAGGCTAAGGCAGATGTCTATTTGCAACAGGCAGCAGTTTTATTTAGCAACGGAACCAATGAACCGGCTTTGATTGAAAATATTAACAAAGTCATTCAGACAGGTAACAAACTTCAACAAAGCCAGGCAGCACTTCTCGCTGCAACTCATTATTTTTCTAATCAGGATATGACCTCTGCACGTAAGTGGCTGGATAAAGTGACTGATAATGAATTAGCCAGAGATAAAGCCTATCTGATGGGGATGATTGAAGTAATCCAGAATAATATACCGGCAGCAAAGCAGTGGTTAGATCGGATGAATCAGAATAAAGAATCACCTGTTTTCGATGGTATCGATACTATTATGTTATCAGTTTCAATTGATAATAAAACCCTTGATCCGAAAGCTTATGTGCAAAAGCTGACACAGATGCTAAAAGATGCAGACAAAAAAACTGTTACATCTGAAGATAATAATACAGACCTAAAAGCATTCCTTCTGTATTCGCGAGCAACAGCTTATAGTGACAAATTGGATCAGCCGAAAAAAGCAATAAAAGATATTCGCGCTTTTATTGAATTAAAACCTGATGATGCGGAAGGATATAATGGGCTAGGCTATACTATGCTGAGTATGCCAAAACGCTACTGGGCAGAGGCTTTATCGATTTTGCAACATGCAAGTCAGCTAGATAATCAGTCCTGGGCGATTCAGGATAGTCTGGGGTGGGCCTATTATCTGAATAACCAGCCTGAAAAAGCATTACCGCTTTTACGCTCAGCCTATCAGATTCGGCAGGAAAGTGCCATTGCAGCACATCTGGGTGAAGTATTGTGGCAGCAAGGAGAGCAGGAACAGGCGCGCCAAATCTGGGCACAGGGATTGGCTAATAAAGACTCAGACCAGAAAGAATTACAGCAAATTTTGAAGAAATTTAATGTAAATCCGTCGAGTCTTACAGTAACTGCCACACCGAAGATACAAAACAGCAAATAATTAATAGTTACTGATTTTGATGCAGAATTATTGAAATTGATTGGAAAAGCTGCCGTATGCACTAGTATAAACGGCAGCTGATTATTTATTTTAAAATTGTAATTATAAATTTAATTTTATATTGTAGATACAGTTACTACTTCTAACATTACAATAATCACCATTATTGAAATTAAAGCGAAAAATGATATATTCATATTTGTATACAAAAAAACGTTATCTGGCTGTAGTTATTTTTAGTTTGGCTTTAAGTGCCTGTGGCAGCCTGATACCGGACAGAATAACATCAGCATCAGACTGGCAGGCCGGTAATGAAAATGATGTTTCCGGTTTTGACAGTTCCGGACGTCTGGCTATCAAGGATCAGGGTAAAGGAAGCTATGCAAATTTTAGCTGGCAGAATACCGGTATGGTACAAACAATTGAAGTCAAAACACCATTGGGTAATAGTGTAGGGGTTTTATGTACTGATAGCTCAGGAGTAATTGCAGAGGACAGTAAAGGGCAGGTAATTACTGCAGCCAGTATTGAGGAATTAAGTCAGCGTATGCTTGGTTTTGAGCTTCCGTTTGATCATTTAAATCAATGGGTGCAGGGATACTGGATTACAGGTGAGCCTTATCAGTTATTGCCCGACGGCAAGCTTAAACAGTCTGGCTGGATTATCCAGCGTCAGCAACAAAACGGAAGCCGTAATCCGCGTATTGTACTGTTAAATAATGCACGCTTTAATATCAGACTGGTGTTTGATGAATATACAGATACTGATGAGAGTCCGAAATCAGCACAATGCGAATTGCGTCAAAGATTATCCTGATTAATTATTTAAAATATGAATAAATCTCCAGCAGCTGATGCACGGCATTTTCTGGCGCCGGCCAAGCTGAATCTTGATTTGAGAATCGTCGGACGGCGCGCCGACGGCTACCATTTACTTGAAAGCATTTTTACTCTGATTGAGCTGTATGATCATATCTGGTTCAGCGTAAATCAGACAGGCTGCATAAAGTTACATACGCCAACTGACGGCATTACTGAAGAACAGGATTTGTGTGTGCGTGCAGCCCAGTTATTATCCGGCCATACCGGTACTGAATACGGAGTAGATATCTGGCTGGAAAAACAGATTCCTGTAGGTGGCGGACTAGGTGGCGGCAGTGCGGATGCGGCAGTCGTATTAATGGTGCTTAACCGTTTGTGGCAGCTTAATCTCAGTAAGATAGAGCTATTACAGCTTGGCGTGCGCTTAGGTGCAGATGTACCGTTTTTTATTTTTGGACAAAGTGCATTTGCCCGCGGCATTGGTGAGCAATTAATCCCGATATCTTTGCCAAAACAATGGTATGTGATTATCAAGCCCCCGGTGCATGTCAGTACGCCGAAAATATTTGCACATAAAGACTTGACACGTGATTCCAAGCCACGGATAATGCCAGACTTCCAAGCAGGACAGCACTGGCGCAATGATATGCAGAGCGTTGTTTTAGCTGAGTATCCAGCAGTAAAAGCGGCATTTGATGTTTTGGCTGAATACGGTTCACCAATGATGAGTGGTTCTGGTGCATGTGTATTTTTGTCATTTAATTCTGAAAGTGCAGCAAAAGCTGTTTACAATAAAGTTTCTTGCGCGCATCAGGCATATTGTGTTGCTTCCCTGACGAGGCATCCGTTTTATCAATGATGTGTGTAGTTGGGGAGTCGTCAAGTGGTTAAGACACTGGGTTTTGATCCCAGTATGCGTAGGTTCGAATCCTACCTCCCCAGCCAGTTGCTTGATAAAGAGCATTGGGGAGTCGTCAAGTGGTTAAGACACTGGGTTTTGATCCCAGTATGCGTAGGTTCGAATCCTACCTCCCCAGCCACATTTCGAGTAAACAGACAGTAAACCCTATTGGGGAGTCGTCAAGTGGTTAAGACCCCGGATTCTGATTCCGGTATGCGTAGGTTCGAATCCTACCTCCCCAGCCAATTCAGATAAGCGTGTAAGTTTACTTACACGCTTATTTAATGTGTAAATGACAAATTGTTATTTTAGGGCGCGTGTTGATGCCATAAGTGATATAATTTGTCTAAATTTCAGACGGGCAGGTTCCAGTCGGAAAACAGGCATAAATATTGTAAGTTTGTATTATTGTATTCACTTTTTAGTGATACATAGCATGATTGAGTCTGCAAAAATGTAATACAGTTTTAATCATAGTAATAGAATAGTGTTACTATTTTGCTGTGTTTCTATTAAATATCAGTAAAATAATTGATTAAATCTGTTTCAACTATGATACTTGCAGCTATTCAGTACAGACTGGAAATATTTTTTAAAGAGGTGATCATTGCTTTTGAGTTTAGAAATAACGTAAACGGGTTAACAACGAATTGAGCACAAAATTTCATAACGTTGAAAGCCATTACTTGTTTATATGACAGATACACTACAGCGTAAGTGGTGATATGAAAGCCTTGGATTAATGTTTAATCTACCTCACACAAATCAAATCAAACCAAAACAGGACTCAGGTACAACAGAAATGGCAGCATACGACAGTTTGATGGTTTTTACCGGCAATGCAAACCCGGAACTGGCAAATAACGTGGCCAGACATTTGGATATTTCTCTGGGACGTGCTTCAGTTGGAAAATTTTCTGATGGCGAAATAGCAATTGAATTACTCGAAAATGTACGTGGTCGTGATGTATTTATCGTACAGCCTACCTGCGCACCGACTAACGATAACTTAATGGAAATCCTGACAATGGCTGATGCACTCAAGCGTGCTTCAGCCGGACGGATTACTGCAGCCATTCCTTATTTCGGCTATGCACGCCAGGATCGTCGTCCGCGTTCAGTACGTGTGCCGATTTCTGCCAAACTGGTAGCCAATATGCTGTATTCTGCCGGTATCGACCGTGTACTTACAGTTGACTTGCATGCTGACCAGATTCAGGGCTTTTTTGATATTCCGGTAGACAATATTTATGCTACCCCCATTCTGGTGCATGATATTGAGAAGCAGCGCATCGATAATCTGACAGTTGTCAGCCCTGATATCGGCGGTGTAGTACGCGCCCGTGCCGTAGCAAAAACACTGGGTACTGATCTGGCCATTATAGATAAACGCCGGCCAAAAGCCAATGTGGCAGAAGTAATGAATGTAATCGGTGAAATTCAGAATCGTACCTGTTTGATTATTGATGATATGATTGATACAGCAAACACCTTATGTAAAGCTGCATCAGCGCTAAAAGAACGTGGTGCGGAACGCGTGCTGGCTTATGCTACTCATCCGGTATTTTCCGGAGCGGCGATTGAGCGTATTGCTTCATCAGAAATCGATCAGGTTGTAGTTACTGATACTATTCCTTTATCTGAAGCTGCACAGAAATGTGAACGCATTCGTCAGGTGAGTATTTCAGGCCTGCTTGCAGAAACTGTACGTCGTATCAGTAACGAAGAATCTGTGTCATATCTTTTCAATGAAGATGTGGCCATACCGGGAGCAATGTTTCTCCCTTAATACCCCCAAGCCGTCTTAAGCTGGTCGCGGCCGATGACGGCATTATCAACTTTGGAGTAGTTATGTCTTACGAAATTAAAGCAGAAATCCGTGAAGCTCAGGGCACTGGTGCGAGCCGCCGCCTGCGTCGCGAAGGTAAAGTACCGGCTGTATTGTACGGTGAAGGTACCGAACCGGTAGCCATTACAGTAGATCATCGTACTTTATGGTACGCACTGGAAAAAGAATCTTTCCATACTGCTATCATCAAACTGGATGTTAATGGCAAAACCTACGACGTTATTGTACGTGATTTCCAGATGCATCCGTTTAAACAACAGGTACAGCACATTGATTTCCAGGCCGTTGATGCAAATAAAGCCATCAATATTCGTGTTCCGCTGCACTTGCTGAATGCTGCTATTTCTCCGGCAGAAAAATTGCAAAGTGGTCGTGTGTCTCTGCTGGCTACCAGCGTAGAAGTAAATGCTTTACCGAAAAACATTCCGGCTGTATTGGAACTGGATGTTTCTACCATCAGTGCCGGTGAAATTCGTCACCTGACCGATTTAGTGCTCCCGGAAGGTGTGACCAGCGTTGCGTTAAATCGCAATGAAAATCTGGCTATTGCTTCTGCTACAGGTAAAAATAAATAAGCAGTACAGATCAATACCTGCATCTGATTAGTATTTTACCTAAAAGTAAAATGCCATTGAAAACTGAAGTCTGTAGTAACAGACTTCAGTTTTTTTATAGTAACCAGAGTAATAATTCCTAAATTGAAATAATTGCAATTTAATCTATATATTAAAAAATAAAGTTAAATTTGAAAAATCAGAAACAAACGGCCTGCACAAGAGAAACATATAAAAATATTTTATTTCATTAAAATTACTTTTTATAAAATAAGTAACGCATACTGATTATTTTATAAATATATTAATAACATAAAAAGTCAAAAATATAAAAAAGCTTTTATCTGATTTAACACAGATAAAAACCTTTTTAGAAATTGATTTAATCAATTATAACGCAGCATCAGGACTTTTTACGGCCTGGTTTTTTGCGTGAACCATTACTACGTGACTTCTGAATGGCAGCCGTTTTTGTTTTGTTTGACTTAGTTTTCTTACCGGGTGCTTTGCGCGGCTGTTTAACAGTGGCTTTAAGCTGTTTCTGAATATTTTGCGCATTATTTGTCCGGCGACGCTTACCACTATTCGTGCTAATCAGCACCAAATCAATCCGGCTCGTATCCAGATCCGCGCGAGCAACTTTGACTACAACTTTATCACCCAGCTTAAAGCGGATACCACTGCGCTCTCCGACAATGGCCAGCATTTCAGGATGATAATTAAAATAATCTTCACCCAGATCGCTGATATGAACCATACCGTCAATATAAACATTATCTAAAGTAACAAACAAACCAAAATTTGCCATACCGGAAATCGTACCGGAAAAAACCTCACCGATTTTGTCCTGCATATAGTAAGTTTTAAGCCAGTTTTGCACATCACGGCTGGCATTATCAGCTCTGCGTTCTGCCAGTGAACAATGCACACCCAGTTCAGACCACGACTTTGGCTGATATTGTTTATGCTGTAAAATGGCCTTAATGGCTCTGTGAACAGTCAGATCAGGATAACGCCTGATTGGTGAAGTGAAATGTGTATATGCCGGATAGGCCAGACCAAAATGGCCAATATTTTGTGGTTCATAAACCGCCTGCTGCATTGAGCGTAACAGCATAATACTGATTACATTCTGATCAGGCCGTTCTTTGATTTTTTCGCTTAGTTCTGCATAATCTTTTGGAGTAGGGCTATTACCGCCATTTAGGTGTAAACCAAGTAGCGATAATTGCTCACGTAAAGTATTCAGACGCTCACTGGTCGGACCGGCATGATTACGGTATAAAGCAGGATGTTTATGATGCTTGAGAAATTCTGCAGCACAGACATTCGCAGCCAGCATACATTCCTCAATCAGACGATGAGCTTCATTGCGCTCAACCGGTATAATACGTTCAATTTTACCCTGCTGATTGAACAGCATCTGTGTTTCTATACTTTCAAATTCCACGGCACCACGTTGCAGGCGTTTTTTCAGTAAAATCTGATATAGCCGGTATAAACTCAGTACATGTGTTTTCATCGGGTCATCAAACTGGTCATTACTAATCCAGTCCCATGCCTGTGTATAGGTAAGTCGTGCATGTGAGCGCATTACCGCCGGATAAAATTCATAGCTTTTAATATTGCCTGCATAAGTAATCACCATATCACATACCATGCACAGGCGATCTACATTCGGATTAAGGGAACAGATGCCATTAGATAAATTCTCCGGTAGCATCGGAATAACCCGCCGTGGAAAATAAACACTCGTAGCACGTTCCTGTGCATCCTGATCAATAGCATCATCAGGATGGACATAATGGCTAACATCAGCGATAGCAACGACCAGGCGGTAATTACGACCAATTTTTTCTGCATATACCGCATCATCAAAATCGCGTGCTGTTTCGCCATCAATAGTAATAAGCGGTAGCTCGCGCAGATCTTTTCGGTTTTTTCGCTCATCAGCTTTAACATGATCAGGTATTTTAGTGGCCTGAGCCATACAGGCCTGACTAAACTGATAGGGTAAATGATGTTTGCGTACTGCAATTTCAATTTCCATACCACTGTCAGCATAATCACCAAGAATTTCTGTAACACGTGCCACAGCTGCCTGAGTTGCATTCGGATAGGACTCAATTTTTGCTACCAGAACCTGACCGGCTTTAGCTTTACCCAAAGAGTCAGGCTGTAGCACAATACTTGCTCCCAGACGTTTATCTTCAGGCACCAGCATAGCTATGCCATGTTCAATTGTGAGTCGTCCTACCACATCTTTATTAGCTCGTTCGATGACATCCAGCACCTGACCTTCACGCCGCCCGCGACGGTCAGAACCAGCCGGTCTTACAGTGACAATATCTCCGTTCATTAACCCGCACATCTGGCGAGCGTAGAGAACAAAATCACTACCGTCAGCAGGGTTTAACGGTACAGCAAAACCAAAGTCGTCTTTGTGTACTTCAATCCGGCATTTAACCAGTGCCAGTTTATTGGCTACACAAACGGCACCGCGGCGATTAATTAGAATCTGTCCGTCTCGTGCCATGGCATTTAAACGACGCTCAAAAAAAGCTATTTCTTCATTAGTAATATTAAGTTTCTGTGATAATTCAGTCATTTTGACCGGAATACCGACTTTATCTAAAACAGCAATAATCCATTCCCGGCTGGGTAAAGGATTGGAATAACGTTGTAATTCACGTTTTAAATATGGATCTTGATGGCGTAAATCTGATTTTTTTTTCATAGAGTATTGACAATCTCTTTAGAGAATATATAATGCACTTCCTCAGTTAAAGACATACTTTAACTGAAAGTTGCAATATATGCAAAAGCCCAGGTGGCGGAATTGGTAGACGCGCATGGTTCAGGTCCATGTGCCAGCAATGGTGTGGAAGTTCGAGTCTTCTCCTGGGCACCAGAATTCCAAAAAAAGATATCTAATGTTTAGATATCTTTTTTTATTTTGTAAAACTTAAAATCACTAATAATCATTTTTTAGAGATTTGCAGATTAGCATAAAATTTGCATACTCAATCTACATTTGACTTATTAATTCAAATATCAATTTATTTTGTATCAAACATATAAATAATTTTCAAAATAAAAAACTATTTATGTTCCGTAGCAGGGAGCTGATTAAATGCCCATTCTTTATCCGTGCATACCCGTGCGAGTACTAAGCCTAATGGTAAAGCCAAGACAATAAGCATCGCCTGTGCTCCCCAGTTAATAGCATTAATAATATCGTTTTGCTGTAAAAAATACATAGCGCGAAACATATAAATGCCCGGTACCATAATACAAACTGCCGGTACCGATAAAGCAATACGCGGACATTTACTATGGTGGCTGAAATAAAATGCACTGATACCGACAATAAAAGCTGCTATCAAAGAAGCTGCCTGAATAGGTATATTAGTCAGGTCTATCATTTCCAGCCGTAAAGTATTGGCATACATGCCGATAAAAGCAGTCATTAAAGCAGTTTTTACCGGACTGTTAAAAAGCAGGGAAAAACCAAGTACACCAAAAAAGCTGGCAATCAGACGAAAAAAAGCTGTCCATACCGGATAGAGGTTAGGTGAGAGCATAGCTTCCGGTGCCATATGGATTCCGGCTGCAACTACCCATGCGGCAAAAGTGGCGCAAAAAATTACAGTTATGGCATAACCTACACGCTGAATACCAGATGAAAAATCCAGCTTGGCTAAGTCCAGCACTCCGGTTATCAAAGGAAAGCCGGGTATCAGAAACAGCATAGAAGCTATATAGCCGGCAGTATGCTGAATATTCACTTTCAGCAAAAGATGGCTACCGCCAATAATCAGAAAATACACACTAGAAGCGACAGCAGCGGCCAGCATGGTAACAACAAACTGATTCAGATGTTTATGTAACAGGGTTTTTCTTAGCGCCTGGCCAGAACCAGAGGCAAAAAATACACCCAGCATTTCAATCAAACCACCACCGATTAAAAAAGTAAAAGATGAACACGCAACCGCAGCAAACAAAGCTGACTGCCGTAAACTGTATAGGGCTGGTTGATTTTCAATTTCTGACAAAGATTTATCAAGAAAGCGAATCAGCTCGCTTTCACTCATCTGCTGATAACGAGCCTGTGTATCTATCAGCAGAGTTTCAAGCAATTGGATATTATTAGTATTAATTCCAACACCTTGAATCGTGGTAACCTCAGTTTTAAACTGTTTACCATTACGGCAGGTAGAGTTGATTTCAGTAAGCGTAATATGTGCCTGATTTTCCACGCCGAGCATATAAGCAACATGACGCATTGACTGTTTAATGCGATAACTCCCGGTACCTGCTGCCAGACAAATTTTACCAACGCGTAAAACCAGATCCGATTTGATATTTAACTGAAGCTCATCAGAAGAAAGAGGCAAAGACATAATACTTTTTTATAAAAATAGTAGGCAAGTATTATAACGCTTGTAAGTAGGTGTTGCTTAATAAGAAATATTATATAATTCAGTTCCCGTCTACTGTAGCAAATGAATATACTCGGCGTTTCAGATTTAATTATCTTCTAAAAAATAATTATTAAAATATCTCTTAGTCAAATAGTTCTAAGATAATCAACCCCATGATAATACGTTATATATTATTAATTGAGCTCTTCAGGCTTAATTTCTGGATGTTTTGTAAATAATGGAACTAGTACATCAAAGTACATTTTACCTAACATTACTCCTACAGCACGTCTATATTCATTAAATTCTTCCGCAGAACAGCAATTTTGAGCCTTAATTAATGATTCATTCAGTTCCGAAGTTATATTAAGCATTAAATCTGTCACTTCTTTTGCAAATTTTCGATCTTTTATCATATTTATACTTTTGAAGTATTGAAAAAATTAAATGTGTATTCTGATACATGCAATTATAAATTGTTCTGAACCAGAACAAATAGATTAAAAATTACTATTTTAACGATTGAAAATAATAAATTAATTATTAATAAATAAGCAATTTAAATTAGGCCGGACTTAAAATTAGCTAATAAAATCAAATTATTCAGACTATCAAAAATAATTAGTGCAAAAATTTTAAGTAAATTAATGTTTTGCAAACAATTATGTTTATTTGTGCTACTAGATTGTCAGAATAAAAAATCAGCAATAGCTATTTTATTTGGATTTTATTACACGTCTTTGGCCACAAAATAGGCAAAGGCATGATTAGTTAAATAATGTCCATCTTCCCCATTAAATTTCTTCGCAGCGTCCGGCCAGGCAAAAAAACGTGTCTCAGGTTTATCCGCAATCTGCCCCGTTTCCCGATTAATTAAATAAACCTTCTTGGCGCCTTTTTTAAATATTTTCCATACGGCTTTTACAAATTTATCGGTCTCAGGTTGTTTTACCACATCATAAGAAGCAGTTAATCGACCGTTCATTAAAGATCCGGGTGCATAACCAGCTATGCAGGAACATGAAAAACGGACAAGACCTTCTCCAACCATAGCACCATCATAATTTGACCCTGGATAATGTATAACATATTTTTTTTTATAATCTTCAATACTTAAAATATCGGTATTTATAATACTAAAATTTATATTTTTAGCTATTTCCATATCCAGTACATCTGAAATTGGTATATTTAGATCAGGCCAAATATATTGTGTAATAAATTTAACCGACTCAATCTGATCTTTTAAAACTTTGGAGAACTCTACTGCATCCACTGCAGTCATAAAGATTTCTAAAGCAGGCAGTTTAATTTTACCAGTCATATAATTTCACTTTAATAATTAGAGGAAATGTTAATCTACTACCATCTTTATATATATTTCCGCTTTCCATTTTCGATATATCAAGCACTCCCGGAGAGGGTATAGTTCCTTTTGGTACGGTAATCACAATTGCATTAGGATCTTGCTTAAGAATGCGTTTGGCATTTTATAAATAAAATCAAAATCATTTAGATCGTCAGAATAAAAAATCAGCAATAGCTATTTTATTTGGATTTTATTACACGTCTTTGGCCACAAAATAGGCAAAGGCATGATTAGTTAAATAATGCCCATCTTCCCCATTAAATTTCTTCGCAGCGTCCGGCCAGGCAAAAAAACGTGTCTCAGGTTTATCCGCAATCTGCCCCGTTTCCCGATTAATTAAATAAACTTTCTTGGCGCCTTTTTTAAATATTTTCCATACGGCTTTTACAAATTTATCGGTTTTAGGTTGTTTTAATAAATCATAAGTAGCAGTTAACTGACCATTTTTTAAAGATCCGGGTGCATAATCAGCTATACTGGAACATTCAAAATAGACAATACCGTCTCCTGCTACAGCACCGTTATAACAATGTCCTGGATAATGTGTAACATATTTTTTTTTATAATCTTCAATACTTAAAATATCGGTATTTATAATACTAAAATCTATATTTTTAGCTATATCCATATCCAGTACATCAAAAGTCGGTATATTCAGATCAGGCCAAATATGTTGTGTAATAAATTTAACCGATTGAATCTGATCTTTTAAAACTTTGGAGAACTCTACTGCATCCATTGCAGTCATGAAGATTTCTAAAGCAGGCAGTTTAATTTTACCAGTCATATAATTTCACTTTAATAATTAGAGGAAATGTTAATCTATTATCTTGTATTTATAGTTCCGGGTTTCATTTTCGATATATCAAGCACCCCCGGAGAGGGTATAGTTCCTTTTGGTACGGCAATCACAATTGCATCAGGATCTTGCTTAAGAATGCGATTGGCATTTTATAAATAAAATCAAAATCATTTAGATCGTCAGAATAAAAAATCAGCAATAGCTATTTTATTTAGATTTTATTACACGTCTTTGGCCACAAAATAGGCAAAGGCATGATTAGTTAAATAATGCCCATCTTCCCCATTAAATTTCTTCGCAGCGTCCGGCCAGGCAAAAAAACGTGTCTCAGGTTTATCCGCAATCTGCCACGTTTCCCGATTAATTAAATAAACCTTCTTGGCGCCTTTTTTAAATATTTTCCATACGGCTTTTACAAATTTATCGGTTTCAGGTTCTTTTACCAAATCATAAGTAGCAGTTAACCGACCATTTTTTAAAGATCCGGGTGCATAACCGGCTAATTCAGAACATGAAAAGCGGACAAGACCTTCTCCTGCTATATCACCATTATAACCGCATCCTGGATAATGTGTAACACATTCTTTTTTATAACGTTCAATACTTAAAATATCGGTATTTATAATACTAAAATCTATATTTTTAGCTATTTCCATATCCAGTACATCAAAAATCGGTATATTCAGATCAGACCATGGACATTGCTTAATAAATTTAACCGATTCAATCTGATCTTTTAAAACTTTTGAGAATTCTACTGCATCCACTGCAGTCATAAAGATTTCTAAAGCAGGCAGTTTAATTTTACCAGTCATATAATTTCGCTTTAATAATTAGAGAAAATGTTAATCTACTACCATCCTTTATATATATTTCCGCTTTCCATTTTCGATACATCAAGCACTCCCGGAGAGGGTATAGTTCCTTTTGGTACGGCAATCACAATTGCATCAGGATCTTGCTTAAGAATGCGTTTAGCATTTTCCCACTCTCTTCGTGTCATACCATTTACATGACCTTTATCCACTGTCTGGATATGAATTCTTTGTCCATTATGAGTTTCAAAAGTCATATCTGCATAGGATCCTCCTTTTCGGCCTTTTTCAAGTGGTTTGAAATAACGTTCTGATTTCTCTTTACCAGTTAACGCATCACGGCCACCATGAGTATGTGTTACTTTACCATCATTTTCACTTAGGAACTTATCCCTGACTTCATCCATATGTTTTTTAGTCTTTTGATTACCTCGTCGACATAATCCATATGGATCAATCCACATAAACGCATTGGGCGCATACTGATACAGATTGTATCCGCCGGCTAATCCAATCGGGTCAGGTTGGGTAAAGCGGCCTATATCCGGATCGTAATACCTGAAAGTATTGTAGTGCAGTCCAGTTTCTCTGTCTAAATATTGTCCCTGATAACGCAGGTTCTGTTGTATCTCTCTATGAGCACTTTCCTGTATCGGTTTGCCCCATAACTGGTATGAACATTCCCACACAATTTCACCGGCTTCATCCGTCAGCTCCTCCGGCAAGCCGTTCAGGTCGGTGTGGAAGTAGTAGATGTGTTGTTCCTGATTACCGGTCCGGTCTATCCGCGCCAGCGGTTCATAGCTGCCTTCGTCAGTATACAGATACAGGCTCTGCCGTTTGTCTGCACTGTTTTCCTGAATCATCTGCATCCTGTCCCACAGGAAGGTGGTGCGGTTGCATGGCTTACCGTCACGGTCCAGCCGGTGTTTTTCAATCCGCCGGCCGAGGGCATCGTAGACGTAGCCGTAGCGTTCTGTATGGTTCAGCTGTTCGATACGCACTTCGCTCAGGCGGTGTTCAGCATCGTAGTGGTAGTGCTGGGTTGTGCCGATGCTCTGTTTGCTGGCAGTTCTGCCGTGCTCGTCGTAGCGGTAGTGGTGCCCTCTGAAATGCAGGAGCTGGTTACAGCGAATCAGGTTGTGATTGCTGTAGTCTTCTCTGTATTTGCTGTCCAGCAGGTTGGCAGCGGCATCGTATTGCAGGGTTTCCCAGTATCTTTGATTGCGACAGCCTTCGATTCTGCCGGTGTGATCATAGCGGTAATCGGTCTGCCCGTGTTTGCTGTGTTTTTTGCTTACCAATCGGTCGAGGTTATCGTACTGGTAGCTGCGTTCGATGAGGATATCAGGCAGGATGGGATTCTGATTGCGCTGTATCTGTTTGCGTTGCAGCCGGCTGTTGCGGTCGTATTTGAACTGGGTGTTCAGGCGTCCCTGAGTGCGTAATATTTCGCGGTACAGGTTGTCGCGTTCAGTTTGGTCGGTGTTGCCGTCACGCTGTGCTTGTTTGATTTGGGTGACGTGCTACGGGCATTTATTCTGTTCGCTGGTCTAAACAATTAATTTTTTGTGGGTATAATGGTGGACGTAAGTAGATTGATTATTACACTCAGGTTGCAGTTTTACTTAACTATAATCTGCTAAAATAAAGTTGGTAACATCAGCAACTGGTATTTTCTGAATCTTTATCAAAAGGATATATTTGCGTAAAAAAATGTTTTTTCATAAGAGAAAATCATTTTATTTCCATTGGGAATTAAAAGAATACTTGTTTCATCACTTGGGTAAAAAAAATCATCCCATGATTTTACAAAAATATCCACTGGTACAATAGCACTCGCTTTTTTCCCCCAAAAGAAAAAGGCAAATGAAATGTCTGTTAATTTATTTTTGAAAAATAAAGAAGATTCGTTAGGATGATCAAAATCCAAATTAATTTTTTCTACAACAGAACAAAATGACGAATGCATTTTCATTAAATGGTTAAATGGGAATGTCACATCCCAAAAATTACTAGATTCCTCCGTATCAAGAAAAATAATCTGTCTTTTTTCATCAAAAGATAGCAAGCAATCTTTAGAATTAAATCTCCATGCAATAGGATATTTTTTTTCATCAATGGTTAATAATTTTTTATTCATAAAATATATGCCCAGCTCCACCAGATTTTTTACCCAAACTCCAATCCTTCCATTTTATGTGGGGTATATTATTCTCTGGTGCATTTATTGTATGCGATTCATTAGGGTGATGTTCATAACCTTTTTTGTATGGAATTTCAGAGTAAGTAGGCTGAATCTCTATCTTTCCTCTAGCATCTTTTAACAGTTGTTCAGCAGTAGCTTTATCCTTCACTCTAAAATTGGATTTACCACCTCTCTGAATTATTTCAATTGCTTTCTTCCATTCAGGGCTACCACGCTTAATGATAGGTAAGTTAGTTGCATTACCAACTTCCTTCCCTGTAAGGCCACATTTCATTAACCCCCACGGATCGACCCAAGTCAACCCATTAGGCGCATACTGATACAGATTCAAGCCACCCAGCAACCCAATCGGGTCTGGCTGAGTAAATCTACCTATATCCGGATCATAATACCTGAAAGTATTGTAATGTAAGCCAGTTTCCTTGTCTAAATATTGTCCCTGATATCTGAGGTTTTGCTCTATGGGTTCGTGCTCAATTTCATGAATCTGTTTTCCCCATAACTGAAAGCTGCATTCCCACAGTATTTCGCCGTTGGCATCGGTAAGCTCTTCCGGACAGCCGTTCAGATCGGTGTGGAAGTACATTACCCTTTCTGGGTCATTACCTCGTTTATCTATCCGCGCCAGTGGTTCGTAGCTGTTCTGGTCGGTATAGATATACAGGCTGGTGGGGTGATTCGGGCCGGTTTCCTGAATCATTCTTAACCCGTCTCATAGAAAGCGGGTACGGTTGTACGGTTAACCTTCGCGGTCTAACTTCCGTTTTTCAATGCATCTGCCAAGGGCGTCATAGTGTTAGTACCATTAGTCATCCTGATTTAATTTCAGTTTTTCTTTTTAACTTAGAAATATTTTTTCAATATATTCGCTTACTTTTGAATTAATATTACTTATATACTCCATGTCTTCATAAGAGCCAAAGTTTAAAGCACCTTCTAAATTGTCATGCAGGACTAAAAGATTATATGCTAATTCCTTTGAAATAAAATTTTTTTCTTTATAATTAGTTACCATCTCATCCAGTGAAGTATAGAGATCATTCATTGTTTGTTCATCTAACTTATCTAGTAATCTAATTTTTTCAACTACACCGATAATCTTTTCATTAACATCAGAATTTATAATTTTCATAAAATACCTAATTAATTAGTTTTATTGCATTTGCTGGAATAGGTGCGTCAAATAGCACCTCCGAAGAACCTTTAGCTAATCGTCTTGCAAATTGATTACCTAAGAGGTCAAGACCTTTAGTAGAAGATATATCAATTGCCCCACCCGAAATTTTACTCAAGTCTATTTCAACTATTCTATTTCCAGTTTTACTAGCCCATTTTTCAGCGATACTTAAATCTTTGGTTGCAGATATAAACTGAGATGGAGAACGACTTCCTGATGTTACATGTCCTGCAACCGTTTTTATATTATTTGGGTTTAGTGAAAACAATCCAGAAGATATGTTTTCATCTTGTCTAATAACTCTATAGACTTTACCACTTTTTATACGATCAAACTCACTTACTTTAGCACATGGTGCTAATCCTAATGGATCAATCCACATTAGAGAATTAAATGCATACTGATACAGATTCAAGCCACCCAGCAACCCAATCGGGTCTGGCTGAGTAAATCTACCTATATCCGGATCATAATACCTGAAAGTATTGTAATGTAAGCCGGTTTCCCTGTCTAAATATTGTCCCTGATATCTGAGGTTTTGTTGGATGGGGATATGTTCGATTTCATGAATCCGCTTTCCCCATAACTGAAAGCTACATTCCCACAGTATTTCGCCGTTTTCGTCGGTCAGCTCTTCCGGACAGCCGTTCAGGTCGGTGTGGAAGTAGCGGATATGTTGTTCTTGGTTGCCGTCTGTGTCTATCCGCGCCAATGGTTCGTAGCTGTTCTGGTCGGCATAGATATACAGGCTGGTGGGGTGATTCGGGCCGGTTTCCTGAATCATTCTTAAGCCGTCCCACAGGAAACGGGTAAGGTTGTAGGGTTGGCCTTCACGGTCTAACTGATGTTTTTCGATACGCCGGCCAAGGGCGTCATAGAGGTAGCGGTATCGTTCGGTTTTGTTGAGTTGTTCGATGCGTACTTCGCTCAGACGGTGTTCGGCATCGTAATGATAGTGCTGGGTTGCGCCGATGGTCTGTTTGCTGGCAGTTCTGCCGTGCTCGTCGTAGCGGTAGTGGTGTCCTCTGAAATGCAGGAGCTGGTTACAGCGAATCAGGTTGTAGTTGCTGTAGTCTTCTCTGTATTTGCTGTCCAGCAGGTTGGCAGCGGCATCATATTGCAGGGTTTCCCAGTATCTCTGGTTGCGACAGTCTTAATTTACGTCCGTAAGTTTACATATTCTTCAAAAAAAAATCTGAATGACGGTGCAAGAACGTTTGATATTTTTCTTGAGAAAAGATCATAATTAACTATTTGTCCATAAGTATTTTTCCTACAATCAACACACCAACATACATCGTCATCTTTAAAATAAATAACTGCCATATCTGATGGTAACGAGTATTCCTTTCGACACTGACAAGTATCATAATAAATAGCTCCTCCAGACTCAGCCAAGGCATCATTATCAACTATGCCTGATATTTCTTCACCAACAACACCTCCGCCACCAACCAATAAAATAAATTCTTTTAATTCATTTGGTAACGACAAATTTAGCTTATTTTCAAGTATGTTAATTTGTGATTCATCACAAGCTCCAAGCCAATATACTTCGTCTTGAGCGCCATGATTTAAACGCGTAACAAGATTTTTAATATCACCCATATAGTTACCTCACATAAAATCCAATGCTCTTAATTTCCAATATTCTTTTCTGAATTTATTATACTGCCTATCTAGAGCAGATGTATTTCTAAAGCTCCCTCCATTTTCAATTAATCCATGAATTTGCTTATGATATTGTTTGTGAGTTGAGGAAACTAACTCGACCATTGGGCCGGGTTCTTTTCCTAATATATGATGAAGGTTCATTTGTTTTCCATCTGGGCCTATTGGAGCATATCCATTCTTCATTAAGTCTAAGTTTGTCCACCCCTCATTTACTTTTGACTTAATATTGGAGGATATAGAGCATACGAAAACAAAAGCCTACAGTCCGCAAACGAATGGTATATATGAGCGATTCCATAAGACGATAAAGACCGAATGTTATGATATTATGTTTAGACGTAAAATATATACAGAATTGAAAGAGATACAACAAGATATTGAGCTTTGGCTAGAGTTTTACAATCGGGAAAGAGCACATTCAGGGAAATACTGTTATGGTAAGACACCTTGGCAAACTTGGGTAGAGACAAAAGGACTGGCTAAGGAAAAGCAGCTAGAAAATTTATTTTACTCATCAGACAGTCATTGTGTTAGAACGAATGCCGATGAGTAGATAGTGTCTGTCAGATTAAGTTTAAGCTAGTACAAATTAAACTGGATATTACTAATACGTCAAGAAAGTAAAAAGCCAAAATAATCCAAGGAGAGTTTTTACTACAACCTATCAAGTATTGATTAATTTTCTTCAATATATTTGTCACTTATCATCGATAGTATATCGACCTGATTAAGTACATTTTTTAAAAACTTATATTTACTTAATTTATCAGAATTTTTTCCATTAATAAAAGATACTTCTATTAATGTACAGAATTCTTTATTTTCTTCATCTAACCACTCGTCGGATAGCGGGATATAATTATCTGTAATAGTTAATCTGTCCGCATAAAGACCACAGTAAGAGAAGTACTCCCCAAAATAATAGCTATCATGTTCAGAGCAAGTTATATCCCATTTATTATTCAACAATTCACTTATCTCTTTTTTAGATTTATTACTGCCGTATTTTAGAAAATAAAATTTTTTCATTTATCGCCCGCCACATTTCCCTGGAATTCTGATTCCTTTTCCTTTAGCTTTGATTTCAACTGAAGACTTAAAAATCATAGCATTTACAGGTCTACCTCCAGACATTCTAGATAATCTTTGTAGAATATCATCTATACCTAAATCTTTAGCCATATTACTACCCATCTTAATTGGTCCAGTTCGTCCACCTTTTCCTATCCCTAAGGATTCTGCTTTCTGATATAGCTCTGGATGTGATATAGCTACATCAAAATCACTAACACGACCAACATCAAAAGGTTGTCCTGTAGAGAAGCTTACACCAGATACAGAACTTCCTTGCATGTATGAAACTGAGCTAGGATATCCTAATTTACTCAGACCAGCCTATAATGTTTGACCAAATTGCTTAAATTGCCCATAGCTCTTAAAGCCATGTGGTACCCCTTTCTTTGAGAATCCTAAAGGATCAATCCAAGTCAACCCATTAGGCGCATACTGATACAGATTAAACCCACCCAGCAACCCAATCGGGTCTGGCTGAGTAAATCTACCTATATCCGGATCATAGTACCTGAAAGTATTGTAATGTAAGCCGGTTTCCCTGTCTAAATATTGCCCCTGATATCTGAGATTCTGCTCTATGGGTTTGTGTTCGATTTCCTGAATCCGCTTTCCCATAATTGAAAGCTACATTCCCAGAGTATTTTGCTGATGTAAGTATATTTATAGCAGGTAAAGTTGGTATAGCTCTATATCTACTCAGCAATGCTACTTGCTAATTTATATGGTATATTATTTAATTCAAGTTTTCTCTCTTCAAATTTTTTTCTATATGCTCTAAGAGTCGAATGATTTACATAACTGTAATTATCTAATTCATTAAATGATTTTCCATCATCTTCCCAATAGCATAATGGACAAATGTCATAATTTCCTCGACTGGTTAAAGTTAAATAACGACAACAAGGGCATATTTCCAAAATATCTTCATCCCCGACAATAGAAAAATTTTCTTTGTATAAGGCGGTAAGAAATTGTTGTAAATATTTATTAGAATATCCCTTTAATCTTACATCAATAAAATAATTTAATAGAAACTCCTGAATAGAATCATTATAAATATTTGTATATTCTATATGCTCGCCTTCTTCATTAAGGTAATCAGCAAAAAGAATATTATCAATATCTTTTTCTGAACATTGTGTAATTTCATTTATAGCCAAATGAGTTAATGCTAATTTTCTACTTATTATTTTCATTTATAAATAACATCCGTTGTTGAAAGTCCTGTTTTCCGTAATGCTTCATTGATAGCATCGGTGAAAGGGTCATTTTTAACAAGACTTGATTGAGCTTTATAAAATGAAAGAATTTCTCTATCTTTCGCATGACCAATAAGTACTCTATTTGTATTTGGATCAAATTTAATGAGTTGGTTACCAATTTTTGCTTCTTTAAAATTGTGAGATGATTCAATTAAGAATTTTTCCATTTGCTCGTGATATTGTTTCATACTAATATTACCAAATTCGCCCTGTTTTACAACATGCTTATTATAGTGTTCGCTTAACTTGCCTTTTTTCCAAATACTTTGTCCTTTTTTCCATTTGACACTACTAAAACATAATCCAAGTGGGTCAATCCACATCAACCCATTAGGTGCATACTGATACAGATTAAACCCACCCAACAACCCAATCGGGTCTGGCTGAGTAAATCTACCTATATCCGGATCATAGTACCTGAAAGTATTGTAATGTAAGCCGGTTTCTCTGTCTAAATACTGTCCCTGATATCTGAGGTTTTGCTCTACTGATTCGTGTTCGATTTCATGAATCCGCTTTCCCCATAACTGAAAGCTACATTCCCACAGTATTTTACCGTTTGCATCCGTCAGTTCCTCCGGTATGCCGTTCAGGTCGGTATGGAAGTAGTAGATGTGTTGTTCCTGATTACCGTTTCTGTCTATCCGCGCCAGCGGTTCATAACTGCCTTCATCGGTATACAGATACAGGCTCTGCCGTTTGTCCGCGCTGCTTTCCTGAATCATCTGCATCCTGTCCCACAGGAAGGTGGTGCGATTGCATGGTTTGCCTTCTCGGTCTAGCCGGTGTTTTTCAATCCGCCGGCCGAGGGCATCATAGACGTAGCCGTAGCGTTCAGTATGGTTCAGCTGTTCGATACGCACTTCGGTCAGGCGGTGTCCGGCATCGTAATGGTAATACTGGGTACCGCTGGCGGTTTGTTTGCTGCGGGTGCACCCGTGTTCGTCGTAGCTGTATTTCAGTCCGCGGAAGCTGAGCAGCTGATTAAAGCGGATCAGGTTCTGATTGCTTTCTTCTTCACCGCGTCTTCTATCCAGCAGGTTAGCCGCAGCATCGTATTGCAGGGTTTCCCAGTAGGATTCGTTGCGGCGCTTTCGATGCGTCCGGTCACGTCGTAGCGGTAATCACTTTGTCCCTGACGATTGTGTTTTTTGCTTACCAGCCGGTCCAGATTGTCGTAGCTGTAGTTGCGGTCTAGTATGGTATCCGGCAGGATGCCTGCTCCCGGACGTTTGGTCTGTTTACCGGTTAGGCGGCCGGTGCGGTCGTATTGAAAACTGGTATGCATTCTGCCCTGGCTGCGCAGGGTTTCTCGATACTTGAAATTAAAGTACTCTTCATTAGTTCCATGCACTGGCTTAGCCGTGGTTGCACGAAGATAGTAATAAAAAATCGGAAGAATAAAATCTAGGCATCATTTCTATTTTTTCATTTATTCCCTACTAATAACTTTTAGCTACCAGCGTTTTTTTCATCATTACTATATCTACTAGATTCATAATCTTCAATATATTCAAGTTCTCTTGTTAATTTACAACACCATTTGTATGCTTTAAATTCATATGGATTAGGAATAACAAACCCTTCAGAGAAAACATACTCTGGCAAAATTTCATCAACTGGCATATACAAATAAACGTAATCACCTTCTTTTAAGAAGATAGTTTCCCCCATATAGTTTTTTATTTCATCTGTCTGAGTTAAACCAACAATATCTGAATCTACAACTCTCTCATTATCAAAATCTGCAAATATTCTACTATTTAATCCTTTATCTATTTTTTGACAATTAGCTTGTGCTTGTTGGGCAACCATGTGTAGTTCCTTCCTTTGCTTTCCCTGGATTTTTTGTGTTGGAGTGAATAACTGTTCAAGTTGTTCAGCAGTAAAACCCCTCAACAGTTGCGTGATTCATACTATTTTTACCCTTGCTTAAATTTAACCTATCGTCTAAGGTTATTGTATCACCTGCTTTCTCAATTTCACCAACTGTGGTTACGTCTATTTGACCATAATTACTAAAAAATTTTGCCAGAGTTTCCAAATCAGTACCTGGTTTTGCTTGAGTTGATACTTCTCTTAATTTTCTGTTTGCATCAGTCTTACACCACTTCCTTTCTTAAAATTTTCAGCTTTACATGTATCACCTCTACATACTATATCGTTGTCAGATAAAGTTTCATGTAATCCCAAAGGATCAATCCAAATCAGTGCATTGGGCGCATACCGATACAGATTAAATCCGCCGTCCAACCTGATCGGATCAGATTGGGTAAAGCAACCTATATCCGGATTATAGTGCCTGAAGGTATTGTAGTGCAGTCCGGTTTTTCTGTCTGAATACTGTCCCTGATACCTCAAGTTCTGTTGTATCTCTCTATGGACACGTAGATGTTTTCTTTGCTGGATTTTTCTGTGTTGGAGTGAATAACTGTTCAAGTTGTTCAGCAGTTAAACCCTCAACAGTTGCGTGATTCATCTTATGTGGACCGCCTACATTTGACTTACCGTCTAAGATTATTGTACCACCTGCTTTCTCAATTTCACCAACTGTCGCTATGCCTACTTGATTATGATTAAAAGCTTTTGCCAGAGTTTCCAAATCAGCACCTGGTTTTGCTTGAGTTGATACTTCTCTTAATTTTCCGTTTGCATCAGTCTTAACACCACTTCCGTTCTTAAAATTTTCAGCTTTACATGTACCACCTCTACATACTATATCGTTGTCAGATAAAGTTTCATGTAATCCCAAAGGATCAATCCAAATCAGTGCATTGGGCGCATACCGATACAGATTGTATCCGCCGGCTAACCCAATCGGATCAGGCTGGGTAAAGCGGCCTATATCTGGATCGTAGTATCTGAAAGTATTGTAGTGCAGTCCGGTTTCTCTGTCTAAATACTGTCCCTGATACCTCAGGTTCTGTTGTATCTCTCTATGAGCACTCTCCTGTATCGGTTTGCCCCATAACTGGTATGAGCATTCCCACACAATTTCACCGGCTTCATCCGTCAGTTCTTCCGGCATGCCGTTCAGGTCGGTATGGAAGTAGTAGATGTGTTGTTCCTGATTACCATTTCTGTCTATCCGCGCCAGCGGTTCATAGCTGTACTGGTCAGTATACAGGTACAGGCTCTGCCGTTTGTCTGCACTGCTTTCCTGAATCATTTGCAGTCCGTCCCACAGGAAGGTGGTGCGGTTGCATGGCTTGCTGTCCCGGTCTAGCCGGTGTTTTTCAATCCGCCGGCCGAGGGCATCGTAGACGTAGCCGTAGCGTTCAGTATGGTTTAGCTGTTCGATACGCACTTCGGTCAGGCGGTGTTCTGCATCGTAATGGTAATACTGGGTACCGCTGGCGGTTTGTTTGCTGCGGGTACGTCCGTGTTCGTCGTAGCTGTACTTCAGTCCACGGAAGCTGAGCAGCTGATTAAAGCGGATCAGGTTCTGATTGCTTTCTTCTTCACCGCGTCTTCTGTCCAGCAGGTTGGCCGCAGCATCGTATTGCAGGGTTTCCCAGTACGCTTCGTTGCGGCAGCTTTCGATACGTCCGGTCACGTCGTAGCGGTAATCGCTCTGTCCCTGTCGGTTGTGTTTTTTGCTTACCAGCCGGTCCAGATTGTCGTAGCTGTAGCTGCGGTCTAATATGGTATCCGGCAGGATGCCTGCTCCCGGACGGCTGGTCTGTTTGCCGGTCAGGCGGCCGGTGCGGTCGTATTGAAAACTGGTATTCATTCTGCCCTGGCTGCGCAGGGTTTCCCGGTGCAGGTGGTCGCGCTCGATGTCACTGATAATCTGACCGTCCAGGTTAATCTGGTGCAGATGGCCGGAACCATAATACAGTTTGTTGATGGTGCGTCCGTCCGGCAGGGTGGTGGCGATGCGGTTGCCCAGTTTGTCATACTGATGCTGCAGAACACCCTGTGCAGTGGTTTCGCTCAGCAGGTTGCCCATTATGTCGTAGCTGAAGCTGATCAGTTCCGGTTCGGCTTCCGGCGGTAAACCGGCGGCTTTAAAGCCGACTTTGAGTAGGTTGTCGACTTTGTCATACTGGTAGGCGGTGGTGCCGTCGGGGGTGTATTTGCCAATTAAGCGCCCGACGGCATCGCGTTTGAAACGATGTTCGATCTGATGCGGGCTGCCAGCAGCAAAGCGTACGCTGCTGACGTTGTCGAGCGGGTCGTAGCTCAGCTGCTGTCTGCGTCCGTCCAGATCGGTCTGTTCAATTAAGCGGTCGCCGGCATCATACTGAAACCGGTACTGTTCGCCGTTTTCGTTGGTCAGGGCGGTAAGGCGTCCGTAGGCGTCGTAGCTGAAGCCGAGCTGACGGCCGGCAGCATCGATGCGGGTATGTACCAGTCCGCGCTGGTCGCGGCGGTAGCGGGTAGTATGACCTGCCGGATCGGTATAGCTTTGTAGTTGGCCGGCGGCATTGACGTTGTAGTGTTCCTGCCTGCCGTCCGCCAGGGTAGCGCCAATGAGCTGGCCGGCTGCATTGTACTGGTATTTGCTGCTGTTACCGATGGCATTGGTGATGCTGGTGAGGTTACCAGCGGTATTGTAATAGAAATGGGTGATGGAGCCGGAACAGTCTACATGCTGGATAAGCTGGCCGTTTTCGTTCCAGCGCAGGTGTTTGTTGCCGCCGCGTACATCGGTGATACAGACAACCTGGCCGTGTCGGTCGTACTGGTAGTGGGTATGCTGCTGTAACGGGTCGGTGACGGTGAGCAGGTTGCCGCGCTCGTCGTAGTAATAGCGCCAGCTGCTGCCGTCGGGGTCGACGCTGATGGTCGGCAGTGCCCAGTGCGGCAGCCACTGAGTCTGGGTAGTTCTGCCCAGTGGATCGGTTTCTTCGGTTAACCGACCCTGTTCATCGTAGCTGTAGTGCCATTGTCCGCCTTGCGGGTCGGTTGCACTGACCAGCTGCTGGTTATCATTCCATTCAAATTCGGTGGTCTGACCAAGGGCATCGGTGTAGCGGGTAATCTGGTAAATTTCATTCCAGTAATGTTCGCTGACACGACCCAGGCTGTCTTCTACTGTGGTCAGACGTTTGTCCAAATCATAATGGAAGTGATAGTCTTCCAGTCGCTGACCGTCGGCTTCGCTCCAGTGCCGGGTCACACGCCATGCAGTCTCTACATCTGCTGTGCTGAAGTAGCTCCACTGATAATAACACTGCAAGCCAGTGGGCAGACGGTGATAGGTCATGCGCCGGTCGCTGTTGTAGGCAAATTCGCGGGTCTGGCGGTTCTCGGCATCAAAGACCTGTTGTAGGTCACCCTGTTCGTTGTACTGGTAACGATTCAGTAAGCGGTTGCTGCCATCGCTCAGCTCTTGGCGGATTTCGGTCACGCGCTGCGGATGGCGTTGATCCTGATAGTGCAGGCTGATGCGGGCGGCGTTGTCGTTATCGGCAATTTCGACGATGCGGCTACGGGAATCGCGGTAGATAAGTAACTGGTTGTCGTTACGGTCCTGCAGCATGCTCAGCAGCAGACGTCTGGGGTTGTTGGGATCGGGCTCGAACAGGCGGTAGAGGCCGTCATCATCTTCAATTACCCAGCGGTCCTGCTCACCGCGGCGGATGGTGAGGTTTTCATTGATGCCACGCATGCCGTGGTTAGGAAGGAGGGCTTCAATCTCAAGTTGTCGCCCCTGTTCATCGGTATAGATGGCAGAGCAGGAACCGTCGGGCTGCGGGTCGATTTCCATTTCGATTTCATAGCCAACACTCCAGCCGGCACCGAACATGTTGTGGGTACGGGTGTCGACGCTGTTGTAAAAGCGCTGCCATTCGAAAGGCAGGTGAGCGGGCAGGGAGAAGTCGAGCTCTTCAGAACCGTCAAGTATTTTGGCACCAGTAGGTATATGAACAGGATGACCAGCTTTTATTGCGTTGATCAAGGCTGTGGTAATCATGCTACTACCAGCACCAATCATAGAATCTGTAGCGAAACAGAATATTTTAGTACAAATTTTACCGGGACGCCTTGCTGCCATGATGACAGAAAGTATCAGGCCGATTGGGTGTTTGCCACTTTTGATTTCGCGGACAACAACAGACTCTCCGCCGATACGTACATTGTTGGAAACTTTAACGCTGCCTTCGCAATCTTCGGTGACTTTGGCTTCGCAGGTACTGCGGTCATTGCTGCGTACCGCCGGCTGACTGTTGATGTAGACTTTTTTAGAACCTTCGGCCATATATTCGGCTGCACCTGTAATCGATCCTATTGCGGCAGTGGTGACACTAATCCCGAGCTCCAGAACACCCAGTGCAGGTGAACTTGGCATACCTATATCGGAGAAAGAAGACGGGTGTTTTTTACAACTAATTTTGTCGTCATCTCTGGGTTCGGTTGTATTCGGATCCGGCGAAGCAACGGTCGGTCTGACCATTTGTTTTAGGGTTTTTCCTATTCCTTTCAATATATTGCCAGCTGTATCGATAAAACTTTCCGGTTGTTGCGGTTGTTCATTATTTGCTATTTCTTGAGCTGGTTTTACTATGCCGGCAGCACGGGCGGAAGGTAAACTATTGGTACGAGTATTTTGGGAACCGGTTTTAATCTTACCATCTTCGGATAGCGGAAATATGCTACTGACTTTTTCTGCTAACCCTGATATTAACTTATCACCTCCTGTAAGGCCCATGCCTACGCCAACAACTACGCCTATGGCAAATGCAGCCAGTCCGCCAGTTGCTACCGTGCCAAGGATTGCCAGGCTTACTGCGGCTGTTATGGCCGCATAACAGGCTATTTCAACGGCAGCCTCCACAAGATCTGCGAGCATGGATGTATGTAAAAGTACATCTCCCTTTCGGGCTGCCCAGTATGCTTCCCCCATATTGAATTTCCCTGTTTGTAAATTAAAATAGAACAAATTATGTAAATTTATTAATATTAATATAAATAAAATAAAATAAATAACTTAAATACACATAATTTGATATAAATTAATATTTTTCAGTTAATGTTATTTTTATATAATTTAACTAAAGATATTATATTTTTTAAATATATGAATTATTTGAAATAGTGATAAATGGACAAACAGACTGTATTTACTGTGTTAATTTATTCGTCGGGATAGAGTAAGCAGATTTTTGGAAAGGATACAAAATTGATTTGTTGAAAATAGTGTAAACTATCTGGATGAGAGTCAATACTGCTGTTAAAGGTTGGGATATTAGTTTATAAAATATGGGTGGATAAAAGTCAAAAAGAATTATTAAAAAGGGAATATTAAAAAGTTAATTTTTTATCAGAAATTAAAATAATGAAGATAATTTTACTGTTTATATTAATATTTATAAGTAACGATGTTTTAGTAGAATCAACCCAATAGATGAGATATCAAATAATCTAGATAATAAAATAGAAGCTAATTTTACTACTATAAATCAATTATCTGAAATTCTTTTAAAAAGAGATATTGATGTTTTTTAGAAAGAATGGGAAAAAGAAGTTAATAAAAAATGTAAGTGGGTATATTCTAATATTGATATTTATTTGTTTGGGCAGGAAGATAAATTTAGTTATCCGTTATGTTTACTGAGTGAACAAAATTCTATAATCAATGAATTAATTTTACTGATAAACCATCAAAAAATATTAGTGAATACTGAATTACAACAATTTATGACTAACATTCCAGAACAAAAACAGTACAATATTTATTTTAATCTATTAACAGAAAAAAATGCTTTAAAATTTTGTAGTTCATTTTATACTTCAACTGATATCAAAGATTGTATAAAACGTTTTTTATTGGCTCAATATATTTCAGAGGAATATGGATTTAAACTTACAGTAGATAAAAGTTATTTATATGATTCACAGAATTTGGCTGATAAAACAAAAATATATTTAGTTAGAGGAGATAAAATAGAATTATTAGGTTATGAAAATAATTTTTATAAAATCGAATATATGTAGCAAAAGAAAATAAGATAATAAAAAAATGGCTGCACTGCTCTGCTATTAATGCTTATATCTCAGATTAATAATGCAAAAATTTTAAGTCTTAATTTGTAATCGGTTTTATACTAAGTAACTTAAATCAAAAAGAACATATATCTATGTTTAATTAAAATTTAATAAGAAAATTAAATGAGATTAAATAAATAAAAATTTATAGAAAAATGATGTATTTAGTAAAAGGTTAAGCAAAACCAAACCAGCAATTTATAATCAAAAAATCATAAAAACATTTCTGTAAATAGAAATTTTTGGAATCAAATGGTTGTCAGTTGTTTGATAAGATTTTCCATCGTTTATACACTCAAGTTTTTAAATTTATTCTATTAGATGTTTTTTGATTTTCATGCATGGTTCCTTTTTGTCATGTTATCATATTTTGGGACAATTGCATGAAATTAATTAAGATTGATGACAATATGAGTATGCTGATGCTTCAAGTCATTTGGTAAATATTTTTCTAAAATATTTTCATCATCATCAACTAAAATAACATGAATAGAACAACTCTCTTTTAATGAAAAAAGTGCTGATGCTAACTCAGTGAAGCGTTGTTTTTGTAGTTTAATTGATAAAGGGTCATCATCTTCATAAATTTTTGATTCCGATATCTTTAATTCCTGCAAAGATCGCAACTTCTGTATTTTTGTTAAAGTTAATGGTTTTACTTGAGTATGATATAACTCTAATTGCTTAACTTGATTTAAGAATCCTTGATCTAACCATTGATTAAAGAGTGTATCTTCAATAGACCAGATAGATAGATTATTGGCAAAAATATTCTGCTTTGCTAGTAAATGATTAAAGGTTTTAAAATCAATCTCCAAATCATCGCGAGGAACTAAGCATGATACATAAGCATAATCGCCTTTTACAATCACTTGTTGAATTTGATTTTGAACATTAAAAAACAATTCTAATTCACCTGTATGATGTGTGCCTTGATAATCTAAATAGCGCGATTGAATTTTTTTAAATGAATTATTTTCCCATTGCAAAAACCATTCTCTGTCGCCCGTGGTTTTAGTAATATCAATATGTTTTTCTTCGTATTGTTTTAACCTACCCGTACCGTCAGGATAAAAACTGATATCTTTTACAATCCAACCATTAATACAAAGTGATTCACCAGATACAAATCCTGCAAAATAATCATAAAATAAGCCAGTAAATGGCTTACCAAGATAAGTATTAGGAATATCATTCATCTCATAGTCAAAATCTCCACCATGGATAAGTCCAGAATCTACTTTTATCATACTGTTAGTTTCAAAAAAACCATAATCTCGACTGCCAGTAATCTTTCCGTTGGTTATTTCATAGACTTTATAGAGCTGATTATCACGATGATCGTACGCCTCGCCGGTAAATAAAATGTCATTATAAAAATAGTAATTACTATGATTTTCTAGTTGATTGAGTTCTATTCTGACTATCATGTTATTAACTCCATAATCTTTTAATTATCAACGCGACCAGTAGGAATATTAATTCCTTTTAATTTAGCGAGAATATCGCTACAATGTCGACAGGCAGGGAAGGCTTTACCTTGCTCGTATTCGGTTAACTGTGGTACAGACCGTATTCTCTGTCTGAATACTTTCCTTGATACATCAGACTCTGTTGTACTGGGATATATATTCCGTTTCCTGTATCAGTTTCCCTGGCTGGAACTTTGTTTCTTAAATAATCTCACCGACTTTCTTTGTCTGCTTTTCTTGTGTGCAGTTGCTAATTACTGATTCTGTGTCTGTACGCATTAGCAGTTCAAAACTGTCTGCTTCGCGATATATATGTACAGACATTCCCATTTGTCAGCGCCGTTTTTCTAAATGATTTGCGGTCTGTCCTGTATTAAAATGGTAAAGTAGGCTATCTTTGTCATCGGTGTATTTCTATCCTCCAGCTGAGTTCATCAATGTATCCGTAGTGTTACGATAGTCGAATTAAACTTAAGGGCTTAAGTAAAAGAAGCGAGTTATTTGGTGGATTAAACAGAAATTTAATAATAAACTTAGAAATATTAATTTCTTTCACGGTTTATTAAATATATTGTAGTTAATCATTTTAAATATATTATTCATAATGTTTGAAATTTTGATAAACAATAATTTCCTTTTTCATAAATACAACTAATTAAAACATTTCCTTCTGTTTGAATAGCTGCTACACGATCACAGCAATATTGTTGATTAACAGACCATTCTATATTAGCAATATCAAGATAATTTAAAATAAGTTCGAAACTGGTTTCTGGATATAAAATAATATTGTCTAGTAATGAAACTGGATAATGAGTTAAATCAAACCCTAATGAATATATTTTGAAATTAATGATTTTTATTTGTAATGCTTTAAAAAAATAAGAAAATCCTCTATTTTTGTTCAATTTGTCAAAATAATGCTTCTTTCCTAAATCCTTTTTTTTGAAATAAGAATATATGTCTTCTTCTGCTAATCCAACTTTTAACTTCAAATACATTCCTGTTCTAAGAAAATTAGTTAAGTCCATTAAATCTCCAATATTATTGAGTATCGAACTATAATATAGTTCAAATACAATAAGTATAAATATTAATAATGATATATTTATACTTACATTACTAATTTGGTTAGTCATTTTATTTATAATTAAATACTATTCACCTACATGTATTCATCAAATATTTGAAACTTTGATAATCGATAATCGCCTTTATCGTATACACAACCAATGAGAGTATTTCCTTCGGTTTTAATTGTGAGTTCACGGCTATAACAATACTTTTGGTAAAAAGACCATTTTATATCAGCGATATCAAGATATTTTATAATGAGTTCAAAACTCGTTTTTGAAGATATAGTGATATCATTAAGTAACGTGACCGAATGACAGGCCGGATCAAATTGTAATGAATATATTTTAGAATTAATCACCATTATTTCTAGTGCATTATAAAAATAAGAAAATCCTTCATTCTTATTCAATTTATTATAATAGTGTTTTTTACTTAAATCTTTTTTTTTAAAATGGAATATATTTTTTTTTCTTTTAAGCCAACTTTTAGTTTTAAATATACTCCAGTTCTAAGAAAATTAGTTAAATTCATTAATTCTCTCCAATATTGTTGAAAACCTATTCTTGCAACACTCCGGTTATTCTAAATTAATTTTATAATAATTTAATACATTTTTAAAGGCAATCCAAAGATTTAAATATTTGTACTTTAACTTGCCTCATAAATTTTATTCTCATTCAACCTTATATAAATTTATCTGCTTGATTAATTTATTTTTTACTCTCTATATAAATCATACTAACTGAAAAATAGTATAGAGTAGCCTGGTTTTTCTATTTAAATAATGTCTCTGAAATCTCATTACTCAACGACAAGCTTATTAGTAATAGTAATATGAAAGATTTAAGCTAAAATTATCAATAGTATTAAAATTTCTAAGCTATTTTTTAGACTACTAGGATAATTTAAAAATATTCTAAAAAATTTTATGTAATTTTTTTTTAGATATTTTTAAATCTTTAGCAATTATTTCAATATAGAATTTATTACTTTGAATGATATAGTGAAAATATTCTCCCAAGTCATATTTTTCCCAATCAGGAAAAAAAGAATATCGTTCTTTTTTAAGTTTTTCTAACCATGAAGAATCAGGAATAATCCAATAGCATGCACGATAATTATCTTCTTCACTGTTAATGTAGTAGTATAAATTTTTGTTTCGTTCAAAACGCATTGCCCAAACATAAGAGAATTTAAATATACCTGTATAAACTGAGTATTTAGCCGGTGAAACCCATATTTTAAAAAAAGCACTTAATGAATCATTTTGGGATTTAATAACAATATCATCATTTGGAGCTTGCCAATATGGAAGCTCGATAGCATAAGCAAAGTCTTTTTTTATCATAATATTTAATTCTTATCTACTTTAGAGAAGATTAGATGTACCTTTTTAATTAACAGAAATTAAAAAAAATTGATATCATTAATTTTAACAAGAATTTTACTTTTCTCAAGTTTTAAATTTTCATTTAGCAATCTCTACAGATCAATCCAAGTTAATCTGTCAAACGTATACTGATACAAAATTAATCTATTTCACAGTCCAATCGGGTAAATGATCTTTATCAGAAATCATAATACCTGAAAGTATTGTCGTATAGTCACATTATGCTTTCTAAATATTATCTCTAATATCTTAGGATTTTGTGGCATAGTATCGCGCAATATTGCCTTGTCTGTATTGGTTTAAGCCACAACTATAATGAACATTCATTCACGTTATTTAGTATTTACTTTTCCGTTTTATCATATTATGTTTCCATAAAGGAAAATTTTTTTCTATTCATGTGGTTTCTGGCATGCTATAGCTGTCTAATTCTTAATTTATAGCTCTATTGGATAAAGCCTGACATTATCAGGAATGGTAAAAAAACATATGAATTTATTTATTTCACATGTGCCGGATGCTTCTATAAGAACAATATCATTTCCAAAAGATAAAACCCAGACTCCATTACCTTCACATGATATTACTTTTGCACTAAAAAAAATTTTATTATCAAAAAGATGAATACTTGATTCACTTCTTTTTTCAAGAGTAATATTTTTTTCCCATTCAAAAAAATCATCAATATCCAATTCAATATTATAAGAGTTATTTAATATTGGCAGTTTATTATTTTCCCAAGTAGCAGCTCCATAACCTAGATTCGATTCAAATTCTACGATATTATCATTTAAATTTGTTTTTAAAATAATTTTCATTTTTGTAATGGCACCCTAATCATCGTATTATCAGCATTTTTCACAACTTTAATTACAAGATCATAAGTTTATGTTTCTTTATGATAGTGATATTCAGGTAACTTATTATTCATTTCATACTCACTGTAACATATCTTCTTTTCCATTAGCCGACAATATTCTATCAGTGTTGAATATACCTGTTCTAGGTTGTTCAATTAAATAAGACTCCAGCCCAAGAAATTTATCACATTTTTGTAAGGCGTTTTTAGCTTTACCTGTCATTGAGCTAGAGTACTTTATTGTACTCACGTTTTGTAGATTTTTTGCGTCAGATACTGAAGACAAGTTCCAAAGATATCAATCCATATCAGCACAAGATGTGCTGTATCTGATTGTCGATTATGGCTATCTGTGTAAAGGTATACTTAATTTAAACAAAGAAAGAATTGAAAAAGGAAATTTATATAAAATATTATTAATAGAACAATATGATTGGAATCAAATTAGAAATGCAATAGGTGAAAAACTTGCCTGTATTAATCCTGATGAAGGACAACAAGCTTATGACAGTTTAGCTAATATTTTTTATTGGGAGTATGAAGGTATGAAGTAATATTAAATATTTAGTGTTTTTAATATAGGTAATTCTCATAATTATTTTAATAATTTTTTTAGTTATATACTATATATAATAGAAAGCAAACTTCTAGCAATGGTGCGAATTAATATAAAAAATCGCACATATTTCGATACAACAGATTAAATGTTAAGTCATAGTGATTGAATAATACTGGAATCGGATTTAAGTGGTTTATCTAATACGAACGATGGTACTATAGTGGATCATGTAAAAGAGAAAAACACAGGATATATTTTAGTTTCTGAAAATATATCCGGAACTACTAAATATAATTCAAAAAATGAACTAGTAAAAATAGATATAACTAAGTAGTATTAATGAATTTAAAGTATCACTTTATGAATCAAGTACAGAAAATTATACCTAAAGCTATAGATGATATTCTTGCATGGGTTGATTTTGGTTATTGTCGTCGGCATTCAGTGCTTAATGGTGCTACTATGTGGAATCATCCGTTTGAAAATAATTTTATACATCTATTTTCATTTAAAAAATCGTTAGAAATGAAAAATGAAGATGTAATGCTTCAAAAAGCATTACATAATGACGCATACTTTATTGGAGGGGTGATGGTAGGTTCTGTAAAATTGTGGAGACAATTCTACTTACTTACTACGAGTTTGCAAAAAAAATATCTGCGTCAAAATATTTGTGATGATGATCAGGGAACATTATTAATGGCCTTCTGGAAACAACCTGAATTATTTAAAATTCATAAAATAAAAGATTGGTTCAGCGTTTTTAAAAAATATAATAAAGGATCGAAGTATCGTACAGTTTATTGGCGGTTGAAATCTTCAATAATTAAGCTAATTTACTAAGCTCTTCTTTAAGAATAATGGTCTTTATGTATATAAAAACCAGGATTTTAGTTTTAGATTAATAAAATGTGTAATGCTGACACCCAACATCATCTGAGAAATAACTTATGCCAAAAAATCAAATTTAGCGAAGAAATCATACATTTTAGGGAAAATTGAAAATTAAATTTTTGAATTGATATGTAATTTTTATTATATAAAATTTTGAGTTAAAATGGCTATGAAATAGTTAATAAAAAGAAGAGTATATATCTATAGATAACATCTATTGGAATATTAATAAAAAAGTCAAATCTATTTGGATTTGACTTTTCTGACTTAAAGACACTATTTATACTACTAAAATTTATTTGCAGTTTAGCTATTATGAGTACTTACCAGATCTTCCGGTACGCCCAGAGCATTAATACTGTAACCGCCATCAACATATGTGATTTCACCAGTGATTCCTGAAGCCAGATCAGATAACAAGAAAGCAGCAGTGTTACCAACTTCATCAATAGTGATATTACGACGAATTGGATTTTGTGCGGACACATGAGCTAGTAAACGACTGAAGTTTGCAATGCCTGAAGCAGCAAGTGTTTTAATCGGACCTGCTGAAATACCATTGCATCGAATTCCTTCCTCCCCGAGGCAGGCTGCTGTGAAGCGGATACCCGCTTCTAATGATGCTTTAGCCATGCCCATTACATTATAGTTAGGTATGGCACGTACTGCACCTAGATAGGTCAGAGCAAGAATAGAGCTGTTATGGCCACTCATTAACGGACGGGCAGCTTTAGCCAGTGCAGGCAAGCTATAAGCAGACACTTCATGAGCCGTCATAAATGCTTCGCGTGTAATACTATCCAGAAAATCCCCGTTTAAGGCTTCTTTTGGTGCAAAAGCAATAGCATGTACTAGACCATCAAGTTGTGACCAGCTCTTCCCCAAATCAGAAAACAACTGGCTGATTTCATCATCACTTTGTACATCACAGCGATATACCAGTTCTGAACCCAGTTCGGCAGCCATTTTGCGTACCCGGTCTTCTAGTTTGTCTACAACATAGGTGAAAGCCAGTTCTGCTCCCTGTTCACGACAGGCTTTGGCAATGCCATAGGCAATAGAGCGTTCAGAAATCATACCGGTGATGAGGATTTTTTTGCCTTGCAAAAAGCCCATAATTATTATCCTTGAACGTGATTTGTGTTTAGCTTAAAGGTCGCATTATAACTAATATTTACTTTTACGCGAAATATAGCGCTAGAGTAGAAACTTTAAAACCGGCTGATGTGATGACATTCAGCCGGTCAATATATAACTAAATATAACTAAAAATTATTCAGTTAATCCGGATAAATAATGGTCTGCATCCAGTGCAGCCTGACAGCCTGATGCCGCGCTGGTAATAGCCTGACGGTATATGTGGTCTTTCACATCTCCTGCGGCAAATACGCCAGGAATATTTGTTGCGCCGACGTTGCCATCATTACCACCTTTGGTAATGAGATAACCTGTTGCATCCATATCCAGCTGACCTTTAAAAATTTCGGTGTTGGGTTGATGGCCAATAGCAATGAATATGCCGGTTACTGCCAGAATTTCACTTTCATTATCGGCATGATTGATGCGTACTGAGTTTACTCCTTTATCATCACCAAGAATTTCATCAACTGTAGCATTAAGTTTAAGAATGATTTTGCCTTCTTTTACCCGCTCCAGTAATCTGTCAATCATGATTTTTTCAGCACGAAAGTTGTCACGGCGATGTATCAGGGTAACGGTACGTGCGATATTTGCCAGATACAAAGCTTCTTCAATCGCTGTATTACCGCCGCCGACAACAGCTATATCCTGATCTTTGTAGAAAAAGCCGTCACAGGTGGCACACGCAGAAACGCCTCTGCCGGCAAAAGTTTCTTCACTGGGTAATCCCAAGTACTTGGCAGAAGCACCTGTTGCAATGATTAATGCATCACAGCTGTAACTTCCCATATCACCAATAAGAGTAAACGGGCGATGTTGTAAATCCACCTGATTGATATGGTCAAAAATCATATTGGTACCAAAGCGTTCGGCATGTTCCAGAAAGCGCTGCATCAATTCAGGACCTTGCACACCATTGACATCAGCCGGCCAGTTATCTACTTCAGTTGTTGTCATCAACTGACCACCCTGTGCCATACCGGTAATCAGTGTAGGTTTCAAACCTGCACGAGCTGCATAAACCGCAGCTGTATAACCGGCTGGTCCGGAACCAAGGATAATTAATCGGCTGTGTGTGAGTTCGCTCATGACATTTCCTTATTATTTGGGCAATACTAAGTAGGATAAATGGAGGTAACTGTACCACAATATCAAAAAAGAATTAAATTCTCCAATTTCGATTTAATAGAGTAGTTATTGGTTATGTATACGCCTGAACAAAGTTAGTGATGATTGTCAGCAATACCTTCCAGATGATATTGTTTGCCACAATAGGGACACTCAATACTACTATTAGATTGAATGGGTAAAAACACACGAGGGTGACCATTCCAGGTTTCATGTTCCGGGCCGGTACATATCAATGGCAAATCATGTGGGGTAATGGTTGTAACTGATTGGGCAGTATTACTCATAATTATTTCCCTTGGTTGAGCTGAGAGCTAATCATACAAAACAGACCTGATTACAGCAAATAATGTTGTAATCAGGTCTTTTATTCAGATAATTAAATGATATAAGTCAGCCAGGATTCATATTTGGTATTTTTGCCATGAACAATGTCAAAATATCGCTGCTGAATCTCTGTAGTCAATGTACCGCGAGAGCCACAGCCAATTACGCGACCGTCAACTTCACGGATAGGTGTGACTTCAGCTGCCGTGCCTGTAAAGAATACTTCGTCTGCGCAATAAACTTCATCACGGGTAATATGCTTTTCAGTAACGGTTAAATTCATATCAGCTGCGATAGCCATTACTGTACGCCGGGTAATCCCATCTAAAGCTGCATCCAGGGCCGGTGTGTAAAGTTTGCCATCATTGACGATAAATATGTTTTCCCCGGATCCTTCAGCAACAAAACCGTTTGAATCCAGCATAATGGCTTCATCATAGCCATTACGGGTAGCTTCGGTATTAGCCATAATAGAATTCATGTAGTTGCCATTGGCTTTAGCTTTAATCATGGTGATATTGGGGTGATGACGGGTGAACGAGCTAATTTGCACGCGAATACCCTTTTGTATACCTTCTTCGCCAAGATAGGCTCCCCATGGCCAGGCAGCCACAATTACCTGTACATCATTTTGATCTGGAGCTACACCCAGTTTGTTTGAACCATAAAAAGCCATAGGTCGAAAATAGCAGGAAGCCAGTTTGTTGGCTTTAACTACTTCAATGTGAGCCTGATTGATTTCTTCCATTGTGAATGGCAGATGCATGCCAGTAATTTTAGCGGAGTTAAACAGACGTTTAGTATGATCCTGTAAACGAAAAATAGCTGTTCCGTTTTGCGTTTCATAAGCACGTACGCCTTCGAAAACCCCCATACCATAATGCAATGTATGAGTTAAAACATGAGTTTGAGCTTTTCTCCACTCAACAAGATTACCATTAAACCAGATAAAACCGTCTTGGTCGGCCATAGACATAATAAAACTTCTCCAAAATAAGACATTAAGCTGCGGTGGCCGGAACCCTGTGTTGCAATGGATAGAGCAAGGCAGGATTGATGACTAGGCAGTACAAAAAATAATGGTAACAACAGCTGTTGGTCTTATCTTTAGCCAATAGCTGCTGTTACTTTATGTAAAAGTAAATATTATCACTGCCAGTTTTGCTTGCCAATGCTGAAAGCAGGGGGCAGTTTTTGCTAAAAAGGCGTGAAATCGTTTAAACTGTGTTGCTTCCTCAATAATCCGGCTTGTATTTGACGTATGATTGAATATTCAGAAAACAGTACAGTGTAAGGTGAATAAGTATGAAAATTATTTATGCATTAATAAAAATAGCGGTGTTGCTGATATTGTTGCTGCTTGCTGTAAGCAATACACAAATGATTGCATTCAATTATTTACCCGGACAAATTGTCAATTTGCCATTAATTGTCCTGTTAATGATATTTTTTATTATTGGTGCTGTGTTTGGTGTGTTTGCCATGTTTGGGCGATTATTACGTCTGCGCAGTCAGGTCAATCAGTTACAGGCTAAGCTTGATAAACAAATTAAGGCAGCCGCTCAGGCTGTACGTACTGAAAATCTTGCCGTTACTGCCACTCAGCCACAATCCGATAATTCTGATCAGAAGAAAGTAAATAATTAATATGGATAGTAATGATTTCTGGATGTGGCTGGCGCCGGTTGTTTTGTTACCTGTATTTTTTGCTATGGGCTGGTTTGCTGCCCGGGTAGATATGCGGGCAGTGCTCAAGCAGGCGAAATCCATTCCGGAAGGATTTTATAAAAGTCTGGATGCTCTGGCTGAGAACAAAAGTGCAGTAGCAGTGCGCGAACTGGCTGAAGTTGTCGACCAGCAAAATGATGCCCGTCAAAGCACGTATGAACTGCATCTGACATTAGGGAAGTTGTACCGTCAGCGTGGTGAAAATGATAAGGCCATTGCTCTGCATCAGAAATTACTGGAGTTGCCGGAAACTATTGCAGAACGTCGTGATATCGTTGCTTTCGAGCTTGGACAGGATTATCAGGCCGCCGGTTTGGTAGACCGTGCTGAGCAGATTCTGGTTGGTTTGCTTAATGGCAGTAAAGCCAGACAGGCACGGCAGATATTGCTTAATATTTATCAGCAGGATCGGGACTGGGAAAAAGCCATTAAGCTGGCAGAAGAGCTCAGTACCGGAGATCAGACTTATCAATTTGAAATTGCTCAGTTTTATTGTGAGCTAGCTCAATTGGCTTTGTATCAGTCTGAGTACAATAAAGCACGTGAATATATTTTTCAGGCTTTGGCTGTAAACCGAAAATGCAGCCGGGCTAACATGATCCTTGGCGATGTAGAACTGAAACAGCAAAATTTTCAGGCTGCTGTAGATGCTTATAGTGCTATTGAAAAACAGAATTATGAATACCTCAGTCTGGTGGGTGAACGTTTATATGATGCCTATGATGGTATGAATAAAGCAGCAGACGGTCTGGAAGTTCTGATTGGTTTTGCTCAGACGTTTCCGCAGCTGGATTTATCTGGTGTAATTTATGAAAAATCCATTCCTGTATATGGTGATGACAGGGCTACAGAAATCGTTATTGATCTGGTGAGACGTAAACCTACTCTGACCGGGACTTATCGTTTGCTCGGAGTTTTACAAAATAATATTGCTCCGAAATGGAAAGCTGAAGTTGATATGATGCGTTCAGTAGTAGGCATGCAGATGCAAAAATCTGTGATGTATCGCTGTCGCCATTGTCATTTTAAATCTCAAGTTTACTTCTGGCATTGCCCGGCCTGTAATAAATGGGAAACATTTACCCCCAATCGTATTGATGTATAGCAGCTGAGTAATTTTATTAATTGCTAAACTATTTACTCTGTTTTATAAAAATTTTGCCCGGGATCAGTTAAGAAGATTTTTTGAATTCACATAATTGAATATCAAAAATAAAATGATATTAAAATTAGAGTTTAATATCATATTTGAATATTTCGTTCAGAGATCCTTTAGCAATCGATATATGCATTGTTAAAGCCAATATTGAAAAATAATTGCCAGAATATGAATCCATTAATGCTTGATACTACTATGATAAACCGGACAACCAAACCAGTAATTGTGGCACTGGATTTTGCCAATGCTGAAACAACGCTGGATTTTGTTCGTCAGTTGGACCCGGATTTGTGCCAGCTTAAAATAGGTAAAGAACTATTTACTGCTACTGGCCGCTATCTGGTTGAGCAGCTTGTATTACAAGGCTATCGGATTTTTCTTGATTTAAAATACCATGATATTCCCAATACCGTAGCATCTGCCTGTAAAGTGGCTGCTGATATGGGAGTGTGGATGGTAGATATGCATGCATCGGGTGGTCGAAGAATGATGGAAGCTGCTGCTGAAGCTGTTAGTAATTGCAGCCAGCCGCCATTATTAATTGCAGTAACGGTATTAACCAGTATGACTCAGAATGAACTGGTAGAAATCGGTATAAACTCATCTATAGATGAAGCAGTTATTCGTCTGGCTGAATTAACCCGGCAATCCGGTCTTGATGGCGTGGTTTGTTCTGCTCAGGAAGCATCTTTATTACGCAGACAGCTCGGGCAGGATTTTTTACTGATTACGCCCGGTATCCGATTACAAAATTCAATTACAGATGATCAGCGGCGCATTATGACTCCAAAAGCAGCTTTAGCAGCAGGCAGCAGCTATCTGGTAATGGGCAGACCGGTAACGCAAAGTAAAAACCCGATTGAGCTATTGCAACAAATTAATAACGGTCTGATTTAAGCAGAAAAGTTTTGATAAAAAATAGCTGCTAACACATATATAGTTAGCAGCTATTTTATTGGTGGCATGAAAGGATTATCCGGTTAACTGTTTACTAATCAGTTTTTTCACCGGAGGCAGATTATTGCTTATACGCAATACCAATGAGCGCATCAGTCGGGCAGGGTGGCTGTCGTTAGTAAATAAAGACACCATAGCGTTAGTTCCGTGATACAGAATCCGGGTATGAGGCATATGCTGTCTCTGGTATTGAGCCAGTAAAGTCTGACTTCCAATATCTTTTCCTTTAGATACGGCTTCGTTAATCAGTTTCGATAATATGCCTACTCCGCTTAGTCCAAGATTAAAACCATGAGCTGTTACTGGATGCATACCAACTGCCACATCTCCAATCAGAGCACTGCGCTGAGCATAAAATGCATTGGCATGGACGCCGACAAGCGGGTAATGATGAACAGTGCTAACCAAATGCATCTCACCTAGTTTACCTTTGAGCTGTTGGGTAATATCTGCGGCCAACTCAGCGGGAGACATGGCCAGAATGTCACCTGCATGTTCATTATTAATAGTAACAACACAATTAGTGAGATTTTCTTCAAGTGGCAGCAAAGCAAGAGTACGCCCGTAATGGAAACATTCCAGCGCAGTATGCTGGTTACTCAATGTATGCTGCATCCGGAAAACAATTACTGTACGCCCGAAATCGTGAATCTGGGCAGAAACTCCCAACTGGCGGCGTGTATTGGAAAAACGGCTATCGGCAGCAACAAGTAGTTTCCCATTGATTAGCCGGCCATCATCCAGCTTGGCTTCAATTTGATTTGCATGTTCATTTTTTACATCAATAATACTATGGCCAGTAATTATATTTACATTATTAAAGGCCTTGACTGCTTCGTATGCAGCACGCCGGATATTATGATTACTGATTAAAAAACCCAGTGTATTGGCCGGTTTGCCGCGAGCCATAGTTGGCTGTTCAAAATGGAGCTGATAGTTAGAATAGCCGTTAATTACTTTAGCATCACGCAAAGGATAAATTTCATCTGGTGCAACTTTGTCCCACATATCCAACTGCTGCATTAATTCCTTTGAATAATGTGTCAGAGCAATTTCCCTGCCATCAAAAGGCGGGTGCGCTACTACAGCCATTTCCTGTTTTTCAACTACAGTAATTGAAAGTCCTGATGGAGCTAAAGCGCGTGCCAGACTTAAACCAGCAGGTCCGGCTCCGACGATAATGACATCAGTTTCTTTATCTGAGTGTGAAGACACATTATTTGCTGCCATAAAATCCATTCCTGAATGAATATATTCAATACAGCGTTAGAATAACTGAAAATGAACTTGAATCCTATATCCGTTTGAAAGAAAGTTAATAAACGTCAAGCTTAACTCTTAAATTATTGCTCTGTTAAAATCATGGTAATAGGATTTATATATGAATGATTATACAAATGGTTAAAAACTCATTTCAGGATCAATTGCAGCAACTGGGTAAACAGGCTAAAGCGAAACGTCTGGCAGAAGAGCAGCAGGCAAAAGAAGTACAAAAGCGCCAGACGGATGTTAATTTTGCTGAAGCGATCGGAAAAGATATTACGCCATTAAAGGCAAGAAATCAGTTTCAGCATCCGCGTGATACCAGCCCGATCAAGCTGCGAGTACAGCAGAAAGAATTAATTAACGACGTTACCAGCTATTTTTATATAGGTGAAAGTCAGGATAATACGGCTCCGGCAGTTTTTAGTAAAAATGGTCGTGGTAAGGCTGATATTAAACGCTTGCAGGCGAAGCAATGGCCAATTGTGGCTTATGTAGATTTACATGGCTATCGTCAGGATGAAACCCAGGAAGTATTGAATGAATTTATAGATTATATTCAGCAATACGGTGTAGTTGGTGAAATAGTCCATGGCAGCGGACTAGGATCAAAAGATTATCAGCCTGTATTGAAAACGCTTGTACGCCGCTGGTTAATGGCACACCCTGAAGTGCTGGCTTATGCCCAGCCAAATGAACGTAATGATGGTGCAGTATACGTGCTGGTTAAAAAGAAACATCGTAGATTTGAACAGGAATAATTTGTGATTAATTACTTGTCTTAAACATTTTGCTTAAAAATAAAGGCAAAAATAAACAGATAATCAGGTTAAACTGAATTCGGATTTTTAGTTATTATAAATAATCGAATTGTTATTGTTTTATCTGTAATTAATGAATTGATTATATTTAATTCATTATGATTATTTGTATTGGTTATTTTTTGAATTTTGTCATGCCGAGACGATAAACAGTAGTCTGACCAAATGGATTCAGTATATGCGGCAAAAAATGCCAACACAGGCATCATTATTTACTTCTTCATGGTTTAAACCATTTGCGCGCTGTTTTGACCGGTCATATAACTGGCAGCTCTATTGAGAAAGTGCTGCCTCTGCTGTAGCTGTTGGCATGTTTTGTGGTCCCATGCCCGGACCTACCCAGATGCCTACCGCTCATAGTGGCCTATTTGATACGCACACACTTACCCGTGGCACTTTTAACTACGCTGTATACGAATCCACTAATTTATATACCTTTATATTACTGTGCATATCAGATTGGTGAGGGTTTATTATATGGTCAGTGGGGTAAAGCCATGCCTGAATTGCCAGAGTTTAAATTAGGTCATCTCGGGACTGAATTATGGCAATGGCTGATTCAGTTTGGTAAGCCTTTACTTTTGGGTATGCCGGTATTGGGTATGATACTCGCAGCTCTCGGATACATTGTGGTTTGGAATGGCTGGCAGTGGTTTGCCCGCAGACATACAACCATCAACTAGAAATAAAGACATGCAAAGATCATTAACGGATAACGAGTTAAGGTTGGTTAGAAAGTTTCTGGGTAATGCAGCAGACTGGACAAAAGTACAGATAGTACGTGATGCATGGTGGCTAGTACATCCGCATGCTGCCATAACATGCGGAAATCATATTATTTTTCCGGCGGCATATTATGTTGATGATTTTACTCAGTCGGATTTGAGCATGCAAGGCTGGCTGATGCATGAGCTTATGCATGTCTGGCAAAGCCAGCATGGTTTTCCAATTTTATTTGCCGGAGTCTGTCTTGCACTTAAAGCAGGCTACTATCAGGCTCGTGCCTACCGGTATCCGCCCCCAGAAACAGTTATCAGCCTTAATCAGCTGAATATGGAGCAACAGGCGAATATAGTACAGCATTATTTTCTGGCATTGAGCGGTGATAAACGGTATCAGCACTCTCTGGTAGATTTTCGTCGCTTGCTTAAACCGCTTATCAGACATCCGGATAATCGTAGTCTGTTACCGCATTATTAACAGCTGGCTTTGGCCGGTTATTTTAGATAACTTTTTAACTGTTATAATTCACACTTGTTTTATTGCCGGAGTAATACATGTCTGTATTTGAAGCAGCAGCGCAGCAACTGCATACTGTACGTGATTTTTTACGCTTTACTGTGAGTCAGTTTCAAGAGGCAGAATTATTTTTTGGTCATGGAAATGATAATGCCTATGATGAAGCTGCCTACCTGATTTTACATACCTTACATTTGCCACTGGACACATTAGAGCCGTTTCTTGATGCCCGTTTGCTCGACACAGAAAAGTCACTGCTGCTACAGCTTGTTCAACGCCGTACCAGTGAACGCATACCAGTGGCTTATCTTACCCATCAGGCATGGCAGGGAGCATATGAATTTTATGTTGATGAAAGAGTAATCGTGCCGCGTTCATTTATTTATGAGCTTTTAGGTGCACCGCTTCATCCATGGATTGAATATGATGAACTGGTACACAGAGCACTGGATTTATGCACGGGCAGCGGTGCACTAGCTATTCAGATGGCGGACATTTATCCGGATGCGATGATTGATGCAGTAGATATCAGTCTTGATGCGCTTGAAGTAGCAGGTATGAATATTGAAGACTATGGATTAGAGGATCGAATCAATCTTATTCATACCGACCTGTTTACCGGTATTGATACAACTTATGATTTAATCGTGTCAAATCCGCCCTATGTAGATGCCGAATCAGTCGCACAATTGCCAGAAGAGTATCTGCATGAGCCAGAACTGGCATTAGGAAGTGGAATTGATGGTTTGGATGCTACTCGGCAGATTATTCAGCAGGCTGCCAGATATCTTAACCCAAAAGGGGTATTGCTGGTTGAAATCGGGCATAATCGCGAAGTACTGGAGCAGGCATTTCCGGAATTACCATTTACCTGGATGCCTACTAGTGGCGGAGATGGGTTTGTCTTTTTGCTGACACGCGAACAATTATTAGGTGAAGCGTAGATTAACTGTGATATATCTGGTTAGATTGTTCAGAAGTCTGCAAATTAAGAATTATGCCACGATGTAAAAGGCTTTCTGACCAGATTATTATTGTAATATCTGGGGTCATCCGATACTTCCTGTCCTATCCAGTCAGGAAAAATAATATGCTCATCAGTGTGGTTTAATTCAACTTCAGCCACAATCAGGCCTTGATTCACACCTAAAAATTCATCAATTTCCCAGATAAGTCCATTTAAAGGTATGCGGTAACGATATTTTTCAATTATTGGCTGCTCTGCCATATGAGTGAGCATGTGTCTGGCATCTGCAACCGGAATTGAATATTCAAATTCAGTACGAGTAATGCCACGATTTGTGCTTTTAATCGTTAGCCATGCCTTATCGTCACAAACTCGGATACGTACGGTTCGTTCTTTAACCGTCGATAAATAGCCCTGACAAAGATGCTTAGCTGATGCCAGATTCCGCCACGCATTGCCTACTACCAGAAATTTACGTTCAATTTCCTGTGCCATAATAAAATCTTGTGAATCAACCTATATGTTAAAAAGCACCAGAAACTGTTTGGCAGTAAACTGGTGCACAGATTTGTGTCAGGCTAAATAATAACAGTTATGATGCAAGTCTGTTAGCAATTGCATTAAACATTAAAGATGCTTCCAGTGGCTGTTCCAGAAAAGAGGGCTCAGCTTTAGGCCAAGTAGACCATTGCACAATAACCAGCTTTTGTTTCTGATTAACCATAATAATCTGTCCGTAAATTCCTAAAGCCCACATGCTGTCCTGACTGTTCAGCCCTGTTTTTGGAGAAACATCATTTACAGTAGCCGGTACACTATTATTCCACCATTCATAGCCATAACTTCCTTCCGGATGCAGTTTGCTGACTGAATTTTTCGCCTGATTCCAGTTACGGGAATCTTTAACCCAGTTTTTAGGTAAAATCTGCCTGCCATCTGGCAGCGTACCATTATTCATTACGAAGAGGCCAATTTTACCCCAGTCTTCAAGCGTAGCATTAAATCCGTGTGCACCCACATCATGTTGTCCCACAGTATAACTGTGCCACACACCATCTTTGCTCATACCGAATGGTTGCCATATTTTATTCTGTAGATAGCGGGCAATACTTTCACCAGTTGCTTTTTCCAGTGTGTCTCCTAGCAGCCATGCACCACCGGATGAATAAGACCATGCTTTACCGGGCTTAGCATATGATTTGCGGCCGGGTGCTTTTACCAGACTGTTAACGCACGTATAAGTATCAGGATTGGCCTCACATTGAGTAAGTTGTGAAAAATCTGATTTCGGATCAGTGTAATCTTCGTTCCAGTTCACACCAGAAGTATGCTGAAGCAGTTGACGAATTGTCACGTGCTCCCATGCTGTTCCCCGCACATCAGGATTATATTTCACTATCTCATCATTCAGCGATTGGATTTTACCTTCTTTAAGAGCAATACCTACAAGTGTAGAAACCACCGATTTACCCACTGAGCGTGATGTCCAAAGTGTAGTAGGATTATTACCATTGGCGTAATAATCCCATACTACTTTGCCATCTTTAATTACCATCATTCCAGTTACATTATTTCGCTTTAAATAATCTTTTAGCAGATATGACTGACCATGAATCTGATAATTTACATTAGACAGATTTTGAGGTGCTCTGGGCAGTGGCAGGCCATGAGCAGCGTGAAAAACATCACCGGGATAAGAGCGATAGTCATTACGAAAACCAATTGCCCGTTGTTGCTGATTCCAGCTTAACATGTTTTTGACATCCGGTAATTTTTTGTCCAATGGGGCAGGGCAATTGTTGAGACCTAATGATTTACAGCTATTTGGCGTAGTTGCTGCATGAATGTTAAAACTAGTAGTTAAACACAGAGTTAATAAAGTAGTTTTAAACGTTTTATTTATCATTTTCATAAAATATTCTGTATATCATTTAAATTATTATCAGGTATCTTAGAAGCCATAAATGCCACCAATAATTAAAGTGATAATTTCAATGATTTTGGTTTATTAATTATATAAAATAAAAATATAAAGCTGATTTGAAATTAAAAAGAAACCTGCTTTACAGCAGGTTTCTCAATTGATAATCAGGCAAAAGTCAAAATACCATCCTGAGCCGTTAACATAATTGTACTGTTAGGAGCATAGTCTCCAGCCAGTAATTCTTTAGCCAGTGGATTTTCGATTTCAGTCTGAATGGCCCGTTTCAGAGGACGTGCGCCATAGACCGGATCAAATCCCACCTTAGCCAGTACATCCAAAGCGGCATCATCAACCTGTAAATGTAAATCCATTTTTTCCAGACGCTGACGCAGACCGGCAAGCTGGATATTAGCGATAGCACGAATATTGGATTGGTTAAGACTATGGAATACAACAACTTCATCAATACGGTTAATTAGTTCAGGGCGGAAGTATTGTTTAACTTCATCCATTACTACTGCCTTAATCGCAGCATAATCATCGCTTTCCATTTTCTGGATTTCCTGACTGCCAATATTGGAAGTCATAACGATAACCGTATTTTTGAAATCAACTGTACGTCCCTGACCGTCAGTTAAACGACCATCATCCAAAACTTGTAACAAAATATTGAATACATCCGGATGAGCTTTTTCAACTTCATCCAGCAAAACCACACTATAAGGATTGCGGCGTACCTGCTCAGTCAAAAAACCACCTTCTTCATAACCAACATAGCCGGGAGGCGCACCAATCAAACGCGCAACGGAATGTTTTTCCATATATTCCGACATATCTACGCGAATCAGATGGGTTTCGCTATCAAACAAAAAGCTTGCCAGAGTTTTACACAACTCTGTTTTACCTACACCGGTGGGGCCGAGGAACAAAAAGCTGCCATATGGTTTATTCGGGTCTGATAAACCGGAGCGTGAGCGGCGGATTGCATCTGCTACAGCACGTACAGCTTCATCCTGTCCCACTACACGTTCATGCAATACCTCTTCAATTCTCAATAGTTTTTCCCGTTCACCAGCCATCATTTTGGATACCGGAATACCGGTCATGCGCGAAACAATTTCGGCAATTTCTTCTGAGCCTACTTTAGTGCGTAACAGCTTGTTAGGCTGATTATTCTGTTGCCCGTTGTCAGCAGCCTGTAACTGGGATTCAAGCCGGGGTAATTCTTCATACTGGAGCTTGGCCACTTCTTCCCATTTACCATTACGCTTAAGCGCATCCATCTTAACTTTTAGTTGATCAATCTGCTCTTTAATTGTAACACTGCCTTGAGCTTTAGCTCGTTCCGCTTTCCAGATTTCATCCAGATCGGCAAACTCACGCTTAACATTATCCAGCTCTTCATCTAGCAGTGCCAGACGTTTTTTGCTGGCTTCATCATCTTCTTTCACCAGAGATGCGCGTTCAATTTCCAGCTGTATTTCACGGCGTTTAAGTTTGTCCATACTTTCAGGCATAGACTGGCTTTCAACTTTAATTAATGATGCAGCCTCATCAATCAGGTCAATGGCTTTATCTGGTAAGAAACGGTCGGTAATATAACGATTAGATAATTCAGCAGCAGCTACAATTGCCGGATCAGTGATTTCAACGCCATGATAGATTTCATAGCGTTCCTGTAAGCCACGTAAAATGGCAATGGTATCTTCAACTGTTGGTTCTTTTACCAGTACTTTCTGGAAACGGCGTTCCAGAGCAGGGTCTTTCTCAATATATTGACGATATTCATCCAATGTTGTCGCACCGATGCAATGCAATTCACCCCGCGCAAGAGCCGGCTTGAGCATATTACCTGCATCCATAGCACCATCGGCTTTACCGGCTCCTACCAGTGTATGTATTTCATCAATAAAAATAATGGTATTGCCTTCGTCTTTAGCCAGATCATTAAGTACTGCTTTCAGACGTTCTTCAAATTCACCCCGGAATTTTGCACCGGCAATCAAACTAGCCAGATCCAGCAAAAGCAAACGCTTATTTCGCAAAGAATCCGGAACTTCATTATTCACAATTCGTTGAGCCAAACCTTCAACAATAGCAGTTTTACCTACACCTGGTTCACCAATAAGTACAGGGTTGTTTTTAGTACGCCGTTCAAGCACCAGAATAGTGCGCCGAATTTCATCATCTCGCCCGATTACGGGATCCAGCTTACCCGAACGTGCTTTTTCAGTCAGGTCGGTTGTATATTTTTTCAATGCTTCACGTTGATCTTCTGCGTTAGGATTATCCACACTTGCGCCTCCGCGAACGGCATCTATCGCCGAATTCAATTTATCTTCTGTAACACCAGCCTGTTTAAGAATACGTCCGCATTGTCCGTTTTCCTGAATAGCGCCAAGCAAAAACAACTCGCTGGCAATATAAGCATCATTACGTTTAATAGCAGCTTTATCCATCAGATTAAGAATGTGCTGCAATTCAGTACTGGGTAAGATTTCTCCACCCTGACCGGACACTCTGGGTAAACCATTAATAGTAGAGTCAACCTGCTGTTTAACCTGTGCAACATTTGCACCAGCCTGAGTAAGTAAAGCAGCACAACCACTATCATTATCATTCAGTAAAGCCTTCAATATAAATACGGCTTCCAGATAACCAGCATCCTGTCCTAATGCAAGACTTTGTGCATCTTGTAAAGCTTGCTGAAACTTTGCGGTAAGCTTATCGAATCTCATCAAAATTTCCTTTATTTAAATTTTAGTTATCAGATATATTGGTCTCAGAAAATTATTGTCAAGTACCGGTATGAATAAATATTCAGAAGTTCATTAATATGTTGTTATACAAAATTTATTCAAATTCTTTTAATATGATTTAAACATCAGAGTTAATCACTTTTGTATCAGATTGTTGAGTTTGAAAAAAGTATTAAAAACATATTGTTAAAGTTATTTTTATTCTTTTATTAAAATTTTTGGATTACAACAAAATTTTAGTATTTCACAAAATTTGTGAGTATATCTGTGGATAACTATAAAAAAATAAGGATAATCAATCCAATTTAAGTGTGATTAATTTTTGTGCAATTTTTTTGCAGAATATTAAGATCAAAATTTAATATAAATTGATTTATATATCCAAATAATTTTAATAATAAAATTATAAAATAAACATCCAATTCCTGAGTAAATTGGATAATACTTGATATTCAAGATTTTATTTATTTTTTAAGATGTTCTTTGTAAATGGTGTAGAATTCAGCAATAGAGAATTTTTTAACTAAAATTTTTGTGAGATCAAATAGCTATGAGAACAGAAGAGTTTAATAAATGCCGTGAGTTTCTCGAAGGACAAATCATACGTACTCCTGATAATAAGGAATTGATTTCTGCCTATCAAAAGCTGCTTGAGCTGAAAAGTATCTACGATACTAAAATCCACACTTCGATTCTTGAGAAAAAAAAACGTGATACAGAAGCACAGCAACAGATAAAAACTAATACTGCATTGGCAGCTGAAATTGATAATAGTCTCAAGACTAACACTCAAAATTTAACTGAAGTCCGGCCGGATCGATCTAATTCTATGCTAAATCAAAAGAACTGGTATGACTTTATGCAGGTTCAGCAGCATCATTTTGGTAATAGCTGATTGGTTTGATAAAATAAAGTATATATAACTGATATATATTAAAATTTTTAAATAAAAGTTTCACGGTATTGATGCGAAACTTTTATTTTACACATCACAATAATTTACTGTATCTTTTTAAAACTATAGTAAGAATTTAGTTTTTTATAAGTAAATAATCTTGCTTTTAAATTAGTCATTTCTACTAATATTCTTTAGTTGAGACAGAAAATGCTCTTTCTACTATCTAATTATTAAAAATTAAATTTTTAAAATTTAAATTTATACTTTAATAGCAGTTACTGAAAATAATGTTTCAATATATTTTGTAATAATTCTTCAAAACAGCCACCTTCTAGAGTCACAAATAACAGAATAACTTTATTTTGAAATTAAATGCTGCTTCTAGAAAAGCTCCCGATAAATTAAAGTTATGAAATTTGTTACATTAACATCGGATGTTTAAAATCAAAGTATTAATGCTGTCATCTTTTTAAAACCAAACTAATTGACAAAGGAATTGGGGATTACTCTTATAATGGGCTTTAAAAGTGCATAAAAAGTGATTTTGCCAGCACAGTCACGTATGTTAAGTACATTAAGCAGTGACTGCACTTTACAATTTAACTTTATATGATTATTAAAAATAACTATAAATAATTATTTTCGTTTGCTGTTATCGGCAATTTTTATCATCATTGCAGCATAAATTAGCTCTTGAAGCTCCTTCATTTTTTTAGGATCTTTCAAGCATGTCATGGTTATATCATTATTTGTTTTACCTGAAGCAAACATCGCATTAATGAGCTCTTTAGGGAAGTCGCCCAGCATGACGTGTTGTTTAGTATTATTTTTTAATTGATTGATAATAATTGGGTTATCTTCTAATTTATTGGTTATATTTGTGAAGTAGCTTACAGTATCGTTTTCCGTCAGCTGATCTCCGCTAAATAGACTATTAAATCTTGCAATTATCTCAGACAGCAATACTTTATTTTGATCTTTAGGCGAGCCTGTTCCTATACCTGTTGTGGGTGGTAATTTGCTATCTTTTGCTTCTTCAGCCTTGAGCTTAATATCTTGTTGTTTTAAGCGTGCCAGGCGATAATGTGTCATTTGCACATTACTTAAATCAATTTCCTCAATAAATGGAGTTTCTTTTAATAATGGACGTAAATAACGCGCATAGAGATTTAATTTTTCCAAGCGTATATCTTCATAATTAACCAACTGAGACATAAATTCATAAAAGCGGCTAAATGAACCTAAGTCTTTTTTAAAGATTTCTAGACGATCTTTTTCTTTTTTAGCTTCGTTTAGTGAAGTTTGTGCATTATCAATAATGACATCATCAGTTGTATTTTTGACATGCTCATAAAATTCCAGTGCTTTTTTATAAGTTTCTACAGCATTGCTATAACGATTTTGCCAACGGTCTATCGCTGGTTTACAAATATTGCTTATGGCCGCACTACTTTTATTTTTATCAAAAAATGCTTGGCAGAACTGTTCTACCTCCGTCCACTGAAAAATACCCGCTGCTTTTAATTTTTCAAATAAATCAAAAATAATATCAGGATCAGAAACATTAATAAGTTCGGCTGTTTGGTAGTAAGGCAAAAAAGCTTTTTTTATTTCTTGTGGATCGTTACAAAAATCAATAATAAAGGTGCCTGTTTCTTTTTTTCCTGGATAAGTACGATTCAAGCGAGAAAGTGTTTGAACACAATCCACCCCTCCTAGTTTTTTATCCACATACATAGCACATAGTTTGGGTTGATCAAAACCTGTTTGGAATTTATTGGCAACAAGCATCACTTGATAATCATCTGTATCAAATGCTTTGCGCATATCCCGCCCTTTAAGGCTTGGATTCATATTGGTTTCTGTAAATTTCTCACCCAATAAACCAGCACTATCAGGATCATTTTCAGTGAAGCATACTTCGCCAGAAAAGGCCACAATTGCCTGAATATTGGCATATCCTTTTTCTTGAATATAGCGGTCAAAGGCCAGTTTGTAACGTACAGCTTCTTTACGTGAACTGGTAATTAACATTGCTTTGGCTTGTCCCGCTAATAAGTCCATAATATTATCTTTAAAGTGCTCTATTACCACTTTTGTTTTTTGCGCAATGTTATGCTCTTGCAAACGTACCCATTGATTAAGTTTAATTTTTGCTTTTTTACCGTCTACCTGATAATCTTTGTCGGCAATTTTGCGTGCTAATTTATACGCTACTTTATAAGATGTGTAGTTTCGCAATACATCTAAAATAAAGCCTTCTTCAATTGCTTGGCGCATTGAGTAAACATGAAATGCATAAGGTTTGTTTTTTTTAGAGGGCGGTAGCGTTGGGTTAGGTAAAATTCCAAACAACTCTAATGTTCTAGGTTTTGGTGTAGCCGTAAAAGCATAATAGTTTAGATTAGCGTTGCCTCGTCTAGCCTCCATCATATCATTAAGTTTATCTTCGATATCCTGTTCTTCCTCATGGTTCTCTGATAGTAAAACATCTTTAACTTTATTCGCTGTTTTTCCTGTTTGGGAAGAGTGTGCTTCATCAGCTATGATGGCATAGCGACGTCCTTTTAGCTGCGTATCTTTCTCAATGAAATCCAATACATAAGGAAAGGTTTGAATAGTCACGATAATAATAGGTTTGTTAAGCTTGAGTGCATTAGCTAGTTTTTCAGATTTTGAACCATTACCATCTTTATGTGTTATTTTGGCTACCATCCCTTCCTCATGTTCAAATTGATAGATAGTATCCTGTAACTGATCATCCAATACGGTTCTGTCAGTCACAACTATGACTGAGTGAAACTGTTTTTCGCCATGTTCATTATGAAGTGTTGCCAGTTGATGTGCTGTCCAAGCGATAGAGTTAGACTTTCCAGAGCCTGCACTATGCTGAATAAGATAGCGATAACCAGCACCTTTATTTTTTGCCGCAGCTATTAATTTTTTGACAACATCCCATTGATGGTAACGGGGAAAGATCATTGACTCTTGTTTGTACTTGTGTCCTGTTGCATCTTCTTTTTCTTTAATTTCCAGATGGATGAAACGTCCGATAATCTCTAACAGGGTTTCAGGGTATAGGACTTCATCCCATAAATATTGAGTGGCATATTGATTAATATCTTCAGGGACATCATTGCCTTTACCACCTTCTTTTGTACCTTTGTTAAAAGGTAGAAAGTTTGTTTCACTACCTTCTAGTCGTGTAGTCATATAGACTTCATACTGACTTACCGCAAAATGAACGAGCGCCCCTTGTTTAAATGTTAGTAGGGGTTCTGGTTTTTTTGTCTCCGGGTCCAAAGGTGAACGCTGAGTTTTATATTGGCTAATGGCTTTATCAACACTTTGTTGAAACTCTGATTTAAGCTCCAATGTCGCAATGGGTAAGCCATTTAAAAACAACACCAGATCAATACGGCAGGCCTTAGCTTTTTCGCCTGTCTGTTGCAACTGCTCAGCTGTCGCATAGGGGCTATAAACCAATTCAGGAACTAAACGAAAACAATTAGCCTGATAGCGGGCTTGAGTATCGGGGTTTAATTCATGTTCAGGTTTAAATTGACATAGCGAGAATGAGCAATTACGAATCCGCAAACCGTGGCGCAATACGCCTAGTGTACCAAAGGTTCGGAGTTCTTTGTCTATCGCATGAGGATCAGCTTTTAGTAACTGTTTTGTTAAGTGCTCTATAAAGTGTTGCTCAGTATTTTCAGGAAAAAGCTGAGTAAATTTATGCCATTCCTGAGCTTGAGTGGTTTGAATAAAAGCCAATGTATCTTCGGAATATAAGGCATATTTTCTATTATAGAAAGAAGACTTACCGAGTTGCCAACCTTGCGCACATAATGCATCAATAATATTTTGCTGAAATATTTTTTCTAGACTTTTATCCATTGAGTTTAGTCCATTACTGTAGGAGCCTGCCAGTCACGCACATCTATTTTACCTGTAACAGCTGCGGAAATTAAGGCGGTTCGGCGTTCTTTTAGAAGTTCTATAGATTGAATCGCTTTATTAATCAGTTGATTTATTTTAGTTATTTCTGACTCTAAAAATAAACCTATTTCTCGTTGCTCTTGAATAGATACTATGGGTAAAGGAATTTGAATAAAATTGTTATATCTTAATGCTTGCCCATCTCTAATAAGATTACTGGTACTTTGTAACGCTTGAATATAGGGTCTACTTTTAAAAAGATACTTAAAATATAGTGTATCTATTTTTTGGATTGGGTATAAAGGTACATAAGCTGAACTAATCGAACCTGAGTAAGGGCTATACTCAATTCCTCCTTGGAAGCTCCTCATACTAATTACAAAGTCACCGGATTTAACATATTTTAGAATACCAGGATTAAGAATGACTTGAGTAACCTTTTGGCTTTCTAACTCCATAAATTCTTTTTGACTAATAACCCCATATTTCTGTGATGCTGTTAATTGCTCATCATTTTTAGTTGCTTTTGTATTTCTTTCTTTAAATAACCATTTACTATATAGCGTTTCCCAATGCTCAGGGATTTCACCTAACCACTCCACACCAGAATCTTTCATAGACACATTAGGATTTAAACCTTTAGTCACAGCATGACTAATCACTGCCTGGCGCTTTTCTTCTAATAACTTGATAAGTTGTTGCTGTTTTTCTATTAAAGTATCTATTTTGAAGGTTTCATAGGTTAGGAAATTTATAATTTCTTTTTGTTCCTTGACTGAAGGAATAGGAATTTCAAAATTTTTTAAATTATCTACCGTTAATTGATTTATAGTGGTTGTTAAGAATGATGAAGATTGATGTATAAATAAGATTGAATTAAAAACCCAAGATAAGTATAAATTATATGAACTTCTATAAATAAGCATAAAAGCACCATAACTATATTTCTCATATTCATAGGGAATTAATGCATTTTTTCCTATTAAATTACGGCTACCATTTCGAGAACAAATTAAAATGTCATTCTCTTTTGTATATAATTTTTCAGGTATCTTTTTATTCACATAAACATTATCATCAAAACACAGTTTGCCATTTTGTATATTAGATGATCTTAGAACTAAAATTCCTTGACCATCGTTTGTAATATCATCTGGAGAATATGTAAGTCCATTTCTCATTTCTCCGATATAACCTAATTTATTTATTTTCCAGTGTTCAGGAATATATCCTAACCACTCCACACCAGAATCTTTATATTCTGGATAAGCCTTATATTTACCCACCATTAGCTATGCACCTCTCGTAATAGCTGCATAATTTCGCTGGTTAGCTGATCTAGCTCGGCATCTATTTCCTCTAAGGGTCTAGGTGGCTGGTAGATATAGAAATGGCGGTTAAAGGGTATTTCATAACCAACAATGCCAATCTCTTGATCTTTATAATCTTTTTTCTCTGCGTTAATCCAAGCATCAGGTATATGAGGGGCTACTTCTTGCGTAAAGTATTCTTCTACCAGTTGCTTGGTTGGAATTTTATGATTAAGCGGGATATTTTCGTAATCACGCAATTCGCTGTCTGTTTCAAAAGTAACTATTTTACCTTGATAGCTCCATTCGCCATAAAGTGGGTTAGATTTCTGAGTTTTAAGTGATTTTTTGATAACAGGTTCAGCCTTAGGCTCTTTCCAGCTAATGGCTTCAATCAGTTGCTTGTATTCGTTTTTATCAAACTCTATATTTTCGACTTTAGCTGCTTTTTTCAAGACAGGTTCAAAGGTATTAAAATCATTAAAAACCTCCGTGCCTAACTGTTGTTGCAGTTGTTTTGCTTTTTCCATAATGGCTTTTTGAGCAAGCCATAATTTAGCATTTAAGATTTCTTTAATATCTTTTTCTTTGAGTTTGCTTTGTTCTTGTTTCAGACGGGCTCGAATATCTGCTTCAAAGTCGTTGAGCTCACCATAGGTTTCTGCTGTCCATTGATGACCATAATCATGATATATCATCTGCATAGCTTCAGTATAGTTTGCTTTATTGGAGTAACGGAGCTTTTCTATATTTTCTCCAGTAAATTGACACGCCAAGCGCAGAGGTCTTTCAATCGTAATTCGCCGATAACCAAATTGATAGGGTTCAAAAACTTTGCTTAATGGCTGGTTTGTTGTCGGATCAGTTTGTGAGGCTTCACTAAATTGCCCAAAGGTTTGAATAACGGTAGCAGCATGTTCTTCGGTAAGATAGTTACGCTTTGAACCTAATGATTTGCGCATCTTATCGAAGAGGTTAACTGCATTAATCAGTTGTACTTTACCTTTACGCGCTGTATTTTTATTATTGGTCAGTATCCAGATATAGGTAGCGATACCTGTGTTATAAAACATATCATTAGGGAGTGCTATGATGGCCTCAAGTAAATCATTTTCTAAAATATGGCGACGTATTTCGCTTTCACCACTGCCAGCTGAGCCTGTAAATAGCGGAGAACCATTTAAGATAATACCAATACGGCTGCCTCCATCATCAACATCTTTCATTTTACTGAGCATATGCAATAAGAATAGCAGAGATCCATCAGAAACACGAGGTAGCCCAGCACCAAAACGTCCGTTGTAGCCCTGAACTAGATGCTCTGTCTTGACAATATCTTCATCTTTTTTCCAATCCACGCCAAAGGGTGGATTAGAAAGCATAAATTCGAATTGCTCACAGCGAAGCTTATCATTAGTAAGAGTATTGCCTAATTTAATTCTCTCAGGGTCTTGCCCCTTAATCAGCATATCTGCTTTGCAGATCGCATAAGATTCAGGATTAAGTTCTTGGCCGAATGCCACAGGAACTATTTCACTATTCATTGCATGTAGTGTTTCCATAGCAGAGGATAAAAATCCTCCTGTCCCTGCCGTTGGATCATAAATATAAACAATTCTTCCACTGGAAGAAAGGACGTCGTTTTTGTCTATAACAACTAAACTTGCGACAAGCTCCACAATATCTCTTGGGGTAAAGTGTTCTCCCGCTGTTTCATTGGAGCTTTCTGCAAAGCGGCGGATTAACTCTTCAAATACTAACCCCATTTCATAGTTGGAAACAGCCTTGGGGCTAAGGTCTGTATGGGCAAATTTTTCTACTACTTTGTAGAGTAAGTTGGCACTTTGCAGTGAAGCAATATGCTCTTCAAATTTAAAATGCGTGAAAATTTCACGGGCATTTTTAGAAAAGCTTTGAATATAGCTGTTTAAATTAGTCCTAATATCTTTATAACCTAATTTAGACAGGTTCATTGAGGATAGATTGTAAAAAGACAGATTTGAAACTAATTGCAATATATTTATGAGGCTTTCCTCAGGGAGGTTTTTCGATTTTACTTGTTGATAATGCTCTAAAATTTGCTTTTTACTTGGTTCTAGGACACATTCTAGCCGACGTAAAAGTGTAAAAGGTAAAATAATACGCCCATACTGTGATTGCTTAAAATCACCTCTTAATATGTCTGCTACTGACCAGATAAAATTGGCTATTTCTGAAAAACTCTTAGATGTCATTGCTATGCCAGAGTATAATTTAAACACTAAATAAAATTTTTAAATATACCACTTATTTTTTTTGATGAACATATGAATTAATTATTTTCTGCCAGCATACGCATGTTTCGTGATAGTGTTTTTATAAATTAACTTGTTTGTACGTAGTAGTAGCTAGCATCGAAAATTTTATTCATGCTGTAATTGCTTTAGTGTAGGTAGGCTTATTTAAGCGCAATACACTTCCTAAAAAGGAATAAATAGAAATTGGCCTTGGTTACATTTTATAGATAATAAAACTAAACTACAGTGAATATGAGTAGACAGATAGCGTGGTCACTTTTAGCACAAATGTTTATTCAGAAATTTCTATCTATTTTTTTGTGAAGAAATCTGTATCAGTTGTTTTATTTGTAACTCGAAACAACTCTTTTTCGGGATAAAATATCTGTATGGTTCTTAGTCTATTGTGCACTAACAACCTAGAATATATTCTGACTATTTGTGTTGCTATAGCGTTTTATTCTTTGTTAGTTATTTTTTGCAAAAAAAATTTTACATGTAAAATTCTTTTTTCAAAAAGTGATGGCATTATCTGTTTTATATTTTTATCAGTTAAGAGAAGAGAAATGCCCTTAAGCACCTCAAAAACGTTTTTCAAGGGACTCTAATCAATATGAAGTGCTGTTTAATGAAACAGCGATTTGAAGTATTTTGCAAACATTCTTTTTCAAAAGGTTTTAATACCCGCGATGTCTGCACCATGTTACAACACCGTATCAGGTATGCACCATCATTATGAAGTCCTAGCTTAGTTATTTTACAAACTGCCAGTGCTGTTATTTTGCGTAACTGATGCTTAATATTCGAACTGAAATTTAGGGTTAGATTTTATTATATGCGTATTGAATATACGTGTTGATAAAAATTGTCTACTAAAAATTATTACAAATTAATAATTTTTAGTAGACAATCAGTTCTAATGATCTGGCGGAAGCGGTGAGATTCGAACTCACGGAGGGCTATCAACCCTCGACGGTTTTCAAGACCGTTGCATTAAACCGCTCTGCCACGCTTCCGTCTTTGAAGATGCGCATAATAGACGATTAATACGGATTTGCCAAGTGTTTTGTATAAGCAAACAGCGAATTTTTGGTTAAATCGTTCATTTTATTTTTGATTAAATTTAGTGATGGCTGTTTTCTTCTCGCAGGAATACCCACTCTGTTTCACTGGATGAAGCTTTATCATAATAATAGCCATCATAATCGAATTCTTTTAACTGTTCCGGATCTGTTAGTTGATTTTCTGCCGCGAAGCGCATAAACAAACCTCGCGCACGCTTGGCATAAAAGCTGATAATTTTATATTTACCATTTTTCTGATCTTTAAAAACAGGTGCAATAACAGGTACAGATATTTTTTTAGTATTTATTGCTTTGAAATATTCTTGTGACGCCAGATTAATAAGTACTTTATATTCTCCTGACTGTATATTCTGTTCAATGGTATTGGAAATGATGTCTCCCCAGAAAGTATATAAATCTTTGCCGCGAGCATTTTTAAGTTTAATACTCATTTCTAAACGGTAGGGCTGAATTAAATCTAAAGGTTTAAGAACACCATATAAACCTGACAGAATAGACATATGTTGTTGCAAATAATCTAACGCAGATTCAGTTAAATGCAGCGCATCCAAGCCTTCATAAACGTCACCATTAAAAAGATATACAGCCGGTTTAGCGTTTTCAGGTGTAAAAGGGGGCTGCCAGTTATGGTAGCGTTCGGCATTTTGTAAAGCGAGCTTATCGGAGATACTCATAAGAGTAGCAATTTCGTGGGGAGCCAGTTGTTGTAGTAATGGCATTAGTTGTTGTGCCTGATCCAAAAGTTTAGGTTGCGTATACTTTTTGGTAGGAATCTCTACTGATTCATTTAATTTTTTTGCTGGTGAAATGATAAAATACATTTTTTATCCCTGTTAATAAATATTTTTTTTAAATATAAGGATTTAAAACCTAATAAAAAGGTGATAAACACATATTTAATGTGCTGTTAACGTTTCAGACGAACTAGAATATAAAGAATACTCTATTCTTTGTTTAGCAGAGCGGGTTATTTGCATAATCATAAAAAAAGCGGCACAATTCTTTACCCATATTTATAGATAAATTAAGCAACCATGTCTACTTTACAATTGCATCCGGAAACGATAGCTATCAGGGGTGCTAAAGAACAAACACCTTTCAATGAACATAATTCTGCGCTGTTTCTGACCAGTAGTTTTATGTTTGAAAATGCAGAAACTGGCGCATCTTTATTTGCCGGTTCTACACAAGGTTATACTTATACACGTACTAATAATCCTACTGTTGCGGCTTTTCAGGCAAGGGTGGCTCAGCTCGAACAGGGAGAGGCTGGTCTGGCAACGTCTACAGGAATGGCTGCAATCAATGCTACTTTTCTTGCTCTGTTAAAAGCTGGCGATCATTTGGTAGCCAGTAAAAGTTTGTTTGGAACCACGATTGGATTACTGAATAATATTTTGCCACGTTTTGGGATTGAAGTGACACTGGTGAGTCAGACTGATATTACTGAATGGCAGTCCGCTATCCGTCCTAATACCAGAATGCTTTTTGTTGAAACGCCGTCTAATCCGCTGAATGAACTGGCTGATATTACTAAACTTGCAGAAATTGCACATAATAATCAGGCTATACTGGTTGTAGACAACAGTTTTTTATCGCCGGCTTTGCAACAGCCGCTGCGACTGGGAGCAGATTTATCAGTCGAGTCTGCTACTAAAGCGATTGATGGTCATGGGCGTGTAATGGGGGGAGTTATCTGCGGCAGTGCAGCATTGGTAAATGAAATTTTTTTACATGTCCGTACTACCGGCGAAGTATTGTCACCTTTTAATGCGTGGATACTCCTAAGTGGTTTGGAGACTTTGTATATCCGCATGGAAAAGCAGTGTGCTAATGCGCTGGAAGTAGCTCAGTTCCTTTCAACGCAACCACAGGTAATAACAGTACATTATACTGGTTTGTCTAATCACCCGCAGAAATCACTGGTGCAAAAGCAACAGCAAGGTGGCGGAATTGTTGTAGCTTTTGAAGTTAAAGGTGGTGAAAAAGCTGCCTGGCAGGTAATTGACATGTTAACTCTGTTTAGTAAAACCGGAAATCTGGGCGATGTTAAATCAACTGTCACTCATCCATGGACGACTACACATGGCCGTATGCCTCCGGAAGCTAAGCTGGAAGCCGGAATTCAGCCCGGACTGATTCGCTTATCTGTCGGTTTGGAGCATGTCTCTGATTTAAAAGCTGATTTGGATAATGCATTAAGTAAGATAAATATTTGATGTATTGAAAATAATTTTCAGATTAATTTAAACAGCTATTAGTGTTTTGTGTACATGGTATCTAATATCATGTAATCACTTAGTTTTATTTTACTATTGCATTGATAGCTGATTAGCTATATTTTATATAGAAACCCGATAATAAAAGGAAACCATAATGAGTAGCGATTTAATTGTTCATGTAGGTGATGGCAATTTTGATAAAGAAGTTTTGCAGGCGAATGTGCCGGTACTACTGGATTTCTGGGCTCCCTGGTGTGGGCCATGCAAAATGATTGCGCCGATTCTGGACGAATTGGCTTCGGCTTATCAAGGTAAGCTGAAAATTGTGAAACTTAATGTAGATGAGAATCAGGATACTCCTGCTAAATTTAATGTTCGTGGTATACCCACATTAATGATATTTAAAGATGGTGCCAGTGTTGCTACAAAAGTTGGAGCTTTGAATAAAGGACAACTGGAAGCATTTATCAATGCATCTATTTAATAATTTCTAACTAAATTAAGAATTATTTCGTGCTTTTGAAAGACTGAATCATATATAAGCCAGATAAATAGCTTAATATGATTCAGTCTTTCAAAAGCAAAATTTTTTATTATTTGTATTTATCTATTATTTTGTAGCTGGCAGGTTTTTCAAAATTTTCTCTAATCCATTAACTGCAAGTTTATTTGTATAAACTGAATAAATATTCTTATAATAAAGTTTTTTACTAGATTAATATAAAAAAATATTTAATGTCTTATAATTTTATTATTTATTGAATTTAAATAATAATTAATCCATCACCAAAACATATAATACTATCGCTATCAATATTTATAATTCATAAAATATTTGTTTATGTATTAATCTTGAGCTTAATTAAAATTGTGTTTATAAAACTTCATTTAATACTTTTGTTCATGCTATGATGTTTTTTGTGTCCTGTGTAAATATGGTGTAAATCAAAAATCTGATAATTAGTGAAATATAGTTATATTTGTAAAATTGAACAGAATATTTTATTAATTTGACATTTTGAAAGCATAATATTGTTCTAATAATGCTTAAGTTTGATTAATGTTTTATTTTTTGTTTAAATTAATGTAATTTAATTATATTGTTTCTTATTTTAAGTATTTGGGAACTTTATTGTGTACGTAACACGGGTTTTGTTAGAATGATTTTGTGATATTTCATTCGGAATTAAACGAAAGCGAGTACGCTATGAATCATAAATCCAATATGTCAGTTTCTCCACCAAATGCTGATCAATCCAGTGCATTAAATAAAACGTTTATAATTGCCTGGTTTATTTGTGCCATTTTTTATTTTGTACAATATGCATTGCGCTCGGCTCCAAGTGTTATGCAGGCTGAAATTATAGGCACTTTGCATATTTCTAAAGTTGAAATGGCTGGCATTATCGGTCTGTATTTTTATTCATATGCTTTCTTTGCGCTTGTATCAGGTGTGATGCTTGATCGTATCGGGCCGCGTTTTACTGCCTCGTTGGGTATTATTTTAGTTGCTATTGGTTGCGTATTGTTCTGTTCAGGAACAGTTATTACTGCTCAATTCGGTCGATTCCTGCAAGGTGCAGGTTCCGGACTGGCTTTTACCAGTGCAGTATTTCTGGCCACACGCGGTTTTCCGAAAAAATGGCTGGCAACTGCTGTCGGTATGACTCAGTGCTTCGGTATGCTTGGCGGGTTTATGGGGCAAGCAGTTGTATCGCCAATTATTAAATATCAAATGCTGACATGGCAGATGTTCTGGATAGTGGCTGCCGTTATACTGGTTGTTGTTTTTTTTGGTTCAGTGTTAATTACCCCACGTACTCGTGAAGGTAGAATTGACTGGAGTGGTTTAAGCCATCCTTATATTGTGGTATTGAAAAATCCACAGTCTTACATTTGTGCTTTCATTGGCGCCATGATGTTTCTGCCTACCAATGTCGGTAATCTTGCATGGGGAAATCAGTTTTTACAGGACGGACTGGTTGTTAAAAATGATGTAGCCTTACGTTTGGCAATGGTGCCGCTAGGCTGGGTAATTGGCTGTCCGATATTAGGTTATTTATCTGATGTAATTGGTCGCCGTAAACCCGTTGTGATGGGTAGTCTTATTGCAATGGGCATTACTGGTGGTTTTATTGTTTACCTGCCTGATGTTATGCCGCCTTTTTTAATGGGCTTGTTATTCGGTATTGCTTCCGGTGCGGCTATGATTCCTTATACTATGATTAAGGAAGTAAATCCTGATGAAGTTAAAGGTACAGCTACTGGTGTGATTAACTTTTTCGTATTCGTAATCAGCGCAATTATGACCAATCTGTTTAATAAACTGATTGAACATTTGACAAAAGCAGAAGGTCAGCTGAATTTGAAAGTTTTCCAGACTGCAGACTATGTTTTTGTTGGTGGTTTGATCCTGGCATTTATCGTGACAATGTTTGTTCGTGAAACAGGTAGTAAAGCCAAAAAATAATCTATCAATTGATATGTGATCATCAGTATTAAAGTTTAAAAAAACGGCTACTTTAAGTAGCCGTTTTAATATCGTAACAATCAAAAAGATTATAAGGATTTAATTCCAGTTTAAATCGGGGTTCTGAGAAATTACTGTTTTAAACTGAGCAATAATATTATCTAAAGCCTGCTGATTATCAGCTTCAAAGCGTAATACCAGCACTGGTGTTGTATTGGAAGCTCTCATCAGCCCGAATCCGTCTTTAAATTCCACTCTAAGGCCATCAATGCTGATGCGTTCAATTTCATTATCAAAATGCGCATTCTGTGCCAGACTGGAAATAATTTCATGTCCGGATTGTCCGGCCGGAACAGCAATATTCAGTTCTGGAGTAGAAACGCCTTCAGGTAGATCATTCAAAACAGCAGAAGGATTTTCATGTCTGGATAAAATTTCCAACATACGTGCACCGGCATATAATCCGTCGTCAAAGCCTAACCAGCGATCTTTGAAGAATACATGACCACTCATTTCACCGGCTAATAGTGCATTGTGTTCTTTGATTGCTGCTTTGATAAAGCTATGGCCAGTTTTGCTCATAATGGCTTCACCGCCATGTTGTTCAATCCATGGTTTTAATAATCTGGTGGATTTTACATCATAAATAATTTTTGCTTGCGGGTTACGTGTCAGTACATCTGCTGCGAAAAGCATTAATTGTCGGTCCGGATAAATAATCTGACCATCTTTGGTAACTACTCCCAGACGATCGCCGTCGCCATCAAACGCCAGCCCGATTTCTGCATCGTTGTTTTGCAGTGCCTGTATTAAATCCTGCAAATTGGCCGGTTTAGCCGGGTCAGGATGATGATTGGGAAAATTACCATCTACCTCACAAAATAATTCTTGTACTTCGCAACCAAGAGCGCGATATAAATCACCGGCATAAGCACCTGCCACACCGTTTCCGGCATCTATAACAATTTTCATTGGTCGCTGCAGTCGAATCTGATTAGTTATATAACTAATATATTCAGAAGCGATAGCTAATGTAACAACGCTACCGGGATGTTCAGATGTGGCGGCAAGTTCACCGGATTCAATAATTTTACGTAAAGCCTGAATGTCATCACCAGCCATAGTAGTTCCGGCCAGCATCATTTTAAAACCATTGTAGTCAGGCGGGTTATGGCTGCCTGTAATCATGATACCGCTGCCATGACAGTGTTCAATAGCAGCAAAATACAGCATTGGTGTGGTAACCATACCAATGTCGATTACATTAATGCCACAGGCTGTGATGCCCTGAATCAGGCTTGTTGCCAGAACAGGACCCGAAAGACGTCCATCCCGCCCAATTGCAATCTGATCTACTCCTTTGCTGATCGCTATTGTGCCAATAGCCTGGCCAATCAGTTCTGCGGTGTCTTTATTCAGTGAAACATCTACAATACCGCGGATATCATAGGCTTTGAAAATGCCGGCATCTATCTGTCTGGAGTTCATTAGTTTTCCTTCTTTAATTCTGTAATAAGTATAAGCCGCATTTGGATTTTATTGATTTTCAAAGATATAGCAATATACAAAGGTGGTTATTAAATTTTAGCGCCGGGCGCTGGTAAACCAAAATGACTGTAGCTTAACTCAGTAGCCAAACGTCCCCGTGGAGTACGCTGTAAAAAACCCTGCTGAATTAAATAAGGTTCAATAACATCTTCTATTGTATCAGTTGATTCACCAATTGCTGCGGCAATATTATCCAGGCCTACAGGCCCGCCTGAAAATTTGTATAAAATGGCTTCCAGGTATTTGCAGTCCATAACATCCAGTCCGGACTGGTCTATATCCAGCATTTTTAAAGCTGCATCCGCTGTAACAGCATTGATTTCTCCCTGATGTTTTACCTCAGCATAATCACGTACACGTCGTAACAGCCGATTAGCAATACGAGGTGTGCCGCGGCTGCGTCTGGCTATTTCAGCAGCACCGGTATTATCAATTTTGAGCTGTAAAAGTTGGGCAGAACGGCCCACAATCGTAGTTAAATCTGCATTATTATAAAATTCCAGCCGTGAAACTATACCAAAACGGTCTCGTAATGGATTGGTTAACATACCGGCGCGGGTAGTTGCTCCGACCAGGGTAAATGGTGGAAGATCAATTTTAACTGAGCGAGCAGCCGGCCCTTCACCGATCATAATATCCAGCTGATAGTCTTCAAGTGCTGGATACAAAATTTCTTCTACTACCGGATTAAGTCGATGAATTTCATCAATAAAAAGCACATCATGCGGCTCAAGGTTAGTAAGTAGTGCCGCCAGATCTCCGGCACGCTCAAGCACAGGCCCGGATGTCTGACGTAAATTCACACCAAGTTCATGGGCGATAATGTGTGCAAGAGTAGTTTTGCCAAGCCCAGGAGGACCGAACAATAGAGTATGATCCAGAGCTTCACGGCGTATTTTTGCTGCCTGAATAAATATCGAGAGCTGCTCTTTGGCTTTATGCTGGCCTATATAATCTGATAACGCCCGTGGACGCAGAGCGCGTTCCAGCAACTCTTCCTGGGTTGAAGCTGCTTGCGGATTGATGACACGTTGTGGCTGTGCGCCTGATAATTGGTCTGTCTGTAACATGAGTGAATAAAAAAATAAATTATATCAATATTGAACTGAAACCTGAGTAAATGGAAAACAGACTAAGTAAAGTTATGATTTTAAACAGGTGTGCACATACTGGTAAAAACCTGAAAATATTCAGGAAAGGTCTTGTTGACACACTGCGGATCATCAATATAGACAGGCGTGCCAAGTAAGCTAATGAGTGAAAAGCACATAGCCATTCTATGATCATCATATGTGCTGATATGAATATCTGAATGTAGTTTTGCTGGTGGTGTAATGCTGATACTGTCATTTGTTGCAACTACTTTGGCGCCTAATTTACGTAATTCGCAACTCATGGCATTAATACGATCAGTTTCTTTAACACGCCAGCTGGCAATATTGCGAATGTGACAGGTACCTTTGCTGGCAAGAGCGATAATAGCCAGTGTCATTGCAGCATCAGGGATATTATTGGCATCAATATCAAATGGTTTGATGTACTGATTCAAAGCACGGGATATTTCAATAAACTGTTCACCCCATTGTACAGATGCGCCAATTTTCTCAAGTTCATTTGCAAAAGCTATATCACCCTGAATACTATGGGCATCAATGCCATTTACCCGGACAGGATTGCCTGAAATTAAACCAGCGGCAAGAAAATAGGATGCACTGGAAGCATCACCTTCAACATAAATTTGTGCCGGAGCATGATATTGCTGTCCTGCTGCCAGTCTGAATGTCTGGAAATGATCATGCTCAACGTTAACTCCAAATTGTTTGAGCAGATTCAAAGTTATTGCGATATAGGGTTTGGATATTAATTCTCCGACTACTTCAATAGTATAAGCTTTTCCTTTTAAGGGTAGGGCGATAAGCAAAGCAGTTAAAAACTGGCTGGATACATTACCTTTGACGCTAATATGAAAATTATTTTGTTGCCGGTTATCTTGAATTTGTAGGGGGGGGAAGCCATTTTGTCCTTTATACTCAATAGTAGCACCAGTCACTCGTAGCGCATCAACCAGATCGCCGATAGGACGCTCGTGCATACGATTTACCCCGTGTAAATAATACTCTCCTCCTATTATCGCCAATACAGCAGTTAATGGCCTAAATGCAGTACCCGCATTGCCAAGAAATAAATCAGCTTTTTGCTGAGGGAACTTGCCGTGACAACCATATATTCTGATATTCAAGCCGGAATTAACACTTCCGGCAGGTAAATATTCAAGCTTTACCCCCAGAGTTGTTAATGCTTTAAGCATATAACGGGTATCATCCGAATCCAGTATATCGTAGATTTCACTAATATTATCCGATAATGCAGCCAGCAGCAGCGTGCGATTACTGATACTTTTAGAGCCGGGTAAATTTATACTGGCTGGATGGCAGGCAGAGGCTTTTAAATGCAGGGTATTCATGTGTAAATTGACCGTTTAAAGTATTTAACTAAAAGTCTATCAGTTAATTGTATTACAGAATATGTATATAAAGACGGATTAAAAAAATGAGCAGGTTAATATAAAATCATACATTAATATAATTCAGGTAAGAATGAGTAATATTAGATATAATATTAACTACATTAACAAGTTAATTTAATGAGCATGAATATGAATTTTGATTGGCACTGGTCCAAATCCAGTACGGTTTTGTTACTAATGATACTGGCAGTTCCTTTTGCTCAGCAATTACACATTAATCCAGACTGGGTATCTTATGTAGAAAATACCCAAACATTATTTCTGCTGTTTTGTTTTGGATTTACTTTATTGTCAACTTTATGCGGTGGTTTAAAAGGCAAAGAAAAAGCTTTCTGGTTCTGGGCATCGCTATGGTGGCTGGTATTGCTGGGGCGTGATCAGAACTGGGGCAGGCAAACCTTTCCAGGGTATTCACATACGGTATATCATGGTATCGCTGCTGTACTGATTTTAGGGTTGGTTTTAATGTTATTATGGCCACGGCTGCGTGCAGGAATCAGATATTATTATCATCAGCCGTTTCCTGTATGGAATTTTCTTTTGGCTGCAGCCGGTTTTTTACTGGCGGATGCTGTTGAGCGTGGTCGCTGGATTGCTCAATTTATTTTATTTAATCCGGTTTATGATGATATGCTGGAAGAATTGTATGAATGCCCTTTTATGATTGCATTATTTGCTGTTTCTGCTGTATTACAATGGCGGACAATTTTACAAATGAAAAGGTCTTTAAAGCAGGTTAAAGTGTAAAATTCATTAATTTAAACAATATACAAATTGAGCCATCAGGAATTATTTGCCAGTATGATGGCTCATTAATTTTTTGATGTAGATGGGTGCCAGTTTGTGTTTTAAGCGAATTTTATGTTACATAATTTGTAATATCGGATATTTAGCTGTTATGAATATAAAATTCAGGATAATCAATCTATAAGGCTGAGAATAGCTTGTGTGAAAAGGTATTAATAATATGGTTGCAATACAATCAGAACCGCGATTAAAAGTAATTGCAATTGATGGCCCCAGTGCATCAGGTAAGGGAACGGTAGCTGCGCGGGTGGCTGCTATTTTATCCAGAAATTATCTGGATTCCGGAGCGCTTTATCGACTAACTGCCCTGTATGCCCGGCAACTGGGTATTAGCTGGGAAAACGAACATGAAGTAGCTGCAATTGCACAAAAATTACCAGTTGTTTTCGAAGAAGATTTGATTGTTTTGAACAATGAGAATGTAACTTCGGCAATTCGAACCGAAAGAATTGGCATGGGTGCATCAGCTATTGCGGCTTTTCCTGCTGTGCGAGCAGCATTATTACAGCGTCAGAGAGATTTTTTAACAACAAATGGGCTGGTTGCGGATGGCCGAGATATGGCTTCTGTAGTATTTCCGCAGGCTGAGCTTAAAATTTTTCTTACCGCCAGTGCACAGGTACGGGCACAGAGAAGGGCTTTACAGTTAGGACTGGCTATTGATGGTCCGGATTTTTTGCAGATTCTTTCTGATATTGAAAAGCGTGATCAGGCGGATCGTCAGCGTACTGTGGCACCGCTTAAACCTGTCAGCGATGCTAAAATTCTTGATACCTCATCGCTTAATATTGAAGAAAGTGTGAAAAAAGTACTTGATTGGTATCGAAAAATCTGAAAATAGGTTATAATTACCGTCTTTTGTACAAGTATTCATTGCACTATATAAAATACGAAAGTGTTTGAATCTTGTATTAAATATTTGTTTTATCTATTTTTTGTGCTGATGGATGCATGATTGATATCAGTACAAGTGTTATGGTTTCACTGGCACAGTCAGGGTGTGCCAGTTTTTATTAACTAACTTTTGTATCCCCTGGCGATACCTGTTTGAGAACATAAATATATGACTATGGAAAATTTTGCCCAGTTGCTGGAAGAAAGTTTCACCTTGCAAGAGATGAATCCCGGCGAAGTCATCACCGCAGAAGTTGTTGCCATAGACAATAATTTCGTTACCGTGAATGCCGGTCTGAAATCAGAATCTCTGATCGAAGTGAAAGAATTCAAAAATGCAGCGGGCGAGATTGAAGTTAAGGTTGGCGATTTTGTCACCGTAACTATTGAATCTGTGGAAAACGGTTTTGGTGAAACCAAACTGTCACGTGAAAAAGCTAAACGTGCTGCTGACTGGATCAAGCTGGAAGAAGCCATGGAAAATGGTGAAATTCTGTCTGGCGTGATTAATGGTAAAGTCAAAGGCGGTCTGACTGTGATGATTAACAGCATCCGTGCATTCCTGCCTGGTTCGCTGGTTGATGTACGTCCGGTTAAAGATACCTCTCACTTTGAAGGCAAGGAAATTGAATTCAAAGTAATCAAACTGGATAAACGCCGTAACAATGTTGTGGTTTCACGCCGTGCTGTACTGGAAGAAACACTGGGCGAAGAACGCAAAGCATTGCTGGAAAACCTTAAAGAAGGTTCAGTAGTAAAAGGTATTGTGAAAAACATTACCGATTACGGTGCTTTCGTTGATCTGGGTGGCATTGACGGTCTGCTGCATATTACTGATCTGGCATGGCGTCGCGTTAAACATCCAAGCGAAGTGCTGGAAGTTGGTCAGGAAGTTGAAGCCAAAGTATTGAAATTTGATCAGGAACGCAGCCGTGTTTCTCTGGGCTTGAAACAGCTGGGTGAAGATCCGTGGAATGGTCTGGCCCGTCGTTATCCTCAAGGTACCCGTCTGTTTGGTAAAGTTACCAATCTGACTGACTATGGTGCATTTGTGGAAATTGAGCAAGGCATTGAAGGTCTGGTACATGTTTCTGAAATGGACTGGACTAACAAGAATGTTCACCCAAGTAAAGTAGTTCAGATGGGTGATGAAGTAGAAGTGATGATTCTTGAAATTGATGAAGATCGTCGTCGCATCTCTCTGGGTATGAAACAGTGCCAGGCTAATCCATGGCAGGAATTCGAATCCAATCATGAAAAAGGCGATAAAATCAAAGGTGTGGTGAAATCTATTACCGACTTTGGTGTATTTGTCGGCTTGCCTGGCGGTATTGATGGACTGGTTCATCTTTCTGATCTGTCTTGGACTGATGGTGGTGAAGAAGCAGTACGTCAGTTTAAGAAAGGTGAAGAAGTTGAAGCTGTGGTTTTGGCCATTGATGTCGACAAAGAACGTATTTCTCTGGGTGTGAAACAGCTGGCAGGCGATCCGTTCAGTAATTATGTTAGTGTAAATGACAAAGGCAGCATGGTAACCGGTAAAGTAAAATCACTGGATGCTAAGGGTGCGGTTATTACACTGGCTGATGATGTTGAAGGTTATCTGCGTGCATCAGAAGTTTCAAATGATCGCGTTGAGGATATTCGCAATATTCTGAAAGAAGGGGATGATGTTGAAGCTGTGATTACTACGGTAGATCGCAAAAACCGCAACATCAATTTGTCTATTAAAGCTAAAGATGCACAGGAAAATAGTGCTGCTCTGCGTTCGTTAACTGCTAACAATGCTTCTGCCGGTACTACCAGCCTGGGTGATTTGTTAAAAGCTAAATTATCTGGTGAAAGCGAATAAGCGTTTATGACGAAGTCGGAGTTAATGATTCGATTGGCGGAGTTGTATACTACTAATAACGATAGTACTGTATTAAATGCTAAGGATGTTGAGCAAAGTATTAAGATTCTTGTTGATACTATGACTCGGGCTTTAGCCAAAGGCCAAAGAATCGAAATTCGTGGATTTGGTAGCTTTGATCTTAACCATCGTCCAGCTCGTGTTGGCCGTAATCCTAAAACAGGGGAAAAAGTGTCAGTACCGGAAAAATATGTACCGCACTTCAAGCCTGGTAAAGAATTACGCGAACGTGTTGACAAAGCTCTTTTGTCTACGAATAAATAATACCTTTTTATTTGGTTAGATGTTAACGCCGCAGTTTCTGCGGCGTATTTTTATTTTATAGTGGTCGAATGTTTAATGTGTGTGCTAAGGTTACGTCTTTTAACTTTTGCTATATACAATTTCTAACTCCCAGAAGAATTCATATCATATGACCACATCAGTATTTGTTGCTCCCGAATTTAATAATCAAAGTCCTCTGACCTGGTATCAGGCCGCAGAAAGGCAACCTGGATTTATATATGATGCTGCCCAGTTGCGCGCAATTAAGCAACTGGACAGACTCTGGACAGAGTTGATGATGTTCAAGCGTAAACGAAATCGTTTTTTAGGGCGTAGTTTACGCTCTCCGCGTGCGCCTAAAGGTCTGTATATGTATGGAGGAGTCGGGCGTGGCAAAAGTTTTTTAATGGATGCTTTTTTTGGTTGTTTACCTTATCGGCGTAAACGCAGAGTCCATTTTCATGCTTTTATGGCAGAAGTACAACAACGACTAAAAGATCATCATAGTCAGGCTAATCCGTTAAATGCAGTCGCACAGGATATTGCGCGAGAAGTAAGAGTGTTGTGTTTTGATGAATTCCACGTCAGTGATATTGCGGATGCTATGATTCTCGGACGATTGCTGGAAGGTTTATTTGAACAGGGGGTGGTTATGGTGGCTACATCAAATTACGCTCCATCCGAGCTTTATCCGCAAGGGCAAAATCGGTCTAGTTTTTTACCTACTATTGCATTAATTGAAAAAGAACTGACTATCCTGAATGTTGATGGTGGTGAAGATTATCGTATGCGTACATTGCAGCCGGCAGATGTATTTTATATACCGGCAGATGCAAGCAGTGAAAAAAAATTAACAGAGTTATTTCACAAAATTAACGGTGAACAGGAAATTACTGGCGGAGAAATTGAAATACTGGGGCGTCAATTACCATACAAAGCCATTTCTGATACAACAGTTTGGTTCGATTTCAGCACATTATGCTGTGGTCCGCGCTCGCAAAATGATTATCTGGAACTGGCAAAAAAATTTCGCGTATTAATTTTATCGGGTATACCTAAAATGGGATCTGCTCAGATGGCAGAGGCACGGCGACTTACATGGTTAATTGATGTTTTGTATGATTATCGGATAAAACTATGCGCCAGCTGTGAGGTTGATATCGAAAATATTTATACAGATGGTGATTTTGCTAATGAATTTACCCGGACTGCCAGTCGTCTCACAGAGATGGGTTCGGAAGAGTATTTAACTTTGCCACACCTGACTCTGGATAATGAAACAGCAAGTATAGGAAAAGATATTAAATAAGACTGAAATTTGTTAAAATGACAAAATATATTTTTGCTGTAATGTTTACTGCAAAAAATTCAATATATTTAACATAATGGAAGCAAATATGACTATCGAACGCACATTATCTATTGTTAAACCGGATGCAGTTGCTAAAAATGTTATCGGACAGATTTACAGTCGTTTTGAAAATAACGGACTAAAAATTATTGCAGCTAAAATGAAACAACTTTCCAAAACAGAGGCTGAAGGCTTTTATGCTGTTCACAAAGAGCGGCCGTTTTTTGCAGATCTGGTAAATTTTATGATCAGCGGACCTGTAATGATCCAGGTGCTGGAAGGCGAAGGTGCCGTTGCCAAAAACCGTGAGCTGATGGGTGCAACCAATCCTAAAGAAGCTACTGCAGGAACAATTCGTGCAGATTTTGCCGATTCAATTGATGCTAATGCTGTTCATGGCTCTGACAGTCTTGAAAATGCTGCTACTGAAATTGCATATTTCTTCACTGCTGATGAATTATGCAGCCGCTAATCAGGCAGATAAATCTATAAATTAGTCCACCTGGAAGGTGGACTAATTTACAATCTATATTTATAAATTAACAATTTCAGTTTCTAGTTTTTAATGTATTATTCTATAAATATAATTTACACTAGAGATGATTTTTGTAGAAGTTAAATAATTGTATAAATTATTGAATAAATTTGAATTATCAGCATAATGAATCCTGAAAGATTGATTGCCTGCCTGTACCACTATCTGCTTTTTATTGTGTTACCTAGATGAAAACCAATTTGCTAAATTTCGATTTACCCGGTTTAACTGCCCATTTTTCACAAATGGGTGAGAAGCCTTTTCGTGCCAGACAGGTTATGCGCTGGATGCACTTAAGCGGAGTGGCCGATTTTACTGATATGACTGATCTGGCCAAATCTTTACGTCACAAATTACTGGATAAGGCTGAAATAAAAGTACCGGATTTGCTGGTTGAACAAAAATCTGCTGATGGTACTTGTAAATGGTTACTGGATGTAGGTACTGGTAATGGTGTGGAAACTGTTTTTATTCCGGAAGATACCCGGGGTACGTTATGTATTTCCTCTCAAATAGGCTGTGCACTCGAGTGTATGTTTTGCTCTACCGGCAGGCAAGGCTTTAACCGTAATCTGACTACTGCTGAAATTATCGGTCAGTTATGGTGGGCAAATAAAGCGCTTGGTGTTACTCCAAAAGACGAAAGAGTTATTTCCAATGTAGTAATGATGGGAATGGGGGAACCATTAGCTAATTTCGATAACGTGGTAACAGCATTAAGTATTATGCTGGATGACCATGGCTATGGCTTATCACGTCGCCGAGTCACAGTTTCTACTTCTGGTATGGTTCCTCAAATGGATCGTTTGAAAGAAATAATGCCGGTAGCTTTGGCTATTTCTTTGCATGCGTCTAATGATCAGGTGCGTGATAAGCTTATTCCGCTGAATAAAAAATATCCTCTTAATCAGTTAATGTCTGCCTGTCAACGTTATCTGGTAAAAGCGCCGCGTGATTTTATTACGTTTGAGTATATTATGCTCAAAGAAATCAATGATGCTCCCGAACATGCGCGCCAACTGATAGAACTGGTTAGAGATGTGCCATGTAAATTTAATCTTATACCGTTTAATCCGTTTACCAATTCGGGTTTTGAACGTTCAACAAATGAACGTATCCGCATATTTCGTGAAATTTTACAGGAAGCAGGTTTTGTGGTTACAGTCAGAAAAACCCGTGGAGATGATATCGATGCCGCATGTGGTCAATTGGCAGGTAAAGTAAAAGACAAAACTCAGCGACAACAAAAATGGCAACTTGTACAGGAATGATTTTATGAAAAAATTAGGGTTAATATTATTGTTTGCACTGATATTATCTGCGTGTGCTAACCAGCCAAAAGTAAAAAAACCAACTGCGGCACAGCGAGCTAAAGAAGTTGCAGAAATAAAGACTCAGCTTGCAGTTGAGTATATGAAAACTCAAAATTACCGTCAGGCTGTAGAATCCATTGATGAAGCCTTAAAAAATAATAGCAGTTCATTTGAAACATGGTTAATACGGGCTCAAATATGGCAGTATCTAAAAGAACCGGGCAAAGCAGAGGAAAGCTTCCAGCGCGCTTTGTCTTTGGCTCCTGACAGTGCAGAGGTAAATAATAATTATGGCTGGTTTGTTTGTGATTTTCTAAAAAATCCGAATAAATCTATCCCTTATTTTGATAAAGCTTTATCAGATCCTACATATCCTACACCGGAAGTTGCTCAGTTCAATAAAGGTATTTGCAGTAGCCGCATGGGACAATATCAGATTGCTAACAGCTATTTTGAACGCGCGCTAGCTGCAAATCCGAATTTTATAATAACCAAGAAAGAAATGGCACGCAACGAATTGCAGGCAGGTAATACATCAGATGCCAACTATCTGTTTAAACAGTATCAGAGTCAGATAAACAGATTATCAGCAGATGATTTATTACTGGGATGGAGAATTGCAAAATCCTTGGGAAATATACAGGCTGCTTATGAATATGAAGCACAATTGCGCAATAATTTCCCTTATTCTGCTGAACTAGAGCAGGTTTCTACAGGAAAATTCTGATGAATGAGCAAACCAAAAATACCGAATCCGGCCCGAATGCTGCTGAAACTCTGGGTACCATACTTTCGCAGACCCGAAAACACAGAGGTCTGTCTGTCGGTGAAGTTGCTGAGCGCTTAAAACTACCAGCCAGACAAATTGAGGCGATGGAAAGCGGTAGTTATAAAGGTTTGCCTGAGGCTGTATTCATCAAAGGCTTTCTGAGCTCATATGCCCGTTTGCTTGAGCTGGATGAAAAAGAGTTAAAGCAGTATTTTCAGCAGATTTTTCCAGCAGCTAATCATTATTCAACTGCAGACAGCAGTAAAGTTGAGTCAGCTGATCTTGATTTTAAGAATAAGCCGCAACGCCGTCATTTTCCGAGTTGGCTGATTGCTGTTCTGGTAGTAATTTTAATTGGTGCCGGAGTCTATGCATGGCAGACTAAATCCACTTCTGAAAGTGCCAGACAAGCAGCTACAGCCAGTCAGGAAGTATCTGTGCAAGCTGCTTCAATTAGCGATATTGCCGCAAGTAATATTCGGGTTGTGCCAATGACAACCAATGAACAAATCAGTTCTCAGCCTGTTTCTGCAGCAAGTAGTAGCAGTCAAACCGCTACAAGCCAGAATGCCGGTATGGAAGCATCTCAGCCTGCCGCATCTGCAGCAGACACATTAGTAATAAAAATGACAAACAGAAGCTGGTTACAGGTGAGTGATAAAAACGGTAAAGTACTTATTGGTCAGGTTGTTGATGCAAATAGCACACATCAGTTTAGCGGGGCCGCACCTTATAAGGTAGTACTTGGCTATACACCAGGGGTGAGTATTCAGTTTGCCGGCAAAGATATTGCTATTGAACAGAACAAAAAAAGAACTGCAGTAATGATTGTAGGTGGAAACTGAAATGACTTTGGCTGGCGTACGCAGAAAAACACATCAGGTAAAAGTTGATCATGTGGTAATAGGCTCTGATGCACCAGTCAGAGTGCAGTCGATGACTAATACAGACACGGCTGATGCAGAACAAACAGCCATTCAGGTAAAAGCACTGGCAGATGCTGGCTCAGAACTGGTACGTATTACAGTTAACTCACCTCAGGCGGCAGCCAGAGTATCTGAAATTCGCCAGCGTCTGAATGACATGGGCTGTAATGTCCCCTTAGTTGGTGATTTTCATTTTAATGGCGATCGCCTGCTTAAAGATTATCCGGATTGTGCAACAGCACTTTCAAAATACCGGATTAACCCCGGTAATGTGGGTAAAGGGGTGAAGGGTGATGAAAAATTTGCTTTCATGATCCATACAGCAGCAGAGCACGATAAAGCTGTTCGCATCGGAGTAAACTGGGGGTCGCTGGATCAGGCTCTTGCAAAGCGCATGATGGATAATAATCTGGCCTTAGCAACACCTCAGCCTGCTGAAACAGTTATGAAAGAAGCATTAATTATTTCAGCACTGGAATCAGCACAAAAAGCGGAAAGCCTTGGTTTACCTGCCGACCGGATTATATTGTCTTGCAAAGTATCAAATGTACAGGATTTAATAGAGGTTTATCATAATCTGGCCGCACGCTGTCTGTATCCACTGCATCTTGGTTTAACCGAAGCAGGAATGGGAAGTAAAGGTATTGTAGCCTCTTCTGCAGCTCTTGCTATTTTATTACAACAGGGAATTGGTGATACTATTAGAGTATCGCTTACTCCTGAGCCGGGAAGTGCTCGGACTCAGGAAGTAGTGGTTGCTCAGGAAATCCTGCAAACCATGGGCTTGCGTTCTTTTACGCCGCTAGTAACGGCATGCCCGGGGTGCGGACGTACAACCAGTACCGTGTTTCAGGAACTGGCACGGGATATTCAGCAATATTTGCGGGAAAAAATGCCAGTCTGGCGGCTTCAATATCCTGGTGTTGAAAATCTGAATGTGGCCGTTATGGGTTGTGTCGTTAACGGCCCGGGTGAAAGTAAACTTGCTGATATCGGTATATCTTTACCAGGTACCGGTGAAACACCTGTTGCTCCTGTATATGTTGACGGCGAGCGCAAAACCACCTTAAAAGGTGAGCATATGGCTGAAGAGTTTCTGGCTTTGGTAGAAGAATATATTCAGACCAATTATGGTGAGCAGGGTAAAAAGCGGGAAACAGCGAAAGTGATTCCGATTACAGCTTTATAAGATAAATATACTGTTATAGCTGTCAGCAGCTAATATAGTTTAACAGGGATAAACGAATTAATTAATATGGGTCAGAAAATCCAGGCCGTAAAAGGCATGAATGATTTACTGCCGGTCGTGCAGAAAGATTTTAAACTGACATCTGCACTCTGGCAGGCATTTGAAGATGTGATAGTTGCTTGGACACGCAGTTTTGGTTACAGCCAGATTCGTACCCCGATTGTTGAGCAAACTGGTTTGTTTGTGCGTTCAATCGGTGAAGAAACTGATGTTGTGGGTAAAGAGATGTATACCTTTGCCGATTCCAACGACAAACTGAGCCTGAGCCTGCGACCGGAAGGCACAGCCTCCTGTCTTCGTGCAGTTGTTGAGCACAACTTACTTTATAATAGTCCGCAAAAATTATGGTATATGGGGCCGATGTTCCGACGGGAACGCCCACAAAAAGGACGATATCGTCAGTTTCATCAGGTTGGTGTTGAGGCATTAGGATTTAACGGGCCTGATGTAGATGCCGAACTGATTGCTATGACTGCAAACCTCTGGGAACGGCTGGGTATTAGGGAATATCTCACACTTGAATTAAATACTCTTGGTAATCAGCAGGAGCGTGCTGCTCACCGTACTGCACTAATTGCTTATTTACAACAGCATGAAGCCATTCTGGATGAGGATAGCCGGCGTCGTATGCATACTAATCCGTTACGTGTGCTGGATACTAAGAATCCTGATTTACAGGCAATGGCGAATGCTGCGCCACGTCTTATAGATTATCTGGGTGCTGAATCACTTGCACACTATAATACTTTAAAAAATATGCTGGACGGGCTCGGTATCACATATGTAGAAAATCCGCGTCTGGTTCGCGGTTTGGATTATTATAATCTGACCGTATTTGAATGGACGACAACTAAACTGGGCGCACAGGCAACAGTATGCGGTGGCGGACGTTATAACGGGCTGATCGAAGAGCTTGGCGGTAAACCGGCGCCGGCCATTGGCTTTGCTCTGGGTATTGAACGTTTATTACTGCTTGTTCAGGAATTCGGTAAACTACATGTGAATAATGCGCCTGATGTTTATGTAATACATCAGGGAGAAGGAAGTAGTCTCAAAGCTATGCAGCATATAGTATTATTACGGGCAGCAAGGCTGAATGTTTATTTACACTGTGGTGATCAAAGCCTGAAAGCTCAATTAAAGAAAGCTGATGCCAGCGGTGCGGCAATAGCAGTTATCGTGGCTCAGGACGAGCAATTAAACAATACGCTGACGCTTAAAAATCTGCGTACTCATGAACAACAGACTGTTGCTGCTGAGGCAGCTTTACAGTTAATCCAACAATGGAAGAATGCATAATGGTTGTACATATTCAGGATGAACAGGAAGTTGCGAATTTCAAATATTTCTGGCAACGCTGGGGACGCTGGATTTTTGCTATACTAGTTATATTGTCATTGGCATATTTGGGGTATGTGCTGTATCAGAGTCATTTACGCAGCAATGATGAAAAGGCAGCCGTTATATTTGAAACATTTGTTACTCAGGCTGGTGCTAATAATATGGCTGAAAGTAAAAAGGCACTCATACAGCTACAGGAAAAATATCCTGAGACTATGAATACTACCCAGGCAACACTGATGATGGCCGGTTCTGCATTTGATGATGGCAAATATGATGAAGCTATCCGTCATTTGCAATGGGTTAAAGCCAGACAGCACGATGACTTATTGCAAACAATCGTTGCGCAGCGACTGGCTAGCGTATATTTACAGCAAAGTAAATATAATGAAGCATTACAGGCACTGGATGTGAAAGTTACTGATGCGTTTAAACCAGTTCTGCTGGAAACTAAAGGTGATGTTTTACAGGCACAGAAGAAAAATGCCGAAGCTGTTGCTATTTACCAGCAAGCTTTGAATTTATTATCAAAAGATTCAGTACAACGCGAAATCATTCAATTGAAAATAAGCAGTTTGAGTTAACCAATGCTTAATAAAACCTGAAGTTCCGGCCGGAAAAATCGGCAGGAACTTCAGGTTTATCAGTTGTACTGAAAAGCTTGCCGCTGGCAGGCTATTGCTGTTTTAGAGCAATAGAAATTATCTGAAAGAATAAATATGAAACCAACGATTGTTCTGGTTGGTCGCCCGAATGTAGGCAAATCAACATTATTTAACCGCCTGACCCGTACACGTGATGCACTGGTTGCCGATTTACCCGGCCTAACCCGCGACCGGCATTACGGGCACGGCAGGGTAGGAAGTAAACCTTATCTGGTTGTTGATACCGGTGGTTTTGAGCCGGTAGTAGATAGCGGTATCTTATATGAAATGGCTCGCCATACTCTGCAAGCCGTAGATGAGGCGGATGCAGTTATCTTTCTGGTAGACGGACGTACCGGTCTGACGCCACAGGATAAGATTATCGCCAACCATTTGCGCCAGAGTTCCAGGCCTGTATATCTGGCAGTGAATAAAGGTGAGGGCGCTAACAGACCGATTCTGGCAGCAGAGTTTTATGAATTAAGTCTGGGAGAGCCTATCGTTATATCAGGGGCGCATGGTGATGGCGTGTACGGGCTGATAGAAACTGTACTGGAAGACTTTCCCGAAGAAGAGGAACAGGTAAACAGTCATCATCCGGTTTTTGCAGTTATTGGTCGGCCAAATGTCGGCAAATCAACTTTAGTTAACGCAATCCTGGGTGAGGAGCGAGTTATTGCTTTTGACATGGCCGGTACTACACGTGACTCAATTCACATTGATTTCGAGCGCAACGGCAACCCTTTTACCATTATTGATACTGCCGGAGTACGTCGTCGTGGCAAAGTAGATGACGCCATCGAGAAGTTTTCCGTTATTAAAGCAATGCAGGCTATCGAAGCGGCTAACGTAGCTGTACTGGTACTTGATGCACAACAGGATATAGCCGATCAGGATGCAACTATTGCCGGCTTTGCATTGGAAGCTGGGCGTGCTTTAGTTGTTGCAGTAAATAAATGGGACGGAATAACCGAAGAGCGCAAGCAACAGGTTAAACGTGATATAGCACGTAAACTGTATTTTCTTGATTTTGCCAAATTTCATTATATTTCGGCATTGAAAGAAAAAGGAATTGACGGGCTTTTTAGCTCAATTCAGGCTGCCTATGATGCTGCAATGATTAAACTGCCTACTCCGAAAATTACCCGCGTATTGCAAAGCGCACTGGAACGACAACAGCCTCCGCGCGCCGGCTTAATTCGCCCCAAAATGCGTTATGCCCATCAGGGCGGCATGAATCCGCCAGTTATAGTCATACATGGTAATGCCTTACAGCATATCAGTGATGCTTATACCCGATATCTGACACAAACATTTCGCAAAGCATTTCATTTACAGGGAACACCTTTACGTATTCAATATAATGTAAACGAGAATCCATATCAGGAAAATGACAGCAAACCAGCGCAGCCATTGCGTCGTGTCAAACTAAGTAACCGAATTGCCAAGCGTGAACAGATAAAACAATCGAAAAAGCAGGTAAAGCGTAAAAATAAAGTCAGTTCAAAGAAAACAAATGCCCATTAATGTGATAGCATTGACACTGCTTTCTAAATCGCTGTACGCAGGTGCAGCTAAGCGATAACATAATCAAAAAAACAGGAGTAGCCAAATGAGCGCCAAAGGACAAATGTTACAAGATCCTTTCTTGAATGCACTGCGAAAAGAGTATGTGCCAGTTTCAATTTATCTGGTAAACGGTATTAAACTACAGGGTCAGGTGGAATCATTTGACCAGTATGTTGTACTTTTACGTAATACTTCAGTAACACAAATGGTATACAAACATGCGATTTCCACAATTGTGCCTGCTCGTGCAGTAAGCTTGCAGCATGAACCGAAACCTGCATCAGCAGAATAATACAGTCATACTGCATTAGCAAAAAACCGTGGATTTCCACGGTTTTTTTGCTAATGAGTCATCGATTTGGAAAACAGATTAATCACAATAACACCCGCCAGTATCAGACCGATGCCAATAATTGCCGGCATATCCAGCTTTTGTCCGAATTTGATCCAGGCTATGATTGACACACAAACAATGCCCACACCGGACCACACTGCATAAGCAATGCCTACAGGCATAGTTTTCAGAGTTTGTGCAAGCGAATAAAACGAAATAATATAGCCCAGAACAGAGCAAATACTGGGCATCAGCCGGGTAAAACCATTACTCAGCTTAAGCATACTGGTTGCAAATATTTCAGCTAGTATAGCGATGGAAAGAAAAATCCATTGATTCATGTTTATCCTTCTCGTTACTGCATTAGTTTCCTTGTGCAGCTATATTACGTATGGTTGGTATAAACTGAGTACAAATTTATCGAGTTTTACATAATGTTCAACCCAAAATTTCAATATCAGCTTGAATGAAAAGAAAGCCATTCCTGAAAAATTTAACCTGAACACTTTCCCATATAAAAGCGGATTCAAGTCTGAATCCGCTTTTAGAGAGTAATACTGATGAAGTGACTCAAAATACAACCAATGATTAACAAAAAAACTTAAGCCTTTTCTTCATTACCATAAAATTTCGTACCAATTTTAATGCTTTCTCTGCCATGCTCACGCCGCCAGGCATTGCTGTCACGTAAAGAATAAGCACAGCCACAGTATTCCTGCTGATAAAACTGCTCACGCTTACTAATCTCAATCATACGCTGGCTGCCGCCGCCTTTACGCCAGTTATAATCCCAGTAAACAAGATTAGGATATTTTTCTGCAGCACGTTTGCCGCAATCGTTTATTTGCTGCATATTTTTCCAGCGGGAAATCCCTAATGAGCTGGTAATAACTGAAAAACCATTTTCATATGCGTACAATGCTGTGCGTTCAAAGCGCATATCAAAACACATAGTGCAACGAATACCGCGTTCCGGTTCAAACTCCATCCCTTTAGCGCGTTCAAACCAGTTGTCCATATCATAATCAGCATCAATAAAAGGAATATTGAATTTTTCCGCAAATGCCTTGTTTTCATCCTTGCGGATTTCATATTCTTTTTTCGGGTGAATATTAGGATTATAGAAGTAAATCGTATAATCAATACCAGAGGCCAGCATTGCTTCCATAACCTCACCAGAGCAGGGCGCACAGCAAGAATGAAGCAATACTTTATTTTCTCCGTTGGGAAGAGTTAATTTCGGGCGTTGTATATCGGTAGTCAGTTTTTGTGGGTTCATTGATGTGATTTCCTGTTATTCTAGTTAAATATCTTTATCAGTAGATTTTAACAAAGCTATCAGCGCAACGACATAGCCCGAAAGAAAAAAAGCGTTCAGAAATCTGAACGCTTGTATGAAAAAGCCATTTTAAAGAGCGGCTAATGCCTGCTCATAATCCGGTTCTGTCGTAATTTCAGCCACTAACTGACTGTATAAAACCTGATTATTTTCATCCAGTACAATAACCGCACGGGCACATAAGCCGGCTAAAGCACCGCTGCTCAGTTTAACCCCGTAGTTTTCCTTAAATTCAGGATGACGGAATGTTGACAGAGTTTTTACCTGATCCAGTCCTTCTGCACCACAAAAGCGAGCCTGCGCAAATGGCAAATCGGCAGAAATACACAACACAACAGTATTAGAAAGATTGGCCGCAGCTGCATTAAAATGGCGTACAGATGCAGCACAAACACCTGTATCTACACTAGGGAAAATATTCAGTACTTTACGTTTACCGGCAAAATCGGTAAGCGATAATTCATTTAAACCGGCATCAGTCAGCGTAAAAGCTGGTGCTGTACTGCCTGTTTTTGGAAACTGACCACTGACTTCAACAGCGGTACCTTGCAGAGTTACTGTACTCATGACTGCATCCTTCTGATGTTTAATTTGATTAACAATGTGCAGACTTATTGTGGGGGATTGGCAGGGAACTGTCAAAGATTATCTATGCTGATTATATGCAGTAAATAGCAGACAAATATAGCGCCTGCATAAACGCAGAAAACCAACATTTTCCCGACAATTCAGCAAAAACGTAAATCTTAGAAAATATGACTGAGAAAATTTACAGCATCATCAATCAGCCAGTCTGCATTGCAGTCTCTGATTTCAGAGCAATCGGACTGAATACAAACTGGCTTGCACAATAAAACTTACTCAACACCAGACCGGCGTACATAATGCTGTAAATCATAAGCAATATTATTTTTACTGCTTACATGACTGCTGCTTTCAGTTTGCTGCCAGATATCCGTGTCAATTGCCGGAAAAAAAGTATCTCCGGCAACATCAACATGAATTCTGGTTAACCGCAAATCGGTAGCCAGAGGTATCGCCTGAGTATAAATTTGTGCCCCGCCCATAATAATAATTTCAGAGCAACCGGCTAATTGTCTGAGCGCATCTTCAACACTGTGACACAAAATTGCTCCGCTGAATGTCTGTGCATCCTGCCGGCTGATAACATAATTGGCGCGGCCTGGAAGCGGTTTTCTGGGCAGCGACTCCCAGGTTTTACGTCCCATAACAACCGGCTTGCCCATAGTGTAACTTTTAAAAAATTCAAAATCTTCGGGCACATGCCAGGGAATACGATTATTTTCGCCAATACAGTTATTATCCGAAAGAGCGGCAATCAGCGTAATTTTATTCAGAGTATTCATACAGCTACTGGTGCTTTAATGTGGGCATCCGGATGATAATCAGTAAGCGTAAAATCTTCAAACTGAAAAGAAAACAGATCTTTTACATCAGGATTCAGATGCATTTGCGGCAGATTTTTCGGTGTACGGCTTAACTGTAGTTTAGCCTGTTCAAAATGATTACTATATAAATGAGCATCACCCAGCGTATGAATAAATTCCCCCGGCTCTAAATCACATACCTGAGCAATCATCATCGTTAGCAGAGCATAGCTGGCAATATTAAAAGGCACACCCAGAAAAATATCAGCACTGCGCTGATAAAGCTGACAGGAAAGCTTGCCTTCAACCACATAAAACTGAAACAGAGCATGGCAGGGCGGTAAAGCCATCTCATCTACCAGTGCCGGGTTCCATGCAGATACAATCAGGCGGCGGCTGTCAGGATTGTGTTTAATCTGTTGCAGCAGATTACTGATCTGGTCGATATGGCGGCCATCCGGTGCCGGCCAGCTGCGCCACTGATAGCCGTATACCGGCCCCAGATTACCATCTGCATCTGCCCATTCATCCCAGATAGAAACATTATGTTCATGCAAATAGCCGATATTAGTATCGCCGCGCAGAAACCAGAGTAACTCATAAATAATTGAACGTAAATGCAACTTTTTAGTAGTCAGCACAGGAAAGCCATCAGCCAGATTAAAACGCATCTGATAGCCAAAAACCGAGCGCGTACCCGTACCGGTACGGTCTGCTTTATCTGTGCCACGGTCTAAAACATATTGCATTAAGTCAAGATACTGTTGCATGCGGATTTATCCAAATAAAAACGGCCTAATTGTAACTTAAATCAACTCAGACTGGCTTGCGGCACCGTCTTTTACCGCCTGCCATGCTTTTGCAATCAGGCTGGCATCATTATTTTTTAATAACGAAGCATCAGACAGCGTCCTTCGCCACTGGCGCGCACCGGGTAAACCATGCATCAGCCCCAGATAGTGCCGAGCCATATGGCGCAATGAAATATCCGGATTAGCCAGTTGCCGGTGAGCATAGTCAATTAACTGATTAACCAGGTCTTCATATTCAACAGCCGGCTGAAGACTGGCGTAAAATTCAGCATCCCAGCAGCGCATCAGCATCGGATTATGATAAGCCTCACGTCCGACCATTACCCCGTCAACATACTGCAAATGCCGGTGAATTTGTGCATTATCAGTAACCCCGCCATTAAGAATAATTTCCAGATCAGGAAATTCCTGTTTCAGACGATAAACATAATCATAACGCAAAGGCGGAATATCACGGTTATCTTTCGGCGATAACCCATCCAGCCATGCATTGCGTGCATGAACAACAAAAATACGACAGGCAGTTTTTTCACGTAGCGTACCGACAAAATCAGCCAGAGGCTGATAGGCTGTTTCCTTATCCAGACCGATGCGATGCTTAATCGTAACCGGAATATTAACCGCTTCCTGCATAGCATTTAAGCATCGTGCTACCAGTTCAACTTCACGCATCAGGCAGGCACCAAAAGCGCCTTGCTGTACCCGCGGGCTGGGGCAGCCGCAGTTAAGATTAATTTCATCATAATCATAACCGGCAGCAATTTTAGCAGCCTGTGCCAGAACTGCCGGCTCACTGCCGCCCAGCTGCAAAGCAACAGGTTGCTCCTGCGGATGATAGGCTAGTAATCTGTCACTGTTGCCATGGATGATTGCATTAGCATTAATCATCTCTGTATACAGCCACACATTTCTGCTAATCAGTCTGGCCATATAGCGGTAATGCCTGTCTGTCCAGTCCAGCATCGGCGCTACGGATAAAGTTCTTTTCGGTTTAGCATTTTGCCGGAGCTGGTGTGCATCACTCCCGGCTGAATATTCTGCGGTAATCAACTGTTTATGTTCCTGCATAATACTGCACTCTTTTAACACCGCCAAAGAAATACCGAACGGATATTTCCGGCCGGTATTTAAGTCGGTCAAATTTCTGATACAGGCAGATTATACATGGGATAACCAAACTGCCAGTTTAGCAATAGCAGTAAAGCTGATATTTTAATTAATCCTGTTGTTTTAGCCTGAATCAGCGCAGCGGCATTTCAGATTTAATCAGCTTAATTTCTCTTTCACGCCGTTTCTTTTTAAAATGATTTTGCAGCCATATCTTATGCTGCATCTTGCATTGCGGACCCAGATAAATATTATCAATATATTCTTCTACATGCGTATATTCGACAAACAAACTGTTAGCAGACTGATAATCCTGCGGTTCAACAATATTATCATCCGCGATATGAGTAATATAAATCATCCGGCACTCATCTTCATCTTCAAAAGCAGCATGTTTTATCAGACAGGAAATGGGTAAAACCGCCAGACTAAGTAGTTCATCTAGATTGGAGATTTTTTTTAACTCAGGATTATTCGAAAGTTCTTCAATCAACTCTTTTATTTTTTCTAAATTGTCACGAATACTATTGATTTTATCAGTCTCATATAATGATTTAATATATTCATCCCATTCGCTATCAATGGCTTCTGGTGTTTTTTCATTTTTGTATTCCAGATAAAAGGATTGTTTATTGCGTTTGGCTAACGCCATATACCCTGTTTCCGGATCAAAATACAGGCAACGGTATAAAGGCAAAGGATGAAGATTATTATTACTTTCAAATTTAATTTGTTTATTTTCGAACGGGTTAATTGATTTAATGCTATGTGATGAGATTATTTCGTTATTGATACTGCGTTCAGTATCCAGACCAAAAAAATCTTTATTAAAAGCAATACTGACACCGGAACCGATAATATTATCTTCATTACCGTATAAACGAAATTGATTTAGACAATTATGATTAAAGGAAAAACTGGCTAAAAAGCTTTTGATTTCATTATCTGGATGATTGCTGATATTCAGTCAGCTGGTTAATACCTGATTTTCACTGGGGTCATTCATAAAATCTACAATATTAAGCCGGAATTTACTGGGATTTTCTCCTTTAAGTAAATTAAATAATACAGCCGGCTTTGTATAATGAGCGACACGACGTTCTTGTTCAATATATTGAAATTGATTTAAAACCAATAAATTATATTTTATACCAATAGTTAAAAAATATATATGTTTGATTTTATCTAATAATGTTTCATTAAGCTTTTCAATTTCTTTCTGATTAGATAAAAGACTGGATTTGTTTTGTATTAATTCCAAAATAATCTGGGCACAAATATAATGGTGCGGAAAACTATTAGAGTAAGTAGCCATTTCGGATGCAGCTAGAAAGCTTTCTTTTGCTTTAATATAATTTTTTATATTTTTACTATAAAGTTTACCTAGCTGAAATTTTGCATGAACATAAATTTCTGGTGCATCTTGTTCAGAAATATTAAGATAACATTGTTCAGACTTAACAAAATCTTTTTTTGATAAATATAAAGAACCTAAAATTAACTGAGTCTTAACATAATTTTTTTTACTACTATTATTACGGGTAATTTTTTCTAATATTTTGATTTTTTCATCAATATTTTTTTCTTCCATTGCTATTCCTGTTTATTTATTGATAGCTAAACAATAAATCTGTATGCTGCTTCGTAACACAATCTGATAGTATTTAGATATATTAAATTTAACTAATAATAACAAAAATTAAACTTAATATCATAAAATTCATAATTATCTACAACTATATTTAACCAGATGGATTTTTATTGATAGATAAAGAAAATTGTAAATAAATTGATATTGAGTTAATTAACTGCATGAATTACCAATTAATTATTTTTATATGTAATTAGCTGCAAATATTGGCGTTTTCCATTGCTTACCGCTAATTGTCTCTCTAAGATAAATTATTGAAGGATAAGAATTTACTTGTGTTTAATTGAATACTGTTACATGCAGTAGACATACAGAATGGAGATGGTTATGAGCGATAACGGATTTGTAGATAAAGCCAAAGGCGAAGTAAAACAGAATGTGGGTAAAGTAGTGGGTGATACTAAAACCCAGTCTGAAGGAATGGTAGATAAGGCCGTTGGCGGCGTGAAAGAAGCTGTGCATGATGTGGCTAATGCCATAGATGGTGCAGTAGATTCAATCAAGAAAAAATTTCAGGATTAATTCTGAAAAATGTGCACAAGGCCGCTTATTTCAGCGGCCTTTGATTTGAATTTATATTTCTTTTAAATCAGACAAATTGGCTACAGCTTAAATTCTTCTGAATTGGTGGTATTAGATATAAAAATGTATAAGTGGAATATATTGGTTTTACTGCACCGGCTTATGCATCGTTTTGCTGATTAGTAACTGCAATAAACTGAATAAGGTGATCAAAGAGGCAATTAAATAGAGCATTTTCATATTGCCGAAATCAATAATTCCCGCCCCGATAATTGCCCCAATCCCTACGGCTCCATTAAAAATAGCTGCATAAATAGCAGAGGCGGGTAAAGCGTTATCGTATCCTGCCAGCCGGATTACCCACGCCTGAATACCAACAAATAATATGGCTACACCTAAACCCCACGCAAACACCAATACCATCAGCATGATTGGATTATGTGACAAGACTGCACTCAGCAGAATCAGACTGCCACAAATCAGCACTAAGCCTGCACCAAGTATACTTTTCAGATATCTGTCTATAAACAGACCACATAACAGATTACCAGCTACACCGGCTATACCGAATACAAACAGACAAACAGCAATCCAGTTGGCAGAAATAGCCATTTCTTCGGCCATAAATACTTCAATATAGGTAAAAGCAGCAAAATGGGCGATGATGGCAGCAGTAGCAATCAGATAAACTTGGCGTAACTGCTTAATCTGAAGAACTGCTGAAAATTGTTTTCGCACCATTCGGGAAGTACCGGATACAGCCGGCAGGGTAAAAGCCAGAATAATTGCCGTAATTATGGCTAATGCGCCCAGTAATAAAAATGATAAACGCCAGCCAATAGTGCTACTAATCCAGTTAATAAGGGGAACACCGAGTATACTGGCTATTGAAACACCGCTGAATATAATTGCTGTGGATCTGCCGGTATATTTGTCTGATACCAGTTGCGCCCCCATAGTGCCCGCCATCGCCCAGAATGCGCCATGAGCAGCTGCACCGGCCAGACGGGCGATTAAAAGTACCGAAAAATGCTCACTAATAGCTGCAATACCATTCGATGCAGCCATCAGCAACATTAATACAATTACTACTGGTTTACGAGGCAGATGGCTGAATGTGGTAACTGAAACAAGAGCAGAAACAGCTCCCAGCCATGCATACAGAGTAACAACCAAACCGGTAGTACCGCTGTTTTGTCCCATAGATGAGGCTATAGCGGATAACATACCAATCGGTGCCAGCTCGGTACTCACCACAATAAATGACGCTATTGCAAGCATGCAAACAGCCATCCAGTTACGCCATTGTGTCTTATTTTCTGAATTATTCACTAAATCATTTCCTCTTTTGCAATCAATTTTTCAAACAGATAGAGTTCGGCCTGATATACAAACCTAAAAAGGTCGGCAATTGTTCACAGCCGGCTGAAAACAGATGGTATTGAGTTGTTTTAAATCTGCTTTTAAACACAGTTATTAGCTTGGTGAAAGCAGCGTTAATTCAGTATACTTTGCGAAAATTGACAGATATATAGCTAAATCTGGTAACTGGTTTTCCAGAATCGGAAATCAAATATGAACAAAAAACTATGCTGGGATGATACTAAAGTATTTCTGGCAATCGTACGTGAAGGCACATTGAGTGGTGCTGCAAAGACATTAAAACTTGGCATTGCTACAACTTACCGCCGTCTGGAACGTATGGAAGAAGTGGTGGGATATAGGTTATTTATCCGCGATCAGCAAGGTTATAAGCTAACAGATGAAGGCAGAATACTCGTTTCGCAGGCAGAAATACTGGAACAGGCCGGACACGCGTTTGATGCCATGGCTACCGGAGTCAATGCCGGAGTTAGCGGGCACGTGCGTTTGGCTACGGCTCAGGGGCTGGCTGATCATCTTATTATTTCGGCTTTACCCAAGCTCTATTCAGCACATCCTGATTTAACTCTGGAACTGGTTACTGGAGTATCAACTATCAATCTTCAAAGAAGAGACGCTGATATGGCCTTGCGTCTGGTTCGCCCGGAGCAGGGTAAAGTAACTATCCGCCGTTTAGGCGAGCTTGGTTTTGGTTTGTATGCTTCTGAAAGCTATTTGCAGCGCAAACCGCTAAACAAAGAAGAAACAATGTTAAAAAACGCTGATTTCATTGGCTGGCCGGAAACACATCAGAACTTGCCGGCTGCAAAGTGGATAGAAAAAAACAGCCGTGGCAAATGTTGTCTGAGAGCCGGCAGCATGTCTGCACATATCAGTGCAGTTGAAGCAGGTATCGGAATGGGTATCTTACCGAATTTTATTGCTTTAACCAAAAATCTGATTTGTGTTCGCAACAATGTTGACTGTAATCAACCCATTTGGCTAGTCATCCACTCCGACCTTACTAACTCCGGAAGGATAAGAGTAGTAGCTGATTTTCTGAGTAATTTAGTGCAAGAAAATCAAACTCGGCTTGCTTGAGCAGCTTATCCAGACGATAGATTTATTTCTTCACAACTCATTAAATTAATCAATTAATATTCAAAAATACAAACAATATATCATTGGTTTAGCTAATGCTGTTTACTTATAATAATTAGTAAACTATGTTATATTTTAGGTTAATGCTCTTAACTATAATCGATGTATGGATATTAGACTTGGCAAAAACGATAAGCGTTATATAGAAGGTTCAGATGATGTGTTCAGCATCATGCAACGCGTACTTCTTCGTGAAAATAAGATAGACAAAGAAAAAGAGCATTTCTGGATTATCGGCATGAACGAAGCAGGATATATCCTCTATATCGAATTAATTGCTTTAGGTTCAGTAAAGGCCGTCAATATAGAGCCTATGAATGTATATCGTGTTGCCGTGATGAAAAATGCGACACGTGTTATTGCTATTCATAACCATCCGACTGGACGCTTAGCTCCTTCCAAAGCAGACTTAGATATCACTGATCGTCTTATCCAGGTAGGCCGTATACTTAATATTGCACTCGTTGATCATCTTATCATCAGCACAGAAGCCTATGAAAGTTTCAGAAGCATGGGTATTATGGATGATTTAGAGAAAAGTCTTACCTATGTCCCGACTTATCAGGTGGTTGAACAGATTAGGAAGGAGGAGAAGAAGATTGCCAGAGATAAAGTAAAATTGGCAAATGATAAAACTAAGGCTGCTAAAGAAGAAACAAAAGTAGAACGAGAAAGAAGAGAAAAATTAGAGTTTGCTATGGTTTCAACATTGATTGATAAAAATGTTTCTATTGAAGATATAGCAAAGATTATGGAAATTACGCCACAAGCCGTTGAGAAAATTCTCAATGAAAAATAAGTAATATATTTTTTAATAACATTGAAGACATATTTTTTCAATTTCTTGGCTTTTCACGTAATTTATCATATGCCTCTTTTATTGACATTGAGGGGTATGTATCTTCTAAGGTAGAAAAAATATCATAGTATTTTTTAAAGCGTTTTTTGTCTTTATTAAAATTCCAAGTCAAATCATCTTTATAAAATTTCTCACCTTTTTTTTCACTATTTTTATTTTTTGATATTCTTTCAAGAATAGATTCATAAACATAATTGTTTACAGCTTTTACGAAATTAGTCACAATATTAGCTAACTCATCAACATGCTCTTTTTTTAAAGATATAGGCTTTTCTAAATAGCATGAATGTTTATCAATTCCAAGTTTTACTGCGTTTTTAGAGCCAAGTTTTCCGAACCTATGGACACAACAATGCCTAAGTTCGCAGATTTTAAAAAATTCTTTTGAAACTGACATTAAATAGCTAGGTATATTTTTTTTTATACCAATAATATCTTTTAAAGTGTTGAAGATATTATATGGATTTGCAAAAGAATAATTTTCTAACAATGCTTCTGGTAATAGTTCTTTTGAATGATAATGGGCAGCAGCATACGAAACATTTTTTTCTGCGATAATAGTTTGACTATACTCATCTACTAAAATAAGTCTTCTTATAAGAGTTCTAAGATAACTTTCAGTAGCTGAAATATACCCAAGTAAAATTAAATTACCTAGGGCAGGCGTATATTCCTTGGAAACAATTTTATTTAACTCCTTAGTAGTAAGAATAAATAAATCAATAGGAGATAGGTGGGAGTCATCATCAGAAGTTTTAAATATAATTTCTGTATTAAATTCTGAAGTTACTGCTGGAATTTTACAAAGTTCGTAATATTCTGTTTGATCCATTACAATAATTCCATATAATAATATTTACTATATTTTGTTAAAATATATTAATTATGACAAATATTCATCAACATGAAGACTAACTTTTTTTATAATTTTTTCAGCTGTTATACGACCAATTTGCTTAATTTTTCTTAATTCTGAACCAGGATCAGGCAGAGTAATAAACTCTCCAACATTCTTTATCTTTAATTCTTGCATCTTGGTTTTTTGCCAGTTAGTTAAACTAGGAATATCATGAAGAGGAATTTCCATACATTTATTAAATACTGATCCATCTATTAATTGACTGCCACAATTTCCGCAAAATTTTTGAATATCATTATTTCTTGGGGTTCCACATTTTGTACATGCAGGTAAATTCAGATGAAGATTTGTATAAACCTCTTTTCCAAGAAGATTTTTTAGATTTGCTCTAACTGGGTGTTTAGTGTTATTTCTATTTATATATTGTAATATTTGATCTGGTCTGAAACCTCTACTATTTTCACTAAATGCTTTTACATTTAATAGAAATGCATAGTGGGGGATATACCTCTTATAAGTTCGATTTGATCCGTCTTTATTTTTTCCATGAGAAATTGAACCAATTGGGAAAAGTAAGCCAACTTCAATTAAAAGTTCTATCATTCTATCTGCTAAAAGATTACTATATTCTTCAATTCCAAAAATTACTTGCTTAGTATTTGCCTTATTATCTTTTGTATTTGCCTCTTTAGTTTTCTTAATTATTTTTTCAAATAGCACTTTCCCATTGTAGATAATATTTTCTAATCGAGGCATTTTATTTCTAAGTGAAAGATATTCACTTACTCTAACATTACAGAATTGATTTATAATTTGATTAAATCGCTGTTGGTTTGTATTATTGTTTGAAGAACTAAATTCTCTTAACATTATTAAGAATGAACGAGGAATACCAAAAGAGGCATATTTTAGAAGTTCTACGATATTTCTATCAATTTGATTTAGCTTTTCAAATCTCAGTTTAGCAATATCATCGAAAATGGTTGAATATTGAGGATTTTGGATATCTAACCATGCACTAATAACTTTTGCTTCATGCGCTACATGAAATTTAGGACCATATTCAGTAGTTCCTGGATAAACAGAAGCTTTTAAAGATATTTTTGGGGTTTTTAATGTTCTTACTATATCGAAGAATTCATATAAATATTCAGGAGTTAATGACATTGCAGCATCATCAAGAAGAATAATTGTTCTTTTTCTACCCACTTTTTTAGTTATTTGTTCAATATAATTAGTAATAGAGGAAACACTGATTTTTGTTGTGATTTTTTCTTGTTCATTCGTAGGTGATAATCCTTGCTCCAATCTAATAACAATATCTTCAAGTTCTTTTTTAGAAAAGGAGAAATATAAGTAATCATTAGGAAGAGCTTCTTCTTTTTCTTCTTCTTTTGCTTTTAAAAGTTTTATTAACTCGTATGTTGAAATGAGAATTTTAGTTAAACACCATGTATTAAATAACGCAATTGCATTAGGTTTTATTTTTAACAATGGCTCTAAAAAAAAGTATTTATTAAAAGTTACATACAAGCATAGCGGATATTTTTCATTGTCTTTACATAATAACCAAGTATATTTCATCAAATGTGTTTTACCACTTCCCCTAGGTCCTTGAAGTAAAACCGTTCCTTTATCTAATAATGCACTATGTATTGATTGAAAATACTCATTATCATGAACTGTTTTTTTTTCGAGTTCACTATCTTCTATATAGTCAGCTCGTTCAATAATTTCGTTACTTTCGTCAATGGTATCATCAGTCATTGTTAATCTCCAACTTAATATTTTTTATCATTTCTATAGAAATCTGTTTTGCAGTAACACCATAACTTAGAGCTATTAAATGCTCTTGACCAATTTTAGATGTGAAGTAGTTAAATATTATCTCTCTATATTTTTCCTTACATTTAATTACAAATAAACAATCGCTTACTACAGCATAGCCTTTTTCAATAATAATTATTTTTTTGTAAAAATTTCTTCCCACTCTAGACATTAATATATCCCCAGGTTCTGCAATTATATAATTTTTATTGGGCAAATTAAATAAACTTTCATCACCTGATAAAATATAATTTTTACAAAATGATTTTATATCGGTTGTGTGAATTTTGGGTATTGTAAGTTCTTTTATTTGCTTAGAGTTTAATCTTCCTCTTTTTATTTTTATTATTGAATCTAATTTCAAATCGTAACGATATTTTTTTATTTTAAGGTTATGATAAGAGTAATCTAATCTTTCAATTCCATTTTGCTCTTTAATACAGATTGGTTGAGATAGATTGCCTATATCATCTAATTTACTTAATTCAATTATAGATGATGAATCATCAGTTTTTTCTTTATTAAAAATCAATATATGAGTTTTAGCCTCTGTTTTACGAAAAATTTTACTAGGTAGCTCAATAATTTTCTTTATGCTATGTTCTGAAATTAAATATTCTCTCATGGCTCTAAAGCGTTTAGCAGAAAATATATTATCAGGAAGTATTACACCAGCCTCTCCACCAGATTTTAACATTCTTATAATTTGAGCTATAAATAATATCTCTGAGTTATAACAAGATTTTATTGAGAAATATTTATCAATACCGATACTAGCAACAATATCCTCATAGTCTTTTTTCCAATTAGGTCTAATAAATGGTGGATTACAAACAGCAATATCGATCGCTCCTTCCGAAACTCCCAAAGTATCAGGTAAGTCATAGAAAAGCGCATCTGAAGTAATATGTTTATTGTTATGAATTAAAAAATTATTTGACGGTATTTCATCTATATCTAAAGTTATTACTTCTGCATTGCTCCACCTGCAACTGGCTGCTTGTGATAAACATTTTACACCACATCCTAAATCAAGAATATTTTCGGCATTTTGTGTGTTCATTTGAGAAACTAAAAAATGACCAATCTTATTTGATGTGTAATAACGACCTAATTCTGTTTCCATAATTACTTATATTTCAAAAATACTATGCTCAAAAATTATTTATATTTGAAATTTAAAAATTTACTATTGTTAATAGCAAAATTATGACATAAATCGTGTGTGTAAACACATAATTTTGCACAGTATAAGTGTATCGCTTGTAACTTTATTAAGCTATAAATTTTTATACATATATTTTTCCTATATCAATGCATTAAATTTATCAATATTATACATAATTTCCGTAAGAATATGCTTTTGAATAGATTTATCCTTGAAACCAAGCATTAAGGTATAGCATATGTTAGTTCTAAAACATTATAGTTTTTTCTAATACCGTTAAAATATTACGGTATTTATACAATGCCATACGATATCAAAAAATAATACCCCCACAAATTACGGTATCAAAGTATGGATAATAGTATATTTTATTAAATTAAAATGAACAAAAAACCCAGTTAATTTATTAATATAACTGGGGTTGATAAATAATTGATAGCTACTACAAACTAAATTTTATTCCCACTCAATAGTGGCTGGCGGTTTACCGCTGACATCGTAAACGACACGGTTAATGCCGCGTACTTCGTTGATGATGCGATTGGAAACGCGGCCGAGTAGGTCGTAGGGCAGGTGGGCCCAGTGTGCTGTCATGAAATCGCTGGTAATTACTGCTCGCAGGGCTACTACGTATTCATAGGTGCGACCGTCTCCCATTACACCTACGGATTTTACTGGCAGGAATACAGCAAAAGCCTGACTGGTTTTATCATACCAGGATACACCGTCTTCATCGCAGGTATTACGCAGCTCTTCAATGAATATATGGTCGGCACGGCGCAGTAAATCGGCGTATTCGCGTTTTACTTCACCCAGAATTCGCACACCCAGACCCGGACCGGGGAAGGGGTGACGGTAAACCATATCACGTGGTAATCCCAGCGCAACACCCAGTTCGCGTACTTCATCTTTGAACAAATCGCGCAATGGTTCCAGCAATTGCAGATTAAGTGTTTCAGGCAGACCGCCTACATTATGGTGGCTTTTAATAGCATGTGCTTTTTTGGTTTTAGCACCAGCGCTTTCGATTACATCGGGGTAGATGGTGCCTTGTGCCAGCCATTTTGCATTTTGTCGTTTGCCAGCTTCTTGCTGAAAGACTTCGACAAATTCGGCTCCGATAATTTTACGTTTACGTTCAGGATCGGTTTCACCGGCAAGTTTTGCGAGAAAATCGGCAGAGGCATCAACGTGAATCACATTGACGCCAAGGTTTTTGCCGAACATATCCATGACCATTTGCGCTTCCTGATAGCGTAACAGACCATGATCTACAAATACGCAGGTGAGCTGGTCGCCAATGGCGCGATGAATCAGTGCAGCAGCTACTGATGAGTCTACTCCGCCGGAAAGGCCAAGAATAACTTCATCGGAACCAACCTGTTCGCGAATTTTGATAATGGCTTCTTCGATATAGTTAGGCATAGTCCAGCTGGGTTTGGCCTGACAGATATCAAGTACAAAGCGGTTGATTAGTTCACGCCCCTGTTTGGTATGGGTAACTTCAGGATGAAACTGAACTCCGTAAAAGTGCTTGTGCGGGTTTTCAATGATGGCATACGGACAGCTTGGTGTATGTCCGATACTTTTAAATCCTTCTGGCAGTTTGCTTACTTTATCGCCATGGCTCATCCACACATCCAGTGTGTTAGGCTGGTTATCAAAAATGCCATTGGTAAACTGGCTGTCTTCTGTATGTACCTGAGCATAGCCGAATTCGCGCTGATCGCCACCGCTGACTTCGCCGCCCATGGTATGTGCCAGCCATTGCATGCCATAACAAATGCCAAGAATGGGTATACCGAGATTGAGTATTTCCGGGTTAGCCTGATAGTCTGATTCATAAACTGAATTGGGACCACCGGACAGGATAATGCCTTTAGGGGCGAATGCCTTGATATCTTCAATAGGCATGTCAAATGAATGTAATTCACAATAAACATGAGCTTCACGTACGCGCCGGGCGATAAGCTGGGTTACTTGTGAACCAAAATCGAGAATTAATATTTTATCCTGATTCATGCTAGGCTCTTGACAGGTTTTATGTATGAAGCCAGTTATTTTAACACTTTTCCGGTTTTATTTCTGCAAGTGCTTTGTTCTGGAAAAAACAGTTTTTGAAAAACAGACATCAGGTTTGGATAAAGATATTTAATAAATTGATATGTGATTGTATTTTAGGTTATCTGCTCAGAATATCAGTGGTTATATCGCTGTACCCCCACATTTTAATAATTCTCTTTTTTCTTTTGCAAAAAATTTCAGAACATTGATAAAGTTGTTTTGATAGTCGTAATCAGCGATATTTTCTATATTTTCATCACTAAATTGTAGATAAAAGTGTATATCTTCTTTTATATTTGAGTTTTCATTAAATGTCATAACGAATTCAAAAGCTTTGATATTATCAGGATAGCTTTCGCTAAGAAGTAATGCGTTAGCTTTGATTATATGTTGAACAAATGTAATAGATTCCAGATAGGATATATCTATTTTTTCATTTTCAACATAGATTGCTTCTGGTGTGAAAAGAACCTTTTTAATTAATTCGTCAGTTTTTTTGAATTTAATAATTGCAGGTATTACTAAGAATAGAAGTATTGTTGACAAAAAGTATTGCCCATAGACGAAAGGAATCAAATAAGCACAAAAATAAATAAAATATATGAAATAATTAATGTGCATAAAAAATTTATTAGATGTAACTTTTTTAGATTCACATTGCCATTTTTGTAAGAATTCTAAATTTTGTGATTGATCATTCATAAATTCTTTGTATGTAGTTCTATAAAATTAGCTGTGGTTTAAAACTGCTGTCTAAAAAATTAGATATTTATTAATGATTAAGACTTACAGGCATTTTCATACATTTGTTTCTTTTACTTCTTTCCGTTGTTCAGAATATTGTAACTGCAAATATTAGCTTTAAGAAAAGCAGCTTATGATCAATATTTACACGATTAATACCAGTTTCGTGTATAAGTATCTTCATTTTTGTAGCCTTCTCAATATCATTAATAACAATACTATTTGTATTCAGAAGATAATATTAATTTAACACAAATTAACTATTTTTGTCTGGTAAATTTGTATAATCAGTGTAGTTTTAGAAAAAGTATATATATAAAAAGCTGATTTAAATGAGAATAGGGTTACTTTAATTAAAGTAAGATTTATTATTTTACTGATAATGTGAAAAGCTATATCAACGTTACATATTCCGGAATTCTTCGTTATTTAATATGCACAGAATCGGTTTTTATGTGGTTTGATGTAATGGGTAAATTAGTATTATGAGTATTATGGCTTGGTTTTTAAGTTAAAAATATGTTGGGGGATATTATTTTCCTTATTCAGATTCTACTAGCATGAATAACCTATTATTTAGAAATATTAGTTTGTTTTACCGGAATCTTTTAGTTGCTCTCTTCTTTCTTTTGCTAAAGTTTCGAGAATAGTGATAAAACGGTCTTCAAAGTTATAATGCTTATACCTCCTTAGTAATGACTTTCCAAATGCCATGTAAAAGTATATATCTTCTTTAATTATTGGGTTTTCTGTAAATTTTATGCAGAATTTGAATATAGATCCTTTATGAGAAGGGTATTTATAATTAATAAGTGTAATTGATTCAAGATAAGATATATCTATTTTTTGTTCTTCTATATATATTGCTTTTAATGTGAAATAAACCTGTTTAATGTTTTTTCTTTGAGTTTTATAGAGTTTCCAGAAAATAAAAGTCACTACTGCTGCAGATAAAGCTATTAATATGATAGTAAAATTTTGATTTTTAAATGATATATTTGATAGGTATACAAAACAAACATATGCACTTAAAGCTGCAAAAAACAAATAAATATATGCATAGTCATTTGAACAACAATGCCATTCTTGCATGATTTTTAAATATCTGGATCGGTTATTCATAAAATTTAAGTACTCAGTTTTCTTAAATTAGGTGTGGAATGTTAGTAATGCTTTGCTTATATTGATAGATTAATGCAATTTAAACACAACTTAACTTTTTTGTATTTGGTCAGATTATAAAGTTCATTATTATTTTAAGTGCGCAGGAGTAGTTTTTATGTGGTTTGATGCAATGGGTAAATTAGTAATATGGTTTGATTTTTAAGTTGAAAATATATTGATGGATATTATTTTCCTTATTCAGATTCTACCAGCATGAATAACTTATTATTCTAAAATATTAGTTTGTTTTACCGGAATCTTTTAGTTGCTCTCTTCTTCCTTTTGCTAAATCTTCCAGAATAGTGATGAAATAGTCTTCATAGTTATAACGCCAATACTTCCATCGAAATGGCTTACCGAATTCCATGTAAAAATATATATCTTCTTTAATTACTCGGTTTTCAGTAAATTTTATGCAGAACTTAAATGTAGATCCTCTATTACAAGTAGGGTATATAAGTTTAATAAATGTAACTGATTTAAGATAAGAGATATCTATTTTTTTGTTTTCTATATAAATTGCTTTTGGTGTGAAATAAACCTGTTTGATTTTTTTTCTTTTAGCTTTAAAGAGTTTCCAGAAAATAAAAGTACTTATTGCTGCAAGTAAAGCTATTAATGTATTTAAAATTTGATCTTCAAATAGTATATTAAATTGTTGACCTTTAAATATTATATTTAATAGGTACATAAGGCAAATATAAGCACCCGTAGCTCCAAAATACAAATGAATAAATGCATGATATCTTGAACAACAATGCCATTCTTTCATGAATTTTAAATATCTGGATCGGTTATTCATAAAATTTAAGTATTCAGTTTTATTAAATTTAGTATGAAATCTGATGGGTAGATAAACTATTTAATTATTAAAATTTAGCGGCATTTTCGCGGACTTTCTCCTTTTAGTTCTTCATTTGTCTTGATATCATAAATCCGAACTGTAGCTTTAGGAAATGCCTTACATAGCACAATTTTTGAGCGATAAATCCCTGATCCGTGAGCCAGCATTTGTACTCTAGGTGCCAGGTCGTTACCATTTTCATCCAATGCAACGAGACGGTAATCTCCGTTTAATGTCATACAGCCGTTTAGCAATAAAATTACTGATAGCAGACCGATTTTCTTCATCATTACACACCCTATATTGTTAATAATGCTTGCCTGTATTGATACATTAATAAAAGTTTAACATAAATTAACTTTTTGTATCTAGTTAAATTATAAAATTCTACGTGATTTAAAGTGCAGAAGGGCTGTTTTTATGTGGTTCGACGCAATGAATAAGAATCTATCAAAACTGAATTATAAGTGAAATTATGCTGGTGGATATGTTTTTTAGGTTCTGACTTTACCGGCACGAATAATTTATCATTCTAAATATTAAATTGAGGTATCTGAATTATTTAATGATTTTCTTCTTTCTTTTGCAAAAAAATTCAGAATGCTGATAAAATTATTTTGATAGTCGTAATCAGCAATATTATCAGCAATTCCGTCACTAAATTGTAGATAAAAGTGTATATCTTCTGTTATATCTGAGTTTTCATCAATTATCATACTGAATTCAAAAGACTCTACAAAATCAGGATAATTTTCAATTGAAGCGAATGAACTGTCTTTAATTATATGTTGAACAAATGTAATAGATTTCAGATTGGATATATCTATTTTTTCATTTTCTATATAGATTGCTTCAGGTGTGAAATGAACCTGCTTAATCAAATTTCGGGCTATTATTTTTATGTATTCATTAATTTGATATATTACGATCAATAAAAATATTGTTATAAAAAAGAATTTCCAATTATTATTAAAAGAAAAAAATAGAATTAAAACCATAATAAAACAATAAACAGAAACAAGTATAGTTCCACGAAGCGCGTCAGATGTGTATTTTTTTGAAGCACATCGCCAATTTTCCATCATTTCTAAATCTTGTGGCTGATAATCCATAAAATCTCTGTATGTAGTTCTATTAAATTAGCGATGGTTTAAAATTGCTATCTAAAAAAATTAGATATTTATTAATGATTAAGATTTACAGGCATTTTCATACATTCGTTTTTTTATTTCTCTCCTGTTCAGAGTATTGTAAATGCAAATATTAATCTTAAAAAATGTACATAATCAATATTTACACGATAAATACCAGATTCGTGTATAAGTATTTTCATATGGGACTTTCTCAATATTATTAATAACAATACTATTTTTATTCGAAAGACAATACAAATTTAACAAATATTAACCAGTTATCTGGTTAAATTATAAATTTGTATAATCGGGAAATAGTGATATAAAAAGCTGATTTGAATGGGAATAGGATTAATCTAATTAGAGCAGGATTTATTATTACTGATAATGTAAAAATCTATATTAGCGTTTATATATTCGGGAATTCTTCGTGATTTAAAATGCACAGAATTGGCTTTTATATGGCTGATGCAATGAATAAAGTAGTAATATGGTTCGATTTTTAAATAAAAATATGCTGGCAGATATTATTTTCTTTATTCATATTCTTCGCATTAATAACTTTTTATTCAGAAATATTAGATTGCTTTGCCGTAATCTTTTAGTATTTCTCTTCTTTCTTTTGCTAAAGTTTCCAGAATAGTGATAAAAAAGTCTTCAAAGTCATAATGCTCATAACTGTCATGATATGGTTTACCGAATTTCATATAAAAATATATATCTTCTTTAATTATTCGGTTTTCAGTAAATCTTATGCAGAACTTAAAATATGTTCCTGAACGACGAAAGCTTTTTATATGATCAATAAATGTAATTGATTTAAGATAAGATATGTCTATTTTTTTGTCTTCTATATAAATTGCTTTTGGTGTGAAATAAACCTGTTTAAAATTTTTTCTTTTAGTTTTAAAACGCTTCCAGCCAAAAAGTGTACATATTGCTGCAAGTAAAATTATTAATGTGCTAATAACTTGATCTTTAATTAATATGTCTAATAGTTGGCCTTTAAATAATAGTATATTTAATAGAAATATAAAACAAATATAAGCCCCCGTACCTACAAAAAACAATTCATGAAATGCATAGAGTCTTGAACAGCAACTCCATTCTTGCATGATTTTTAAATATTCGGATCGATCATTCATAAAATTTGAATATACAGTTTTTTAAATTAGATATGGAATGTTAATAATGCCTGCTCATCTTAATACAGCAATATAAATATAATTTTAACATAATTTAACTTTTTTGTCTCTAGTTAAATTCAGATGGTTTGTATGCTGAAATTGGCTGGTAAACTATACTTTATAAAGTACGGATTTAAATATGATTAATTTGATTTGACTTATATGAAATATGATTAATTTGATTTGACTTATATGAAATATGATTTTTTCTGAAGTTCTTTGGCTGTTTTATTTTAACTGAAGAGACGAGCTACTTTTATTAGCTTAGTTTTAATTTTTATTCAAACGGGAAATTAATGAATTCTATTTCCCGTTTAAATATTTTAAATTTTGCCAGGATTTAGCGTGTCTGTTTAAGCAGGCGTTGTTTTTCACGGTTCCAGTCTTTTTCTTTGCTGCTTTGGCGCTTGTCATGCTGTTTTTTACCTTTGGCCAATCCCATATCAATTTTTACATAACCATGGCTGTAATGCATGTTAACAGGCACAAGGGTATAACCACTGCGTTCTACTTTGCCTATCAGTTTGTTGATTTCTGATTGTTTCAGTAATAGTTTTCGCTGCCGTACCGGATCGGGTTTTACATGATTGGATGCAGTGGGTAGTGCAGTAATATGACTGCCAATCAGGTAAAAAGCACCTTTTTTCCATTGAATATAGCTTTCTTTGATTTGAACTCTTCCTGCACGAATAGCCTTTACTTCCCAGCCTTCAAGAACAATTCCGGCTTCTATCTGTTCTTCGATAAAGTAATCGTGAAATGCTTTTTTATTGTTGATAATGCTCATTTTAGATATCTGCTACATAATATTTTTGTGTCTATTTTAGCAGAAAGATTTATTATGAAAAGAGATTGAAGTAATAATAATGTGAATTAACTGCAAAAATTAAAAAAACCGATTGGTTAAATCGGTTTTTTATCTGCTTTAATTTTCAATTTCCTGTTTATGTGTTTCTGGTAGCAGTAGTACTGCAATCATACTCAGTATACAGGCGGCAATCAGAAACCAACCTATATATACTGTACCCTGTAAACCATATGTTTCAACCATCCATGCGGCAGCAAACGGGGTCAGTGATCCGCCCAGAATACCTCCAAAGCTAAAGGAGATAGCTGCACCGGTATATCTTACGTTGGTAGGGAATATTTCAGGTAAGAAAGCCGCTAAAGGTGTCCACAAGATACCCATTATAAACAGTGCAGAGGATAAGAAAATGGTAGTTGTAATGGCACTGGCTGAATTGATTAAGTCGCCAAAAAAGAAACCGATTATGATTGTGGCTATACCACCAATCAGAAATACCGGGCGACGGCCGATTCTGTCTGAAAGCCATGCAGATATCGGGGAGCCGATTGCCATAAATACAATGGCACCCATGAGAATAGATAAGTAATCAATTTTATTAAATAATGCTGTACTTTGCCACTCATGCTTTGTAGTAGCATATTGCAAAGAAAATACGGTTGTTAAAAAGAATAGGGTAAAACACGACGTGGCGGCCAAAGAGCCTAAAATAAGCTGATTGTAATGTTTGCGTACAGTGTCAGTCAGAGGGATTTTTACAGCACTCTGTCTGGCAACCATAGTACGAAAAGCATTACTTTCAATAATGGACATGCGAACATACATACCCAGACCAACCAGAACAATGCTCAGTAAAAATGGGATACGCCAGCCCCACGACATCATTTGTGCTTCATCAAGATTTTTGGATAAAACAATGAAAATCAGGCTGGCAGTGATGAATCCGATAGGAGGCCCGATTTGCGGAAACATGGCAAAAAGAGCACGTTTACCTCTGGGCGCATTTTCGGTAGCCAGTAAAGCGGCTCCGCCCCATTCACCACCTAAGCCAAGACCCTGACAAAAGCGCAGGACGCATAAACAAACCGGTGCAATAATACCTGCCTGCTGATATGTCGGCAGAACACCGATCAGGGTTGTACTGATACCCATTATCAGTAATGATGCTATCAGGGTAGTTTTACGGCCAACTTTATCGCCAAAATGTCCGAATAGTCCGGCACCAATAGGGCGGGCAACAAAGGCTATTCCAAAAGTAAGAAATGAGGACATGATAGCAATTGCCCGATCTTCGGTTGGAAAAAACAGGTCGCTTAATACGAGTGCAGCAGCAAGCCCGTATATGTAGAAATCGTAAAACTCTACGGCTGTACCTACGAGGCTGGCAATCGCTACTTTGGTAGGGGAGTTCTGAGTAATTTTGTTTGCAGATTCAGACTGCTGAGCGGGTGGAGTAGTCATATTCTTTCTTGAATTCGGGGTTTAAAAAAAGCTTGTATATGAAAATGCATACACAAGCTTTTTGCTTTGTTACAAACAGACTTAAGCAGCTATATTAGTTTTTATCCTGATCAACCAGTTTGTTTTTAGCAATCCATGGCATCATGCTGCGTAATTGGTTACCAATGATTTCGATCGGATGATCAGCATTCTGGCGGCGGCGGGCAGTCATAGACGGATAGTTGGTTGCACCTTCTACGATAAATGATTTGGCATAGTCACCATTCTGAATGCGTTTTAATGCCTCACGCATAGCCTGACGTGAATGTTCATTTACGACTTGCGGGCCGGTGAAGTATTCGCCGTATTCGGCATTATTAGAAATAGAGTAGTTCATATTTGCAATACCGCCTTCGTAAATTAAATCTACGATCAGTTTCATTTCATGCAAACATTCAAAATAAGCCATTTCCGGAGCATAGCCTGCTTCTACCAGTGTTTCAAAACCGGTTTTGATTAATTCAACCAGCCCGCCGCACAATACGGCTTGTTCGCCGAAGAGGTCGGTTTCAGTTTCTTCTTTGAAGGTTGTCTGAATCACGCCGCCTTTGGTACCGCCATTGGCTGCAGCATAGGATAAAGCGATGTCGCGGGCACGACCGGTTGCATCCTGATGTACTGCAATCAGGCTGGGTACACCACCACCTTTCAGGAATTCACTGCGTACTGTGTGACCGGGGCCTTTGGGTGCAATCATCACTACGTCAAGATTTTTGGCCGGAATAATCTGGTTGTAATGAATATTAAAACCATGAGCAAAAGCTACTGTGGCATTGTCTTTCAGATTAGGCGCGATTTCATTCTGATAAACTGTCGGCTGAAATTCGTCAGGTGTCAGAATCATCACTACATCGGCTGCTTTTGTGGCTTCTGCAACTTCCCGTACGTCATGACCGGCATTTACTGCTTTATGCCAGGAATTACCGCTTTTGCGCAGCCCGACGATTACGTTTACACCTGAATCTTTCAGGTTGGCAGCGTGAGCATGTCCTTGTGAGCCATAACCGATGATGGCTACGGTTTTGCCTTTGATTAATGAGAGATCTGCGTCTTTATCGTAATAAACTTGCATTGCTATTCCTTCAATTTAATGTGTTGATTTTTAAAATCAGGGTTTTAATATGTTTTTAGGTCGGATAATGCTTTAAAAATGTCCGGCTTAAATACGTAACATGCGTTCGCCGCGACCTATGCCTGCTGCACCGGTACGTACGGTTTCCAGAATAAGTGTTTTGCCCACGGTATCCAGAAAGGCATCTAGTTTGCTGCTGGTGCCGGTGATTTCTACTGTATAGGTTTTGTCGGTTACATCAATGATGTGTCCGCGGAAGATATCGGTCAGACGCAGTATTTCATCGCGATCCTTGCCGGTAGCACGCAGCTTAACCAGCATTAATTCACGTTCAACGTAGTTGCTATCGTTCAGATCGATAACTTTGATAACTTCTATCAGTTTATTAAGCTGCTTGGTTATCTGTTCCATTACTTTGTTATCGCCGCTGGTGACAATTGTCATTCGTGACAGGGTTTTGTCTTCTGTTGGAGATACGGACAGGGAATCGATATTGTAAGCACGGGCTGAAAACAGACCAACAATACGGCTCATAGCTCCGGCCTGATTTTCCATCAGAATGGATAAAATGTGTCTCATGATGTGCTCCGGCTATCCTTCTCTCATATGTGGCGGTAATACCATTTCATCCAGACCTTTACCATTGCCTACCATGGGATAGACATTTTGAGTACGGTCGGTAATGAAATCCATGAATACCAGTCTGTCTTTGAGTGCAATGGCTTCTTTCAGTGCACCTTCGATGTCGGCTGCTTTTTCTACTCTGATGCCAACATGCCCGTAGGCTTCAGCCAGTTTGACAAAGTCAGGCAATGATTCCATATAGGTTTCAGAATAGCGGTTGTCATAATAGAGTTCCTGCCACTGACGAACCATGCCAAGGAAGCCGTTATTAAGATTGATCACTTTAATCGGCAGACGATACTGATAACAGGTGGAAAGTTCCTGGATATTCATTTGTATAGAACCTTCACCGGTAATACAGAATACGTCTTCTTCCGGTTTAGCCAGTTTAGCACCCATAGCATAAGGTAATCCGACGCCCATTGTGCCCAGCCCGCCGGAGTTGAGCCACTGGCGCGGGCGTACGAATGGATAGTATTGTGCTGTAAACATCTGGTGCTGACCAACATCCGAAGTGATGAGGGCATTGTTGTCGGTCAGTTTTGCCAGTGTCTGGATTACTTGCTGAGGTTTGATAATTTCATCTGAACTTTCAAACCAGAGGCTGTTACGGCTGCGCCAGTTTTCGATGTTTTTCCACCATCTGTCCAGTGCATTACTGTTAAAGTTCAGATTCTGCTTCTGCCACAGGGCCAGTAAATCAGCCAGAACGTTTTTAACATCACCAACAATGGGTACATCTACTTTTACACGTTTGGCAATGCTGGACGGGTCGATATCAATATGGATGATTTTTTTGCCATCGTCAGTGAATTTATCGGGTACAGAAATAACACGATCATCAAAACGTGCACCGACAGTAAGTACCACGTCAGCATTTTGTAAAGCAATATTAGCTTCGTAGCTGCCATGCATACCTACCATGCCAAGAAATTGACGGTTAGTGGCAGGAAATGCGCCTAATCCCATCAGCGTAGAGACGCAGGGTGTACCGGTAGACTGAATAAAATCGGTAAGAATGTTGCTGGCATTGCCCAGGATTACGCCTCCGCCGTACAGTACAATTGGTCGTTTAGCTGCAGCCATCACTTGTGCTGCTTTTTTTATCTGACCTGTATGTCCCTGCGTAACGGGCTGGTAGGAGCGGATATTGATGTCTTCCTGCGGATAGCTGAATTTCGCCATTGCCTGGGTCACATCTTTAGGTACATCAATCACTACGACACCGGGTCGGCCGGTACGCGCAATCTGAAAGGCTTTTTTAACTGTTTCTGCCAGCTCGCTTACGTGGGTAACCAAAAAATTATGTTTTACACACGGGCGGCTAATGCCGACGGTATCGACTTCCTGAAAGGCATCAGTACCGATAGCAGGTGAGCCAACCTGACCGGATATGACCACGAGCGGGACAGAATCGGAATTGGCGGTGGCTATGCCGGTTATGGCATTGGTAGCACCCGGACCTGATGTTACCAGAGCGACTCCGATTTTTTCTCCGTTGCTGGCGCGTGAGTATGCATCAGCAGCATGAACTGCAGCCTGCTCATGACGGACAAGTATGTGGCGGAATTTTTTTAATTGAAAGATGGCGTCGTAAATTTCGAGAACTGCTCCGCCGGGATATCCGAAAACATATTCTACATTCTCGGCTTTGAGACTCTGCACGAGTATTTGTGCACCTGAAAGTTGCATATCAACCTCTTATGTTCTAGTAGTCCGACTGATACATTGCCAATGCATCTTCATCCGGTAAGATTAATAAGTGTAAACGGCGGTTTAGGGTACGCGAATATACTTATTGTGATGATCTGTTGGCTCTGCATCCGGTAGTCGGAATAGCAGGTTTGGGTTAGCTAAATGAGTGTTTACGATAAAACAGGTATAGATGTTAAGCAAGTGCTAATTTTGAAAAGAATACTAGTTACATGATTCTATTAATTTATTTTATGCTAAAAATTTATTATTTGGCACAATATTATACTTATTTTAGACAAATTTAACATTATAAATGATTAAATTTGTCTAAATTTATAAATAATATATGTTTTTGTAAATTTATTAGTTTTGGACTTATTGTCCAGTTAATGTATGACAATATGAGCTCCTGCAGCTTGTGCCAGTTGCATAAGTGTTGCACTGTCCATATAGGCATGAGCGAGGCGGGAAATATTGGCCACAATGGGCAAATGAGTAATCTGTCTGGCTTTAACAATGGCTTCTACATCAAGCCGATAAGGAGCGTTTCTCTCCAGGCTTAATGTGCCTGCTTCACCCAGCATCAGATGATGATTACCTTTTAAGGCAATATGCTCAGCTGCAATCAGCCATTCATCTACCTGATGATGTTTGTCTTTACAGAGTACAACCGGAATATTTAGACAGCCTACTTCGTTAAGGAGGGTGCGATTAGACATTAACTCTCCGCCCAGATAGATAATATCTGCTTCTGCCTGTAAAGCTGGTTCTAGCTGGCGCACATCCCTGATACGCAGCCAGACGGGTTTGTTGTCTGCATGTGCTTGCTTAATTTGTTGTTGCATGCTGATATTGGTTTGCGGCACTGTCGAATAGGGTGAAAATGCCTGATAAAAAGGATCGATAAAGACATTAGCTCTTTCCGGAAGCCGGGTGCCGCTCATGCTGTCGACTATATGAAAATGGTTGCCGCCAAAGTTCTGTCCTCGTACGGTAATGACTGTATCCTCCGGCTGACTTTCACGGCTGATGATGCGCCAGTCTTGTAGTATGCGCATGGCTTTTTCAACGCCGGCAAGTGCTTCAAGTTCGCGTGGCTCGAAGACTCTTTCATCACCAACAGCTCCGATGATGGTGCGTTCTGCGCCACGGGATAAATGTTCGTGCAATCCGCGTCCACGGATAAAACTGATGACATTGCTGATCTGTGTTTCGGTTGCCTGACGCTGCATTACGATAATCATATCCAAATTCCTTGAAAACAGTATTCTGATTGTCAGAAAAAAACAGAATGCTGACAAGTGGCAATTATTTGTTCAACATTCAGAATTTGCTTGGCGCAATTTTCGCAAATATGTAACAGTAATAGTAAACTATTGTTATTGATGAAATGAATGGATATTTTATGTGTTAAATTATGTGAGCAGGATATGGCGAGTTTCGTGATGCGGAACCAATAAAACAGTTTGTTCAGGGAAAAATAAATGAAAACAAAAAAACTGTTGTTTGTGTTGGTGGTACTGGTATTAGCCGGACTGGCGGTGTGGATTAATATGCGCAGCCATACTGATTTACCTGATGGTTTTACCGGCGGTAATGGCCGTATGGAACTCAAGCGGCTGGATGTGGCTACTTTATATGCTGGTCGTGTCATTGAGATGAAAGTGGATGAAGGTGATGTAGTTGCTAAAGATCAGGTTCTAGCTGAGCTTTCATCTGATCAGACCAGTAGCAGGCTGGATGCTGCCCGTGCAGATAAACAGCGTGCACAGGAAAATGTCTCTAAAGCAGAAGCAGAAATTGCCGCTCAGCAGCAGATACATAAGGTTGCTCAGATGGATTTGGATAATGCGCGTCAGCTTAAATCAGATGAGCTGGTATCCTCACCTGAATTACGCCGGAGACTGGCTGAACGTGATGCTGCAATAGCCAGAGTTAAATCTGCTCAGGCAGCCCGCGCTGAAGCTCTGGCAGCAGTACAACAGGCTCAGGCTCAGATTAATGCTACTTCTTCTGCTAATAACGATATGCTGATACGTGCGCCTAAAGCCGGGCGTGTAGAGTATCGTATTGCCGAGGCCGGTAATGTACTGGGTGAAGGTAATAAAGTTGTGTCATTACTTGATCCATCTGATGTAACGCTGTCGGTGTATTTACCCACAGATACTATCGGTAAATTGAAGCTTGGGGATGAAGCAAGGATTATTCTGGACGGAATGAATGCAGTCTGGCCGGCTAAGGTGGATTTTATTGATTCCAATGCTCAGTTTACGCCTAAATTTGTAGAAACTCAGAATGAACGGCAAAAGCTGATGTATAAGGTTAAGCTAAAAATTCCGCCTGAGATTGCATTAAAATACAGTGGACTGCTTAAGGGCGGGCTGACAGGTAACGGATATATCCGTTTTGATAACAATAAAACATGGCCGCAGCAATGGCAGGTAAATTTACCCAGTATAAAACAATCTGCCAAAGGTGCCTGATATGGATAGTACGGCCAAAGCGCAGGCTGTAACAGGAGAGGAATGGGCTGTAGATTTACGCCATGTTTTTCATCAGTACCGTCAGACGAAGGCACTGCAGGATGTATCATTGCAAATCAGGCGCTGTGCAACGGTAGGTCTGATTGGTCCGGACGGGGTGGGTAAGTCTACTTTGCTGTCTCTGATAGCCGGTGTAAAAATTATTCAGCAGGGCGAGGTACTGGTATTTGGCGACAGTATGGCGGACAAGCATAGCCGGCAGTCGCTAAGCCACCGGATTGCGTTTATGCCGCAAGGGCTTGGTCAGAATCTTTATCCAACATTGTCGGTTAATGAAAACGTAGATTTTCATGCTCGTTTATTCGGTTTGCGCGGACGTATGCGTCACGAACGCATTGCGCGTTTGTTGCGGGCAACAGGATTATCACCTTTTGCTAACCGGCCGGCCGGTAAGCTTTCCGGAGGCATGAAACAGAAATTAAGTTTATGCTGTGCACTAGTGCACAACCCGGAATTACTGATTCTGGATGAACCAACTACTGGGGTGGATCCGTTATCGCGCCGACAGTTCTGGCAGTTGATTGATGAATTGCGGGCAGAAAATCCAGATATGACGGTGATTGTGGCCACGGCGTATTTTGATGAAGCAAAGCGCTTTGAATATCTGCTGGCAATGGATAATGGTCGTCTAATTGTCAATGCGCCCACTCAGCAGGTTTTAGATGATACCCATACGGATACGCTGGAACAGGCTTATGTAAAACTTTTGCCCGAAAATAAACAGAATAAATCGGGCAGTCTGCAACTAACGCCGTTTGTTCCGGATAAAGACTCTCCTCCGGCGATTGAGGCAAAAGATTTAACCAAACGGTTTGGTGATTTTATTGCTGTCAATAATGTTAGTTTCAGAATTGAGCGAGGCGAAATTTTTGGTTTTCTTGGTTCAAATGGCTGTGGTAAATCAACAACCATGAAAATGCTGACGGGGCTGTTGGATGCCAGCTCCGGTTCTGCTGAGCTGTTAGGTCATACGGTTAATGCCAATGATATGACGACACGGATGAAAATCGGTTATATGTCGCAGTCGTTTTCTTTATATGAAGAGTTAACGGTACGACAGAATCTGGTACTTTCAGCCCGATTATACCGTATGGATGCTGCCCAGATTGATTCTGCTGTTCAGCAGTCTTTGCAGGAATTTGATCTGCTTGAATTTGCAGATATTCAGCCCAGTGAAATGCCGCTGGGTATCAGGCAGCGTTTGCAGCTGGCAGCAGCCTGTCTGCATCATCCTCAGGTATTGATTCTGGATGAGCCTACATCCGGGGTTGATCCGGTAGCCAGAGATATGTTCTGGCATCATCTGCTAAATTTGTCGCGAAATCATCGCACTACTATTTTTGTCTCTACGCATTTTATGAATGAAGCGGAGCGTTGTGAACGGATATCATTCATGCATCAGGGGCGGGTGCTGGCTATCGGGACACCAGAAGAACTGTGTGAAAGTAAAGATACAGATGATCTTGAAACCGCATTTATTGATTATTTGCAGGAAGCTTTAGATAAAAATCAGCCTAAATCTCCGATATCTACTTCGAATACAGGAGAAAACGCAAACACCGCGCAAGAAAGCGGATTTGGACAATCTTCGGGTAAAACAACGGATGTTGATAGCCTGGCTTACTGGCTACAGACTATATGGACATTTGCCGTACGCGAAGGCAAGGAATTACTGCGAGATAAGATTCGTTTATTCTTTGCTCTGTTCGGACCGGTGGTGTTAATGATGATGGCTGCATGGTCAGTATCGTTTGATGTTGAGCATGTGAAATTTGCGGTAATAGACCGGGACCAGACGGTAGAAAGCCGCGCTTTGATTGAGCAATTTCAAGGTTCACGATATTTTACTTTTACCGGTAATCTTCACAGTGCTGCCGAAATTGATAATACGCTTAAGGTTTCCAATGCCAGAATGGTAATTGATATCCCGCCGCATTTTGGTCGTGATCTGATGCGTGGCAATCAGCCGGAAGTGGGCTTTTATGTTGATGGCACGATGCCGTTTATGGCAGAAAATATTAAGAGTTTTATTTTATCGATACTAAATAACTATACAGCGATGAAATGGACTGAAACAGGTTTGCCGATATCTCTTAAACCGGCTGCTCAGATTGCGCCACGCTATGTTTATAATCAGGATTTTAAAAGTATCTTTGCAATTACTCCCGGTATGATTATGATGGCAATGATGCTGATACCGGTAATGATGACGGCTCTTGGGGTAGTCAGAGAGCGGGAAATCGGTTCAATTACTAATTTGTATACTTCTCCTGCATCAGTAAGACAGTTTCTGATTGGTAAACAGCTTCCTTATGTTTTTGTTTCTTTTCTCAGCTATCTGATTCTTGTATGGCTCGCCGTAGTGGCATTGGGTGTGCCGGTGCGTGGTAGTTTTCTGGCAATGAGTCTTGGTGCGCTGGCATTAATATTTGCAGCGACAGCTTTCGGCTTATTAATTTCCAGTTTTGTAAAATCGCAGGTGGCCGCCATTTTCGGTTCGGCAATCTTATCATTAATTCCGGCGCTGAATTTTTCCGGTCTGCTGTATCCGTTGTCTACACTCAGCGGGTTCAATTATTGGTTTGGCTGGAGTTTTCCGACTGCATGGTATCAGTTAATCAGTTTAGGCGGTTTTACTAAAGGCTTAGGCTTTCTGGACTTTATTAACTATTATTTGGTATTGATGGTATTTTGTCTGGTATACGTTTTTCTGGCCGGCTGCTTGCTGAAGAAGCAGGAGGTATAGATGCTGCAATGGTTTAAAAATGTATGGGTGCTGAGTGTAAAGGAACTCAAAAGTCTGCTGAGTGATGTGGTTTTAATTGCATTAATGGTGGTCGTGCTGTCTTTAGCCATTTACTCAGTTGCAACCAGTATTACTACCGAAGTGCGCCATGCTTCAGTTGCCATTATGGATGCTGACCACAGTGTCTTGTCATATCGGATTCGTGATTCTTTGCTGGAACCTTATTTTAAACCGCCGGTAGAAGTAAAGCGTGAAGAAATTGATGCGGCTATGGATAAAAGCAATTATGTCTTTGTACTGGATATTCCGGCCAATTTTGAACGCGATGTGGTGGCAGGACGTTCTCCTACCATTCAGGTGCTGGCTGATGCGACGTCAGTAACTCAGGCCGGTATAGGTTTTAATTATTTAAGCCAGATAATTGATGCACAGACGCGTTCTTTTTTACATCAGCAGTCTGCAGTGAAGTTATCTCCGGTAACGCCGGTGTTTAATATACAGTTTAATCCTAACGGCGAATCCTCATGGTTTATCGCTACGATGAATGTGGTATCTAATCTGACTTTATTGGCGATTATTCTGGTCGGAGCAGCGGTAATCCGAGAACGGGAGCACGGTACGATAGAACAGTTGCTGGTTATGCCGGTACGACCCAGTGAAATTGTGATGGCCAAGATTTTTGCTAATGGCGCGGTTATCTCAATTGCTTCTCTGCTTTCTTTATGGCTGGTTATTCAGGGCTGGCTGCATATCCCGATAAACGGCTCAATATTTTTATTTAGTATGGGCATGTTTATTTATTTGTTTTCTGTGGCGTCTCTGGGTATCTGGTTTGCAACGCTGGCTCCGACTATGCCGCAGTTCGGTTTGTTATGTTTGCCGATTTATGTGGTAATGCGTTTGCTTTCCGGTTCTGAATCACCATTGGAAAGTATGCCGGCATTTTTTCAGTATATAACTTGGTTTTCACCAGAAACTCAATTTACCCAGTTTAGTCAGGATGTGCTCTTTCGCAATGCCGGTCTGGATATTGTCTGGCCAAAAATTATGATGATGAGCATAATGGGTGTGTTGTTTCTGGCTCTGGCGCTATCGCGATTTCGTGGCATGCTGGCACAGCATTCCTGATGCTTACACCGGATTTTAGGGAAGTATGGTGATGAATAAAACATGGTTGTCTGTATTACTGGCTTTAGGATTGGTGGCAGGTTGCAGCAGAACTGATATTCAGGTGAAATCTACTGTCGGTATGCCACAGCAGTTTGATCAGAATGCGGCAGCACGCGGCTCAGCTGATATCAGCCGCTGGTGGCAAAGCTGGCCGGATCCGGTAATGAATGATTTAATCGAAACCGGATTAAAAAATAACCGGAATCTGGCTAAAATGAAAGCAAATATGCTTGCAGCTCGAGCCAGTGCTGCTATGGCTGAGTCTGATTTAGGACCGCAGGCAGGTGTGGAAAGTAGCGGAGGATTACATCGTTACAATGGTGATAATTCACTTAAAGATTTAAATTTACCGGCAATTGGTAATGCAAAGGATTACTTGCAGGCAACTGGTTCGCCTCTGGGTAATAATCGCCGGCATGTTCATGGTAATACGGTTCAGGCAGGTTTTACTGCCAGCTGGGAGCCGGATGTATTCGGACAAAAACGCAGTGATGCTGATGAAATGCATTATCTGAGCCTGAGCGAAACAGAACGCTGGCATGGTGCGCAGATGATGCTTAGCAGTGAAATTGCCGATAATTATCTGAAAATGCGTGCGATGCAGCAACGGGTAAAAGTAGGAGAGCACAGTGTTGCTACTCTTAAGCAATTGCAGCGATATACGGAAGGGCGTTTTCGTGCAGGTCAGGCATCCGCTTATGATGTAAAAGAAGTTGCAGCAAAACTTTCAGCTATGCAGGCAAAAATTGCTACTTATCAGGCACAGGCTGATGTTTATCAGCGCAATATAGCAGTATTGACCGGTCAGCCTTCGCAAGGATTTGTGGTTGCGCCTGCGTCTTTGGATATTCTTCAGCATTTACCTTCTGCTCCGGCGGGACAGGTTCCACTGGATCTCATTACCCGGAGACCGGATATCCGTACCCAGGAAAATCTGGTGAAAGCGATGAGTGCCGGTTTAGCCAGTGCTAAAGCTGACCGTCTGCCACGATTTTCGCTTAATTTTTTATGGCAGACCGGACAAATACATTTAGACAGCAGTACTTCATATTTAAAAAATACGGCCGGTTTGCTGAATGCAAGTATGACTATTCCTGTGTTTACTGCAGGCAGAATCAAACATAATATTGAGCGGGCTGATGCTCAGTTACAGGCAGCTATTGCCGGATATGACCAGATGATTTTACAGGCTCTGGCTGAAGTAGATAGTGCATATCAGATGCAGTTTAGTCTGAATAAACAAAACCGGTTAATGCATCAGGCTCAAATGCAGGCTGCCAGTCAGGCCGGAGCGGCTGAAAAACTGTTTCGCTATGGCGATATGACCCTGGACCGCAGTTTACGGGCACGCCTGAATGCCGAGGATCTGGATGATCAGCAAATTCAGGGCAAGCTGGAAGAGGCGCGTAATCTGGTTAATCTGTATAAGGCATTGGGTGGTGGCTGGCAGATTAATGATGAAAACTGATTTAAGATAATCAAGCTGAAAATTATGTTATCGTTTAATTTTCTGTTTCTATGAATGAATGGCAGTAATGGTACATTGATAAATTACCTGATAAATAGCAATTATTAATTAATCAATTTATATCAGGTATCCTGATATTTTCTGCTCCGGGAGCTGTAATGCCGCTAAGTATTACGAGATCTGTTAGATGGTACCTGCTGACACTGATTGCTGTATTGGGCCTGAATGCCTGTTCTACCTTGCAATATCAGCCTATAGACACAATTGATCATATTGATGAAAAGCAAGGTTATCGTTTACAACGTGCATTGTTAAACAATAATGCGAATAAAAGAGACGATGTAATCGGTATTGTGATGCTTTCCGGTGGCGGAACCCGTGCAGCTGCGTTTGGTTATGGGGTTTTGGAATCTCTGAAAAAGCAGCAAGTAAAAATAGACGGTAAACAGGTAAGTCTGCTTGATACGGTTGATGTGGTTTATGGTATATCCGGAGGCTCAGTTTTAGCTACTTATTTTGGATTACACGGAGCCGATACAATACCGAAATTTGAGCAAAATTTTCTCAATTTAAATTTGCAGAAAATGTTAGTTGGTCAGGTTTTTTCGATGGCTAACTGGTCGCGGCTGGCTTCACCTGAATTTGGGCGTGGTGATTTATTACAGGAACAGCTGGATTTACATTTATATCACGGTGCCACTTATGCAGATTTAAATAATAAACGTAAGGGGCCGTTTGTAGTAATTAGTGCTACAGATATGAGTTTAGGTAGCCGGCTGGATTTTACGCAGGAGTATTTTGATTTACTCTGCATTGATTTAACTAAATTACCCATTTCCCGTGCCGTAGCGGCATCTAGTGCTGTGCCACTGGTTTTTGCACCAGTAACTCTAAATAATAATGGCGGTAATTGCCATTATCGGTTACCGGATAATCTGGTTGATAGTAATAATGCTGATGCTACCGGCACGACAGCTTTCCGTGCTCAGACACGCTCAGCTTATCGCAATAACCTCAAGCAGTACCAGGATAGTCAGAAAAGACCTTATATTCATTTGCTGGATGGTGGATTAACGGACAATCTGGGATTACGCAGTTTACTGGATGCTACTGAGCTATATAGTAATAAAACTTTGTATGACCGGCTGGAATCAGCGAATATTCATAAAATTATTATTATTAATGTCAATGCTCAGACACAGCGCAAAAATGAAATTGACCGTAGCGCCAGTGTTCCCGGTACAACTGAAGTGGTGAGGGCATTAACCAGTATCCCGATTGAAAAATATTCAGAAGATACTCAGAATCAGTTTCAGAAATATGTAGACTGGTGGAATGAAAATCGCAGTGAGGGTACACCGCGTGTTTATTATGTAAGTGTGAATTTACTGGATTTACCTTCTTCCCCTTTAAGGGATAAAGTAATTCATATACCAACAACGTTTTATCTGGCACGCAGTGAAGTAAATAACCTGCGCAAAGCTGCAAAACAGTTGTTAGCTCAATCTGCAGAGTATCATCGGCTGATTAAGGATATCGGTGTATCTTCACCTGAAAGTGAAGTAAATACATTTTCTTTATATGATGATGAGACTGATGATGCTGATACAGACTCAACAGATCCTGCAGATTCTACTCAAGATCCGGATGTTGAAGATAATCCACAAAATAATTTAAATAATGCAGTTAATTTTATCAATACCGAATCAATGCCTTTATTTCGCTGAATATTTTATAGCTGAGCCTCGACAGGTATATTTATCTGTATGTAAGTTTGAAAAAAAGCCTGAATAAATTTATTCAGGCTTTTTCTATAATTTTTTTTAAAGATAAGCTGTTTTAATAAATAAGCTTTTCTAATTGCTTTATATTTGATTTATAAATAGTTTTAAAAAATATTGATACAAATACAGCTTAAATAAAATTTTAATCTTTAAATGCAAACTGTTTGTATTCAGTTTTCAGGTATAAAAATATTTATGTAAATGTTGTGTAACAAAATGGATTAATTAGTCATTTTTTTGATTAGATATTTTAATTAGTAATTTATGTTAATTTCAATATCATTTTTATTTTAAAAAAAAGGGGAGTTTGTTGTGAAATGGCTACAGAATTTTTAATAATCGGCTAAGTTGTTAAACAGGATTCTTATTATCATTTCAATATGTTAGAAATTATCACTTGCATTAAAAAAATATTTATTTAGCTTAATAATTAAATATTCAATATGAATAAATATATTCAGTTAAAAATAAATTACTTCAATGATGGTTTGAATAAGCTAATATCAGGATATATTTCAATATTTATTCATATTGAATTTTTTATTATTGTATTTGTTTATGTATTAATAAAAAAATCTAAACATAATCTTAACTTTTCTCTTTTAAATCAGAGGAAAAACACCCTAAAAGCTGCTTATTACACTAGTGTGAAATTAATCTTACATAGTAATTAAACGTGGTTAATTGGATTAATTAAATGCCAATGTTGTTAACAAAATACCAAAATTATCATTAATTTTCGAACATATGAATATTTAGACAAAAATTAAAAGCGCATAAGCGCACACTAGCCTTCGTTCTTTCAGGAGAAGGTAGACATATGTTGAATTGGGTATTGACTAATATTAAGGAATCACCGGTTATTCTGATGTTTCTGTCGTTAAGTCTGGGATATTTGCTGGGCAATATACGCTTCGGTAAGTTCCAGCTTGGCGGGGTTGCCGGTTCCCTGCTGGTGGCAGTGGTCTTAAGCCTGCTCAATGTTCACATTGATTCTGGCCTTAAGGCATTGCTGTTTACTTTATTTATTTACGCTGTGGGTTATGAAAGTGGTCCTCAGTTTTTCCGTTCACTGGGTGTAAAAACTCTGCGTGAAATCTTTCTGGCATTGTTTATCGCCATTACCGGCTTTATTACGGTAATGATTATGGCACGCCTGTTCCATCTGGATAAAGGTCTGGCCGCTGGTCTGGCTGCCGGAGGTTTAACTCAGTCAGCAATTCTGGGTACGGCTGCTGATGCTCTGACACATATGGGTCTGCCTGCCGATCAGTTACAGCAGTTACAGGCTAATGTAGCTATTGGTTATGCGGTGACATATATCTTTGGTTCTCTGGGCGCAATCATAATTTGTATGAATGTGTTACCGAAAATCATGGGTCGGGATATTCGCGATGATGCGGTAGCTGCAGAAGCTGAACAACTGAAAGGTGCTATGGCACTGGAAGGTAATCAGGGGATGGCAATTACGCAGATGGTGGGACGTATCTATGTGGTTGAACATGATATTCAGAAATCTATTAAAGATATTGAATTAGAAAATCTGGGTATTACGATCGAACGCATTAAACGTCACGGTAATCTGATTGACTGCACTCCGTCTACGATTCTGAAACCGGAAGACATCATCCTGATTGTTGGTCGTCGTGAAGCTGTTACTTCTGTCAGCACTTTATTCGGCCGCGAACTAGATGCCGAGCCGGGTCTGGAAGTCATTGTTGATACTAAAAATGTGGTTTTCCGCAATCCTGAGTATGCGAATAAAACCATGGCTGAAATTCGTTCCAAAGTTCATATGAGCGATAAAGATTTTGAAATTCAGCATGGTATCTATCTGATTGAACTGCATCGCAATGGTGAAAAACTGGATCTGACACCTGAGACAGAGTTCAAACTGGGCGATGTAATGACCATTTACGGTTCTACCAGTGATATTAACCGTGTCGTACACATCATCGGTGCACCTATTACGGTTAATAGTAAAACCGACTGGGCTTATCACGGTCTGGGCGTAGTACTTGGTCTGATTATCGGCTGGGTAGTAATTCGTATCGGCAATATTCCGATTACGCTTGGTGCCGGTGGTGGTGCATTGTTATCTGGTCTTTTCTTTGGCTGGCTGCGTGCCCGTAAACAGACATTCGGCAATATGCCTGCTGCGGCTTCTCAGTTTATGAAGGACTTCGGTCTGGCCGGCTTCGTATCTGTTGTGGGTTTGCAATCAGGTTTACAGGCAATTACCACTATTAAAGAACATGGTCTGACTCTGTTCCTGATCGGTGTGGTGGTTACTCTGGTTCCGATGATTCTGGCTATTTTCTTTGGTCGCTATGTGCTTCGTTATGACAATGCAGCTGTATTTGCAGGTGCCTTGGCTGGTTCACGCAGTGCCAATCCTGCATTTGGTGAAGTTCTGGATAAAGCAGGCAATGCAATTCCGACTACTCCATTTGCCGTTACATATGCATTAGCCAATGTGTTCCTGACATTGTTAGGTCCGTTGATTGTGGCTCTTGTTTGATATGTGCTTTAACTTCTTGAGGAAACTATTATGACTTCAAAACATGATTTTGAAAAATATGCTAATTTAAGCCCGTTTGAGTTGAAAAATCACTTGATTGATCTGGCACAGAGCCGCAACGATCGGATGATGCTGAATGCCGGCCGTGGTAACCCTAATTTTCTGGCTACTTTACCACGCAATGCCTTTTTTGAATTAGGTTTGTTTGCTGCGGAAGAGTCTGAAATTTCTTTCTCTTTCCTGGATCAGAATATCGGTGGTATGCCGTTTAAAGATGATCTGATGGCACGCTTTGACGACTTTATCCGTCGTAACCGCCACAAACCAGGTGTTGATTTTCTGAGCAAAGCCATGTCCTATGTACGTGACCAGCTTGGCTACAATCAGCATCAGTTCCTGCTGGAAATGACCGAAGGTATTCTGGGTTGCAATTATCCTGTACCTGACCGTATGCTGCGCTTGTCTGAAGAAATCGTTAAAACCTATATTCTGGAAGAAATGGGTGCTAAAACGATGTCTAATGACGATATCGATCTGTTTGCAACTGAAGGTGGTACTGCTGCTATGGCATACATTTTCAGTTCTCTGAAACAGAATGGTCTGATTCGTCATGGCGATAAAATTGCTCTGGGCGCACCAATTTTCACACCCTATCTGGAAATTCCTGAACTGAACGATTATGAACTGGAAGAAGTTCTAATCAATGCTGATCCGAAACTGGACTGGCAGTATCCTGAAAGCGAATTGCGCAAACTGGAAGATCCTTCAATCAAAGCATTCTATCTGGTTAACCCATCCAATCCGCCTTCAGTGAAAATGGACGACCGCAGTCTGCAGATTATTGCTGACATTGTGAAAAAACGTCCTGATCTGATTATTCTGACTGATGACGTATACGGTACATTTGCTGAGAACTTTGAATCTCTGTTTACTCTGTGCCCGTACAACACTATTTTAGTGTACTCTTTCTCTAAATACTTCGGTGCTACCGGTTGGCGCTTGGGTGTGATTGCCATGGCCAAAGAAAATGTACTGGACAAGAAAATTGCTGAGCTGCCTGAAGAAGAACGTCAGGTATTGCACAAACGTTATCTGTCTATTACTCCGGAACCGGAAAAATTGAAACTGATCGACCGTATGGTTGCTGACAGCCGTGCTGTTGCTCTGAACCACACAGCCGGTTTGTCTACACCACAGCAGGTGCAGATGGTACTGTTCTCTCTGGCCGAAATGATGGATACCAAGAAACAGTATAAAGATGCTCTGATGGCTCTGATTCGCAACCGCAGTGCTGCCATGTACAAACAGCTGGGTATTAAACATGAGTTTAATGAAAACAGTGTGGATTACTACACTCTGGTTGATATGGAAGATACTGCACGTCAGCTGTATGGTGATGAGTTTGCTGAATGGGTTGTTAAAACCAAAAATCCGAATGAACTGCTGTTCAGAATTGCGGATGAATCCGGCGTAGTATTGTTACCGGGTAAAGGTTTTGCCGTACGTCACCCATCCGGTCGTGTTTCATTAGCCAATCTGAATGAATATCAGTACAAAGCTATTGGTGCATCTCTGCATAAACTGGCTTGTGAATATCATGAAGAATTTAAAGCCAGCAAGTAATTAATTTTACCCTAGCTTAAATCAGCGCCGCACTGTTTGTGCGGCGCTATTATATTTGCTTTGGCTATATAGTAAATCAAAAATCTGATAAATGGAAATCCTTTTATAATTGGATATCTACCGGAAAAAACCGTATAGTTTAACCGGTTCATTCTGATTTTATTGTATATGGAGGAGAATAAAATTGCGGGTACATTTTATTATTCATCAGGATTATGAAGAAGCTGCAGCTTGTGAAGAATGGGCAATCAGTAGAGATTATCAGATTTCGCATTCACGCGTTTATCTTGGCGACAAATTACCCGAATCTGCAGCTGGTTTCGATATGCTGATTATTATGGGGGGGCCGCAATCACCAGTTACGACAATTGAGGAATGCCCTTATTTTGATACTAACGCAGAGCAAAGTCTGATTCTCAGTGCCATTAATAATGGTAAGGCTGTGCTTGGTATTTGTTTAGGTGCCCAATTAATCGGGCAGGCTTTAAACGGAATGTATAAACACAGTCCTAATAAAGAAATTGGTTATTTTCCAATTTATCTAACTCATGCAGGTATGGCGGATGAACTTATCTCTCATTTTGATAAAGAAATGCTAGTGGCACATTGGCATGGTGATATGCCGGGTCTGACCGAACAGGCACAAGTGCTTGCCTATAGTAAAGGTTGTCCGCATCAGATTATCCGTTATGCACCGTTGGTATACGGTTTTCAGTGTCATCTGGAGCTGAATGCAAAAGCTATTGATAAATTAATTGCAGCTTCTGCATCTGAATTAGAGAAAGCAGCTGATTATCCTTTTATTCAGTCAGCAGAGGAAATCAGATATTTTGATTATTCTGTTATGAACCAGCAGCTTTTTATTTTTATGGATAAACTGATGCGGCTATATCAAAATAATATTGAATAGCTTAGCAGGAAGGTATGATTTAACGGTGAAAGAATCGGGAAACAGCTATTTCAGCCTGAGCTTTAAGTGCCGGTGTGATGGCTTTTTGCAGTTGTCTGCATACCATGGTAATAACCGCAATATCATCAGTAAATCCTATTGGTCCGAGTAAATCCGGAATCAGATCTATAGGACTGAGAAAATAGAGCAGGGCACCCAATATCAGCATTTTACTGCGTAGCGGTGTTTCTGCTGATTTAAAAAGCAGATATAAGGTGTATAGCTGCACCATTACGGGTTTACCCAGAATTAAGGCATTTTTACTAAGCTTTGTGAAAAAGCTTTTTTCATTGAACTGATTATGTCCGATATTGACATTTTTATGTAACCAACTCATCGCTATATGCTTTCATTTGCAGATTATATCTGTATGGTTTATTTTAAAGCAGCGGGTGAAAGAACGACTTTTAGCCGTGCCTGATGGCGCTGTTGATAAAAACGGACATCAAACCACCAAAAAGCTGATTTTTTCACTGACCAGAATTGCTGCGGTAACCAGATGCCGTTGAGCAAATAAGCGCAGAACTGACCTATCCATGGTTGATGACCTACCCATATCTGTGTAGAAGAAGCAGCGTTCTGTTGTTGCAGAAAAGTAGCGAGATTAAGCGGATGGCTGTTAGGATTCAGTAATTTATTAATAGTCAAAGGCTGTTTAAGAAATTCTGCAGTTTGCTGTGCTCTTACTGCTTCTGAGCAGAAAACTTGAAAGTTATTCGGTAAATGCTGATGCAACCATTGAGCACTGGACTTTGCCTGCTGCTGCCCTTTAATTGTTAATCTTCGTGCCATATCATTGCGGCTGTCTTCAGCCTCGGCATGACGCCATAAAATTAAATCCATATCTTACTCCTTTGGATTATGGTTTCAGAGTGCAGTTAGCTGTTATGCTTATGCTACAATTATTTGGTTTGCCGACTTCTTTCTGATAGTAGTAGCATCAGTAGTGTTCTGGCAATGTGGCAGAGGCTATCTTTGTATTTTTTAATCATGCATTAACATTGAAAGACAGGTGTGAATCGATTTTTTGTAGAAAGGAAACTGCAAGATAAAAAAAACGGGCAGTTGGCTGAGCGCTTTCAAGTCTATACACAGTTAATGCGTATAGACCGGCCGATTGGTACGTTATTGCTGTTATGGCCAACCTGGTGGGCTTTATGGATTGCTGCAGACGGATATCCGGACTGGTTAATCGTGCTGCTGTTTACAATCGGCACTTTTTTAATGCGTAGTGCCGGTTGCGTGATTAATGATTATGCAGACCGCGATTTTGACGGTGCTGTTGATCGTACCTGTCAGCGACCTTTTGCTTTAAAAAAGGTAAGTAAAAAAGAAGCGCTCATACTGACATTACTATTGTGTATTTTATCTGCATTCTGTTTGCTGCCTATGAATCGGCTTACCTGGCTGATGAGTATTCCCGCACTATTTCTAGCCATGACATATCCGTTTACTAAACGTTTTTTTCCATTACCGCAGTTATATCTTGGTCTGGCATTTTCGTTTGGGATACCTATGGCGTTTGCAGCGATAACTAATCATGTGCCGATGATTGCGTGGATTTTGCTGGCCGCCAATACATTGTGGACTTTAGCTTATGACACTATATACGCCATGGCAGATAAAGAAGATGATTTAAAAATCGGCATTCATACATCTGCAATTACTTTTGGTAATCACGATATTACTGCTGTTATGTTGTGTCATGCAGGGTTTGATCTGCTGATGATTCTGGCTGGCTGGCAGATTCACGCCACTATCTGGTACTGGCTGGCACTGGTAATTGTATCTGTTTTGCAGTATTGTCAGTGGCTCAATATTCGTACGAGAGACCGCAAAATATGCTTTACCATGTTTGTTCGTAATAACCGGATTGGTCTTATCCTGTTTATTGGATTACTTCTGCATTACTGGATAGGCAAATCATGAACGATGAAAGCATTATCAGGTAGAAATAAGAGATAATTTTGTAATTTGATTGTATTGAAATAAATTGCATCTGAATCAGCAAAGTAAATTAGTCCCCTTTTCGGATTAGCCGGCTGTACAGTGCAGTTTGATAGGAATTGAATATGAGCATGAGTTTAATTGGGGATATTTTACCGGTTTCACATGTGGTTCTTGATTTAAATGTAAGTAGTAAGAAACGTCTGTTTGAAGAAGCCGGTCAATTATTATCCGAAGAGGCAGGTTTGTCGCAGGAAGATGTTTTTAATTGTTTGTTTGCACGCGAAAAGCTGGGCTCAACCGCACTAGGTAAGGGTGTGGCCATTCCGCACGGGCGTACCGGTGCAGTGAAGGATACGGTAGGTGCGTTTTTCCGTCTGCAGACACCCATCGCATTTGATGCTCCGGATGAGCAACCCGTCAGTCTGGTATTTATACTATTGGTACCGGAAAATGCATCAACCAAGCATTTGAATGTTTTATCGGAACTGGCCGGAAAATTTTCACAAAAATCTGTACGCAATGCATTATTGTCTGCTACCAGTGCCGAAAGTGTGCGTGAAATACTGATAGCAGAACAGGTATAAGGAAACATTACTATGCCCAGTATTTCGGTACGGCGCTTATATCATGACAATCAGACAAAACTGAAACTTGCATGGTCTGCCGGCACAGCCGGTGCGGATAACCGTATCAGTATTGACGCCGATAAGCCGGTACTGGCGCTGGTAGGACATCTGAATTTTATTCATCCCAATCAGGTACAGGTAATCGGGATTGCAGAAGTCGAGTATCTGAATAAAATTGAAGCGGGTGAAATCAAAACCACGCTTAATGAATTGTTCGATTTGACTATGTCACTGATCATAGTCGCAAATGATTTACCTGTGCCCTATATGCTGCGTGATTATTGTCATACGCATAATGTTCCTTTGCTGACATCCAAAACAGAAAGCCCTTTTCTGATGGATGTTTTGCGAATTTATCTGCAGAGGGTGCTGGCAGCTTCTACAGTTAAATACGGCGTATTTCTGGATGTATTTGAAGTTGGTGTGCTGATAACCGGTCAGTCAGGTCTGGGTAAAAGCGAACTGGCACTGGAACTAATATCACGCGGACATGGCTTGGTGGCAGATGATGCGGTGGAGTTATACCGTATCGGGCCGGAAACACTTGAAGGCCGCTGTCCGGCTATGCTGAAAGATTTTCTTGAAGTGCGCGGTCTTGGTGTTTTGAATATACGGGCAATTTTCGGTGAAACTGCTGTACGACCCAAAAAGCAGTTACAGTTGATAATCAATCTGGTATTGGCCGATGATACCCATATGCAAAGGATTGACCGTCTGAGTATAAAAAGTGAAACTGAAAGCATTCTCAATGTATCTATTCGCAGTGTTACTCTGCCGGTAGCAGTGGGTCGAAATCTGGCTGTATTGGTAGAAGCTGCTGTCAGTAACTTTATTTTACAAATGCGTGGTCAGGACAGTACCAAGCAATTTCTGGATCGTCATAATTCAATGCTGAAAGAGGATGCGGTGAATCATGAGGATAGTATTGATTAGCGGATTATCCGGTTCCGGAAAATCCATTGCTTTACGTTTACTGGAAGATGTTGGCTTTGTCTGTGTTGATAATTTACCAGTAAAGCTGTTGCCTGGTCTAATTGAACACTATGCAGCCAGTCATGTAGCGCAACTTGGCGTAAGCGTAGATATCCGTTCACGCTTCAACCCTGCAGATCTATTGGAACTGGTCACACAGTTACGTACTCTGGGACATCAGGTAGATTTGCTGTTTTTAACTTCTTCAGTAGCCGTTTTACTGCGCCGGTTTTCAGAAACACGCCGCAGCCATCCATTGGCACGGGAACATAAAACATTAAGTGAGAGTGTTTCTGCTGAACAGCAATACATGTCCACTTTGCAAAGCTATGCTTATGTAATAGATACTTCATTACTGAATGTACCGCAATTGCGCCGTCAGATTCAGCAATGGTTGCACTTGCCGGTAGCGCCAATGCGTGTTGTTCTGGAGTCTTTTGGTTATAAATTTGGTGTACCTGCCGGTCTTGATTTCGTTTTTGATGTGCGTTTTTTACCTAATCCCTATTACGATTTCCACTTACGTCCGTATAGTGGTCTGGATGAACCTGTAAAGACATTTTTTTCCGGACAGCCAGTTATGGCAGAAATGATAGATGATTTATCCGGTTTTCTATTGCGCTGGTTACCGCACATGGAAAAAGAAAGTCGCAGTTATGTTAATATTGGCATCGGCTGTACTGGTGGTCAGCATCGTTCTGTCTATATTGTAGAAGCACTGGCAAACAGGTTAAATGCTTATTCAGTATTGATTCGGCACAGACAGTTAGAATTAAGTAATCATTCTGAAAAAACGGTATAATACGCATTATGCGTTATTCAGGCAGCCTGATGTCAGGCTGCCTGAATGTTTTCAGTTTTGATATTTTTGATTTCAGACAAGGACAGTTTATGGCTATTCAGTGGTATCCCGGGCATATGAACAAAGCCAAAAAAGTCATTGCCGAACGGATAAAGAGCGTGGATATGGTAATTGAAGTACTGGATGCCCGCCTGCCTGCTTCCAGTGCCAATCCTTTGCTGGCAAAACTGTCCGGGAATAAACCAAAATTAAAAATTCTGAACAAGCAGGACTTAGCTGATCCCGAGCGCACAGAGTTGTGGCTGGCTGATTACCGTTCCCAGCCCAATACGAATGTCTTGGCACTGGATGCATCAGAAAAGCAGGCTGCTAACAGAATTATTGCGGCCAGCCGTGCACTGGTTCCTAATCGCCACGGTTTGGACAGACCACTGAGAGTGCTTATTTGCGGTATTCCCAATGTAGGTAAATCTACCTTAATTAATGGCATGCTGGGTAAACGCAGTGCTAAAACCGGTAATGAACCGGGTATTACTAAGGCTGAACAGCGACTGATACTGGCTGATGATTTCTGGTTATACGACACGCCCGGAATGTTATGGCCGAAAATTATAGTTGAGGAGGCCGGTTATAATTTAGCTGCCAGTGGTGCCGTGGGTCGCAATGCCCTGGATGAAGAGGTGGTAGCACTGGAATTACTGGATTATCTGCGCCGGCATTATTTACCATTACTACAGCAACGCTATCAGGCTGACCTGAGCGAAAGCCCGCACTGGCTTGATGATCAATGGTTAGAATGGGTAGGTAAAAAGCGTGGTGCATTATTAAGTGGCGGGCGCATTGATTACCAGAAAGCTGCTGAACGCCTGCTGACTGATTTTCGTGACGGACTAATCGGTCGTATTACATTGGAAACGCCCAATCAGTGGGCAGTTTGGTTGAAAAAAGGTCAGCAGCATGAAGCACAGCTTAAGGCAGAACGGGCAGCCAGAAAAGCTGCGCGCAAAGGTTAATCTTTATAGATTATTTAAAACGGATTTCAATTTAAGTATAGAAATATATGACTATGAATCAATCTGTTTCTATCGATGCATTAATTGAAGCTGCATTGCTGACCCAAAGTGAGGCATTAAGTGAAAAAACTTTGTCTGCTCTTACTGAACCACCTTTATCATCAGATGAGTTAACCAGCATACTGGAAGCACTGCAAATACGCTGGCAAGAAAGGGCACTTAATCTGGTGCATAGTGCCGAGGGCTGGCGCTTTCAGGTTATTCATGCTGCCTATCCCCGTTTGGCCAGTCTGGATGTTCAGCGCACCCCCCGTTATTCCCGGGCTGTACTGGAAACACTGGCCATCATTGCCTACCAGCAGCCGGTAACGCGAAGTGATATTGAGGCTATCCGTGGTGTTGCTGTCTCAAGTAATGTTTTACAAACATTACAGGATCGAGGCTGGATAGAAATTATCGGACAGCGTGATAGCCTGGGAAGACCAAATTTATGGGCTACCACAGCTGGCTTTCTGAGTGATTTGCAGCTGGAAGATTTAAGCCAGTTACCACCATTAACTGAATTGGGTGAGCTTGTCTTACCTGATTTAAATGAACCTGCCGTAGATCAGTCTACCGCAGAAGAACTGTCTGAAGACAGATAGGAGTATATGAATGAATCAAGCTAAGAAAAAATTAACTAAACGTCAGATACGCGACGGAGTAGCCAGTAAAAGCAATAAACATGTTTCCGGGCGGCACTCTGGCAATAAGACCAAATCAGCTCTCAGACAGCAAAATAATACTGGTGGTAAAGCGGATAGTTCTGTAATTACAGCTAATCCAAAAACGAAAGTTCAGCGTGCCAAAAAACTGGTGCAGCGTACGCCTAATCAAGAAATTCAGCAACGGGCACGGATGCTGAAAGACCAGCGTATCAGTCTGGAAAAAATGGAGCCTGTGAGACTGCAAAAAGCTCTTGCCGCTTCTGGTGCCGGTTCAAGACGGGAAATGGAACAGTGGATTAGCCAGGGGCTGGTACGTATTAACGGTAAAGTGGCTCAATTGGGAGACAAAATCACGCCGGATGATGAAGTCAGTGTGCGCGGTTCTGCTATTAATATTAAATGGCCGGATCGTTTGCCGCGCATTATGGTTTATTACAAACAAGAAGGTGAAATTGTCAGCCGTGATGATCCCCAGGGAAGAGTCAGTGTATTTGACCGCTTGCCTCAAACTGCCAGCAGTCGCTGGGTAGCCATTGGTCGTCTGGATATCAATACATGTGGGCTATTGATATTAACCACTTCCGGCGAACTAGTTAACCGGTTTGCTCATCCGAGTTTTGAAGTAGAACGCGAATATGCTGTCCGTGTTCTGGGTGAACTGAGTGAAGAACAGAAACAGAGTTTGCTCAATGGTGTTGAACTGGAAGATGGTATTGCTCAGGCTCAGCATCTGTGGGAACAGGGTGGTGAAGGAGCGAATAAATGGTATAACATCATCATTAAAGAGGGTCGCAATCGTGAGGTAAGACGTTTGTTTGAAAGTCAGGGGTTGACTGTAAGCCGTCTGGTTCGCGTGCGATTTGGACCAATTGCTTTACCTAATAGACTGAAACGTGGTCAGTATTACGAACTGAATGAATTTGAAGTAGCCAATATTATGAAATGGGCTGGTTTATATCAGTCTGAGTCTTCAAAGAAACGGTAAATATAGAGCTTTTTTAGTTGATATATCGCTCAATTATATGTTATATCTAATTAATCAGTGTATATTTTTTTTTACATTAAATTGAATATGGGTTGATTTGTGTCAATAAATAGTGTCTTTTTTTACACAACCTGATTAAATGCTTTGTGTTCTTTTGCTAATCGGCGCAATATATATTGCAAATTAATTATTGCATTATTTGCTTGGTTGTCCACATTCAAGAAAATGGAGTCATAATGATTTCACCAATGAAAGTGCCTGAAATTGAACATCGCACATTTGAATTGACACATTACGATGGTATAAAACGCACGGTATATTGTACTGATGTAGAAACAGAGTTTCCTGACGGCTGTCTGATTACTTCAAGAACAGATCTGAAGGGAATTATCACTCATGCAAATGAAGTGTTTGTACACATGAGTGGTTGGTCGCGCGATGAACTGATGGGTGCCGAGCACTATATTTTACGCCATCCTGATATGCCCAAAGTAGCTTATAAAGATTTGTGGGATACTGTAGAGCAAGGAAAAAAATGGCATGGTTATGTAAAAAACCTGCGTAAAGATGGTGGTTTTTACTGGGTTTACGCTACGATAGTACCTAATATCCGTGATGGTGTTATTGAAGGCTATACCTCTGTACGACGTAAACCTTCCCGCAGTAAAGTATTAGAAATGCAGACATTATATGAAGGTCTCATGAAAGAAGAGCGGGGTAACTCATGACTATCAATTTTTTAATTGCCCCAGATTTTCCTCCTGAATACTATGCCGGATGGCATTTTCTTAATACTCGCCTGCAACGGCTGATTGATGCTCCAGTGCATTTATCTATGGCCAGCAATTCTGAAGAAGAACAGCAGGAAATTGACAATGATAATGTTGATATTATCTATGCCAATCCGTTCAATGCTTCCAAGCTTATTCGCGAACTTGGTTATTTGCCGGTAGTAAAGCCTGTCAATCGTTTTGATGAGATGGTTATTGCCAGTAGTGCTGACAGTGATATTAAGTCACTTGCAGATATCAAGCCCGGTATGTCAATTCTGTGTACCGAGAATTATGATGTTAAATTAATTGCTTTGCGACTGTTGGAAGCCGTAGATATAGAAGAAAAAGATTTAACATGGATTAAAAGTGAATCTTTTGCAGCTGTTGCACGCGGACTGATACAGAATCAGGGTAATATTGGTTTATTTATGTCCTCTGCTTATCATAAACTGACCTCTATTACACGTAGTCGCTTAAATCTGTTAATTGAAAGTAAAATCAATGATTTATATCATTTGATTTTATTGCATCCGCGTAATGCAGAAATGCTGGAAAACTTACAGAATGCATTCAGTACCATGCGTGATACTCCGGCTGGTGAAATGTTGCTGGAGGACTTGGGTTTAAATGACGGCTTTGAAGTATTGAAAAAAGAAGATGTTGAATTATTAATCGATCTGATTGAAACATTACGCGATTAAAGCTTTTAAAAGCAATTTTATTTTATAATTGTCGACGCAACTTGTTTATAAAACGAGTTGCGTTGTTTTTTGATTTAAGTAATTGTAATTTGTGTGAGCTGTATTATTTTGCAAACTAAAAGTACTGTACCAAAATTATTTTTGGCGCCTATGCAGGGTTTAATAGATGCGCCAATGCGCGATCTGCTAACACGCATTGGCGGATTTGATGTTTGTGTTACCGAATTTGTGCGCATAACTCATACCATTCATGGTCGCTCTATCTGGCTGAAATATATGCCTGAACTGGCAAATAATAATCAAACTCAGGCCGGTACTGCTGTGGCCGTACAGATATTAGGAAGCGATGCAGAAAATATGGCACTGAATGCTCAAAAAGTGGTTGAACTGGGGGCTACACATATTGATTTGAATTTTGGTTGCCCGGCTCCTACTGTTAACCAGCATCAGGGTGGTGCAGTTCTCCTGCAATATCCGGATAAAATTGAACAAATAGTAGCCAAAGTACGCAAAAGCCTGCCAGATAAATTTATGCTGAGTGCCAAAATGCGTCTGGGTTATGAAAATAAAGATCTGGCTCTAGATTGTGCACAGGCCATAGAACAGGGTGGTGCACAGCAGCTAACCGTACATGCACGTACAAAAAGCGAAGGATACCGGCCTCCCGCTCATTGGGAATGGATAGGGCGTATTAATCAGGTAGTTCGTATTCCGGTTATTGCCAATGGTGATGTATTTACACTGGTTGATTATCAGAAAATCCGTGCTGTTAGTAATTGTAAAGATGTTATGCTGGGGCGCGGGGCAATTCAATGTCCGGATCTGGCACGCCAAATTGCTGCCTATAATCATGGGCAAGTAATATCTGCACTATCATGGCAAGAAATTCTGCCGTGGATTAATGATTTTTTTAATAGTTGCTGTGATAAAGCTGCCGAGGGTTCTGCTTATCCGGTATCCAGACTAAAGCAATGGCTGGGCATGCTTAAATTAAATTACCCTGAAGCCGGAAAGTTATTTACCCAGCTGCGTACTTTAACAGCCGTTAATCAAATCAGTCAGGTTCTTAATCAGCAATTAGAAGAAAGCCAGAATATTGTATGAGTTATAAAATTATACAATCTGCCAGTAATAATGAGCTAAAGCATTTGTCCAGATTAATTGCTCAGTCTCATTACCGCCGTCAGCATCAGCTTGCTGTACTGGAAGGTGTTCATCTGATTGAAACATTCATTCAGGCAGGATATTTAATTCAGACATTATATTTACCGCAACAGCGTATTCATGACTCGGAAATTTCTGATTTACTCGCAACAATTCCGGCACATCAGGTTGTACTGGTTGCGAACAATCTACTGGATAAAATCAGTGATTTAGTTAATTCAAGAGAACCTGTAGCAATAGTGAAGCTACCGGAGGTTGTATCTGCATCAGATATTCAGGATGTTATTCTTTTAGAAAGAGTACAGGATCCCGGTAATACCGGTACCATTTTACGCAGTGCTCTGGCTGCCGGTGTTCATAATATTGTACTGAGCAAAGATAGTGTTGATGTCTGGTCGCCTAAAGTATTACGTGCAGCAATGGGCGCGCATGCCTATTTGAATATACAGACTGTTTCCGATTTAACAGCATGGTGTACAGATTATGCCTATCCGTTGTATGCTACGGCATTGAGTCCTGAGTCTCATAGTCTTTATACATTAAATCTGAACGAACCTGCCGGCTGGATATTCGGTAATGAAGGAAGCGGACTGAGTGCAAAAATGCTACAAGCTGCTTCCAGACGCGTAATTATTCCCATGACTGGTCAGACTGAATCACTTAACGTGGCTATGGCTGCAACTATTTGTTTATTTGAACAACAGCGGCAGCGGCTTTTGGTAAACACCCTACCAAACAATTAATATTTTTATTTTTCAGGTCTGATTTGCAGATACCGGAATGAAACTAGGGCAGTTATCAGCAGCAAACCCGGCGGACAAATGCTCTGTTTGATGTTATCCTGCTAATCTTGCAGAACGTAGATATATAAGATATTTCAAGCATGAATAAACGTATTGTAACGATTGTTGCTGCCTTAGTGGCGGTTGTATTACTGATTTTACTGGGTTTGCCATACTATCTGGGTATTAAAGCCCAGCAAAGTCTTGACGAACAGCGTGCTTTACTAGCCAAAAATTCTTTTCTACTGATTGAAAAGCAGAACTATGAACGCGGCTGGTTTAGCTCAACAGAGACTATGCAGATTCGCTTTAAACCCAGTTTTTTTGCCGGTGTACAGCAACAGTTACCGGATAATGTACGCACGGTACTGCAACAACCGATTACTTTGGTTAATCATGTACATCATGGATTATTTGCCGGCAGTATTCGTCCTGTACGGGCTCATGTAGAAACTGAGCTACAGTTCACGCCTCAGGCAAAACAGATTCTTGATCGTTTTTTTGGTCAGAATGCGCCACTACAGCTTGAAAATACTATTAATTTAAGTGGAAGCGGACAAATGCACGTTGTAATTCCGAAATTCAATTATGAAGAATTATCCGGAATTAAAATCAATTGGCAGGGGCTGGATTCTACAATTGATTATGCTAAAGATTTTAATAGTTATGATAGTCATACCGTCAGTCCTGGTCTGGATGTGATTCTGGCGACTAAAGGACATACGTCTTATCAGGATTTAAAGCTGAATAGCCATACAGAACATGGTAAAACATCACTGGCTTTAGGTAATAGTGATCTGAGTATCAAAAACATTACATTTATCTGGAATGATGTATCAGATAACAGTATCCGTTTAGATCAATTGGTTAATCTGGTAACCAATTTGCAGATAGGTGCATTTATTAGTCCGGCTGGTAGCAGTATTCCTGCCAAAATTAACATTCAGGATCTGAAACTGGCTACTTCTACTCAGGAAAAAGATCAGTGGATTAATAGCAATGGTAAATTTGGTTTTGCTAAATTAGAGTATGGCAATGATGTTTATGGTCCGCTGGATATTGATGCATCTGCCGAACATCTGGATGCAGCCAGTCTAGTAGCGATTAATAATAAAATTACTCAGTTATCCACTCAGAATCTGAATAATGAGCAACTTCGCGCAGCAATTGTATCTGCTGTACGTAATGAGGGGCAGGGATTGTTTACTCATGACCCGCTTATTAAACTGAACAGTTTTAAATTGCAAATGCCGCAGGGCTTAATAGATATACATGGCAGCCTTGGTTTCAAAAACCTGCTTGCCTCTGATATGCAGCAGTTTGGATTAATGCTGAACAAAACTGAATCAGAGATGGACTTTGCCATTCCTCAGGCAATAATGGAAAATTTTGCTATCAGTCAGGCTCGTGCCTTTTTTACTGTGGATGCCAGTGCTGGAGGTCCGGAAGCTCTTGAAGATATTGACCAGACAATCCGCTTGATGATTGATAGTGCAGTTAAATCCATGCAAACCAAAGGCTATATACAAGTCAACAATGGAGTTATTAAAACTCATCTGAAATTAATGGGTGGTAAGCTTTATCTGAATGGCAAAATGTGGAATAACGAATCAGAACCTGAGCCGGATTATGCTGAATTACCGGCAGCGTCTGAAACTGCTTCTGTATCTCAAGCTACCGCTAATCACTAACTACCATTAGTATAAAACCTCTTAATCTTGCTGATTAAGAGGTTTTTATTAATTTATATATCTAATCTTAGTATAGATAATTATTGACCTCTCAAAAATAAAGCATCCAAATCCTGCAAGCGAAGTTTTACCCATGTTGGGCGACCATGATTACACTGATTAGCACGTTCTGTAATTTCCATATCGCGCAGTAATGCATTCATCTCCGGTAAAGTTAATTTACGTCCCGCACGTACTGAACCGTGACAGGCTAAAGTGGAAAGAATGCGGTTTTCCCGTTCCCTGATGACTTCGCTACTGCCAATTTTCATTAAATCATCCAAAACTTCTTGTACCAGCATCTTAATATCGCTTTTTACCAACATAGCGGGTACGGTATGCACCACCAATTGCTGATGATTTTCAACCGAAATATCCAGACCATAATCTTGTAAAGTAGCGGCATATTCATTTGCCAGGGCAATTTCTTCATGGCTGGCATTAAAGCGGATTGGAATCAGTAATGTCTGACTATTTACTTTACCCGTTGCATCGCGCTGTTGCTTCATTTTTTCATAATTTACCCGTTCGGCACTAGCATGCATATCGACCAGAATAAGTGCGTCTTCTGCTTGTGCCAGAATATAGATATCAAGTAGCTGGGCAATAGCATATCCCAGTGGGGGAATTATCGTTTCATTTACCTGTACTGATTGATAAGTAGAATTTATACCGCGTACTTGCTCCAAGTTGGCCAGTTCATTATCAACTTCTGCTGATTGTGGGATACTGATTGTATTGTTTTCAAGTACTGGTTCTGATTTATATAATTCAGCATAAGTATTCAGAGCACTCTGTGATTCTTTTAAACTCAGATTGCGCTGAACTGGTGTATGGCTTCGCTGATATGGTGCCGGAGACTGTATTGCAGTATTGATTTTATTAGAACCAAATACTTGTTGAACTTCAGCCGGCTGTTTTTGCATAATATCTTTGAGTGCTGTTTCCGGCTGAGATACAGAGCTGGTATGGCTGGCATTCGTAGAAGCCAGACATTTATTCAAAGTATGAAATACAAGCTGATGTACAGCCTGACCTTGGCGGAAACGCACTTCAGTTTTGGTTGGATGGACATTTGCATCAACTTCGGTAGGAGGCAAGGTAAGAAACAGGATAAATGCAGGTGTTAAAGCCTGATGTAAAACATCGTTATATGCCTGTTTAACTGCATGCAGAATAATTTTATCCCGTACAAATCGTTGATTGACAAAAATATATTGCTGGCTGGTTTTGCCATGTGTAAAAGTAGGTTTACCAATAAGTCCGTGTAAACGCATTTCATTGAGTTTTTCATCAACACTCAGGCTGGCAGCGGTAAAATCTGTTCCCATAATGGCTGAGCAGCGCTCTTGCAGGGATTGCGCAGGCAATGAAAGTATATTTTTATTATTATGTTGTAAACTGAATGCTACTTCAGGATGAGCCAGTGCCAGACGTTCTACCATGGTACGGCAATGGGCAAACTCAGTTGCAGGAGATTTAAGAAACTGACGCCTTGCCGGTGTGTTGAAAAAAAGTTCAACTACATCAACAGTTGTTCCAATGGAATGTGCAGCTGGTTTAACATCACTGAGTTTGCCGTCTTCTGCATAAATCTGAGTTGCGTGATTATCCATATCTGTACGGCTGGTTAGAGTCAGGCGGCTGACTGAGGCAATACTGGCCAGACCTTCACCACGAAAACCCATGCTTACTACTTTTTCCAGATCTTCCAGAGAACTGATTTTACTTGTTGCATGGCGATGTAAAGCTAGCGGAATATCTGTCTTATCTATGCCCTGGCCATCATCAGTAACCGACAATCGTTTGATACCGCCGGCTTCCAGCTGAATATCAATATGGCTGGCTCCCGCATCCAGACTGTTTTCAATTATTTCTTTCAGTGCATTGGCCGGACGTTCAATCACTTCTCCGGCAGCTATCTGGTTAATTAAATGATCGGGTAATACATGTATCTGACTCATAACATGCCTGTAATATCGTTATTAACAGCAGAAAAGAATATTTAATTTTGCTTTGAAGCTGCAAATCTGTGGCGCAGTATTTCTATAACAGCCGGCAATAGAGAAACAGCAATGATAATAATCAGTGCCAGAGAAAGATTCTGTTTAATGAATGGCAGATTACCAAAAAAATATCCGGCATAAGAAAACAGCACAACCCAGAGGATAGCACCAATACAGTTATAGCGTATAAAATGACCATAATGCATATGTCCCATTCCGGCTACAAATGGTGCAAATGTACGCACTATTGGGACAAAACGGGCAATGATAATCGTTTTTCCGCCATGCTTTGCATAAAATTCCTGTGTTTTGTGTAAATAAATTTGTTTGAATATTTTTGAATGCGGATTTGCAAACAGATGGGCACCAAATTTTTTTCCGATTGAAAAATTTACGGCATCACCGATGATAGCGGCAGCCAGTAACAACACAACCATAAAATGCACATTCATTTCGCCTATAGCAGCGATTCCACCAGCTGCAAACAACAAGGAATCCCCAGGCAGAAACGGAGTAACTACTAATCCGGTTTCACAAAAAATCAAAGCAAACAGAATTACATAAATCCATATTCCATATTGAGTCACAATAAATTGCAGGTGCTGATCAATATGTAAAATGAAATCTATCAGAGTTGAGATTATATTCATGAAAGATAGCAAAGAAATAAATGGTGGTATTTTAACGCAAAGCATCCGGAAACAGCAGGTATATGCATGCTAAAATTAAAATCATAATCATCAGCCCTTCCTTTCAGGCTGATTCTGACTAATTTACACTGATGAATATGCTATGAGCCAATATGTATACTCAATGCTGCGCGTAAGTAAAACCGTGCCGCCACAAAAACAGATTATCAAGGATATTTCTTTATCTTTTTTTCCCGGTGCCAAAATTGGTTTGCTGGGACTTAATGGTGCTGGGAAATCCACTGTTTTAAAAATTATGGCCGGAGTAGATACCGAATTTGAAGGTGAAGCCATTCCAATGAGTGGTATCAAAATCGGCTATTTACCACAGGAGCCCCAGCTTGATGCTGATAAAACAGTAAGAGAAGAAGTGGAATCCGGTTTGGGGGATGTGGCTGGCGCACAGAAAAAACTGGAAGAAGTATATGCAGCTTATGCAGAGCCGGATGCTGATTTTGATGCGCTGGCTGAAGAGCAGGCACGGCTGGAAGCTATTATCGCGGCAGGGGCCGGAGATAATTTAGAACATCAGCTTGAAATTGCTGCTGATGCACTGCGGTTACCAGAATGGGATGCACGGATTGGTAATTTGTCCGGTGGGGAAAGACGCAGGGTTGCATTATGTAAATTGCTATTAAGTAAGCCGGATATGCTGTTACTGGATGAACCGACTAATCACCTTGATGCAGAATCAGTAGAATGGCTGGAACAGTTTCTGGTTCGTTTTCCGGGTACAGTAGTAGCTGTTACGCATGATCGCTATTTTCTGGATAATGCTGCAGAGTGGATTCTGGAATTAGACCGTGGGCATGGTATTCCATGGAAAGGTAACTATAGTTCATGGCTGGAACAAAAAGAAGCCCGACTTGAGAACGAAGCTAAAACCGAGGCCGCAAGAATTAAAGCCATGAAGCAAGAGCTTGAGTGGGTAAGACAGAATGCGCGCGGGCGTCAGGCTAAATCTAAAGCCCGTCTGGCGCGTTTTGAAGAAATGAGTAATTACGAATATCAGAAACGTAATGAAACTCAGGAAATATTTATTCCGGTAGCCGAGCGTCTAGGTAATGAGGTGATTGAGTTTGAGCGTGTCTGTAAAAGTTTTGGTGACAAATTACTCATTGATGATTTAAGTTTTAAAATTCCGCCTGGTGCCATTGTTGGTATTATCGGTCCAAACGGAGCCGGTAAATCTACATTATTCAAACTGATTACCGGACAGGAACAGCCGGATACGGGTGAGGTAAAGATTGGTCAGACAGTAAAATTATCAATTGTTGATCAAAGCCGTAACGGTCTGCATGATGATAAAAACGTGTTTGATGAAATTGCAGAAGGGCGTGATATTTTACAGGTAGGACAATTTGAAATTCCTGCGCGAGCCTATCTGGGCAGATTCAACTTTAAAGGCAGTGACCAGAGTAAAATTGTAGGAAAACTATCCGGAGGTGAGCGCGGACGTCTGCATCTGGCCAAAACTTTAATTTCCGGTGGTAATGTATTGCTGCTGGATGAACCATCAAATGATCTGGATGTGGAAACTCTGCGTGCACTTGAAGAGGCATTACTGGAATTTGCCGGCAGCGTACTCGTCGTTTCACATGATCGCTGGTTTCTTGACCGGATTGCCACACATATTCTGGCTGCTGAAGGTGAATCAAAATGGGTATTTTTTGATGGCAATTATCAGGAGTATGAAGCTGATAAAAAACGTCGTCTGGGAGAAGAAGGTGCAAAACCTAAACGTATTCGCTATAAACCGGTAATTCGCTAGTTTATCTGGCCGGACAGATTAATTTCAGATGCCATATATTTGTCCGGCTAATATTTCTCTTTTTAAAATAAATCTTCTTGATACAGAATTTTTCAATAATTATTCAATATTTGAAATACTTGAAAAAAACTGGTTTAGCACCATTTTAACATCCAATTTAATTGCATATTTCCAGGAAAGATTGAGGCATTACATGGCTGAAGTTTATGATTCTGCTCCGTTACAGCCAACCACGATGGCAATGTTGCCTTTGCGTGATGTTGTCGTTTACCCGCATATGGTATTGCCCCTTTTTGTAGGACGTGAAAAATCCATAGCGGCTCTGGATGCTGCCATGGAGCATGATGAACCGGTATTTTTGCTGGCACAGAAAAACGCAGATACTGATGAGCCACATGCTGAAGACATGTATGACATGGGCACAGTAGCCAGTATTCTGCAAGTGCTTAAATTACCTGATGGTACGGTTAAAGTACTTGTGGAAGGTCTGTACCGGGCTAAGGTACAGTATATTGATGAAAGCGGGCCGTATGTTGAGGCTCATATAGAAAAATGTACGGATGCCATTGAAGAGGATAAACACGATGATGAGGCATTACGTCGTACATTATTATCCCAGTTTGAACAGCTGGCAAAATTGAATAAAAAAATTCCGGCAGAAGTCATTACTACTATTAACGGTATCGATACTCTTAGCCGTCTGGCTGATACTATTGCTGCCCACTTGCAGCTGAAACTTGATCAGCGTCAGCAAATCCTTGCTATGACCAATGTGACTGCGCGTCTGGAACATTTACTTCATTTGCTTGAGTCTGAGCTGGATATCCTTCAGGTAGAAAAACGTATTCGCGGGCGAGTAAAGCGGCAAATGGAAAAATCGCAGCGCGAATATTATCTGAATGAGCAGGTAAAAGCGATTCAGAAAGAGCTGGGTGAAGAAGATGATGATCTGACTAATCTTGAAGCGCAGATTCGCCAGGCAGGTATGAGCAAAGAGGCAGAAGAAAAATGTCTGTCTGAATTCAAAAAATTGCGCATGATGCCTCCGATGTCGGCTGAATCAACAGTTGTTCGTAATTATATAGATACGCTGCTTGAATTACCGTGGAAAAAGAAATCTAAGGTAAGCAAAGATATTGTCAAAGCCGATATGATTCTGAATGCCGACCACTATGGTCTCGAAAAAGTTAAAGAACGCATTCTTGAATATCTTGTAGTACAAAAACGCATGAATCAGCTTAAGGGTCCTATTTTATGTCTGGTCGGCCCTCCAGGTGTAGGTAAAACATCACTGGGTGAATCCATTGCTAAAGCGACCGGACGAAAATATGTTCGTATGGCGTTAGGTGGTGTACATGATGAGAGTGAAATCCGCGGCCATCGTCGAACTTATATCGGCTCAATGCCCGGTAAAATTCTGCAAAACATGGCCAAGGTTGGTGTTAAAAACCCACTATTTTTACTCGATGAAATTGATAAATTAGGTAATGATTTCAGGGGTGATCCTGCTAGTGCTTTACTTGAAGTGCTTGATCCTGAACAAAACCATTCTTTTTCTGATCATTATGCAGAGGTTGAATTTGATTTATCAGATGTGATGTTTATTGCTACCTCTAATAGTATGAATATTCCGTCTCCGCTATTAGACCGTATGGAAATTATTCGTCTTTCCGGTTATACCGAAGACGAAAAAATCAATATTGCCATGAAATATCTGGTAGCCAAACAGATCAAGCAAAATGGTGTACGCGACGGTGAAATCTGCATTGAGGAATCAGCTGTACGCGATATTATCCGTTATTACACCCGTGAAGCCGGTGTACGTTCACTTGATCGTGAAATAGCCAAAATTTGCCGTAAAGTAGTAATGAAGCAAGCGGTTGCAGCAGAAAATACCAGTAAAGGTAAAAAAGCTAAAGCAAAACCAGAAACGATTGTAATTAATGCAGATAATTTACATGACTATCTTGGTGTCCGCCGCTTTGATTATGGAGTAGCGGAAAATGAAAACCGTATTGGTCAGGTAACAGGATTAGCCTGGACAGAAGTAGGTGGTGAACTTTTAACTATTGAAGCCAGCAAATTTCGTGGTAAAGGCAATATTCTGCGTACTGGGAAGCTGGGTGATGTGATGCAGGAATCTGTCAGCGCTGCGTGGAGTGTTGTTCGTTCACGGGCTGAAAGTCTGGGTATCGAGCCTGATTTTTATGAAAAAAATGATATTCATGTACATGTTCCTGAAGGTGCTACGCCGAAAGATGGTCCGAGTGCAGGTAGCGCTATTACTTTAGCTTTGGTTTCTGCTTTTACCGGTATACCGGTGCGTGCGGATGTAGCTATGACTGGTGAAATTACTCTGCGAGGAGAAATTCTGCCAATTGGCGGGCTGAAAGAAAAGCTGCTGGCTGCTTTACGTGGCGGAATAAAGCATGTGCTGATTCCGAAAGACAATGTTAAAGATCTGGAAGAAATTCCGGCAAACATCTGTGAACAGCTGACTATTCACCCGGTACAGTGGATAGATGAAGTACTTAATCTGGGGCTGGCTTATCCGCCCAGCCCGTGGCAGAGTACACCTGAAGAAAATTTGATGGCTAATTCAGCGTCTAAGTCAACTCCAAAAACTGTAAAACATTAAGTATGCAGCCATTCACCAACACTAATTGGTGAATGGCATTGTTTTTGGCATGATTTAACTCAATGTAGATGTGTCGGCGCTTGACATAAAGAATTTGGGCTTGTTATAAAGTAATCGTAATGTATTGTTCAGTTTTTGCCATAAAGGAAATGGGCGGAAACTGGAAATCATATGAACATAACAACAGAAAGGGACTTTATTGTGAATAAGTCTGAATTGATTGAAGCTATTGCTCAGGAAGCCGATTTATCTAAAGCTTCTGCAGCAAAGGCTCTGGACGGTATGATTAGCTCTGTTACTAAAGCACTGAAAAGTGGTGATACTGTAACTTTAGTGGGTTTCGGTACATTTTATGTGGGCGAACGTGCTGCACGTGCCGGACGTAACCCGAAAACTGGCGAGCCATTGCAAATCAAAGCAGCCAAAACTCCTAAGTTCCGTGCAGGTAAAGCACTGAAAGATGCTCTTTGATTTAAATTTTGCAATTAGACTGGGCGGGAATTCTCCCGCCTTTTTTATTGTTTGTCGTTTTTGTGCATTATGATTGTAATCACCATGGTTTAGCTTAACAAAAACCGCTACAATACTATTTATGTCTGTTTCAAAAAGTTAACTGGATCCCATGTTTCACATTGTAGAAAAATATAAAACCCCGGCTCAGATTATTCTGGGTGTAATTTGTCTGAGTTTTGTGTTTGCAGGCGGCTATTCACTGGCTGTTCCCGGTTCTGATTATGTCAGCAAAATAGGTGATATTAAAATCAAAGCAGATGATGTCAACGATTTCCAGCGGAGGTTACAGAATGCTTCTGGTAATCCGGTAAATAAACAGCTTGCTTATCAAACTCTGATTAACCAGGCTTATATTCAGCAGGGTGCCTATGATATGAATATTAGTGTGCCAATCAGCCAGATAAAACAGGTAATTGCATCTGATCCAAGTTTTCAGGAAAACGGAAAATTTGTTGAAGCCAAATATCGCGAGTTTTTACAACAGTCAGGAATGACAGAAGAAGCTCTGATAGACGGTATGCGTAAACAGTACGCTATGCAGACTATGTTAAATCTTATGAAGGCCGGTAATGTCGTGAGTGATGTGCAGGCCAGACAAATGATTAATTTATTGCAGGCTTCACGCCAATTACAGACAGTAACTTTTCCGGCAACAAATTTTGCCAGTCGGGTTGCTGTTGATGATAGTAAACTGAAAGCATATTACGAAGCGAATAAAAAGCAGTATTTTATGCCACAGGCAGTGAAGTATGAGTTTGTAGAACTCTCTGCTGCAGAGCTCGGAGCTAAAGAAAAAGTCAGTGAAGCTGAATTACAGGAAGCATATAATCAGATTCCGGCTTCTGCATCAGCACCAAAACCCTCATTGGAAAGTGTGAAAACACAATTAACTCAAGAGCTCCAGATTCGTAAAGGTGCTGCAACAATTGCGAAAATGAAAGAAACTGTCAGCGACCTGGCATTTAATAATCCTAAAACACTGCAGCCAATTAGTGACAAACTTGGTTTACAAATCCATAAGGCTGATCAGGAATGGGTAACACGCGATATGGCCACAGCCAATGGTATGCCTAAAGCGTTACAAGATGCATTGTTTGGAAATGAAGTGCTGATAAAGCGTAACAACTCTGAACCGGTTGATCTGGGTAATGGTACTTACTGGGTAGTACGCGCTGTAGATGTACGCACAGAACATCAGGCAACTTTTGCAGAAGTAAAAGCTCAGGTACAACAGGATTATGTTGCAGCAGAAGCTAAAAAGCTTGCTACAAATTCTGCTAAACAGGCTTTAGATAATCTGAATAAAGGTAATACCGCTAATCTGGAATGGTCGCCAAGTGCTGATCTGACTCCGCAGCAAGCCATGGCCATTATGTCTAAGGGTGATTTTCAGCTTTGGATGAAAGCTAAACCAGCAAATAATAAACCCGCATATATTTTAATTACTGAACAACAAAATCCTATATTAGTTAAAATAACTGCGATTAAACCACCTCAGGATATAAATAATGTTTTGCCTCAGGCTAAACAGATAATCAGCCAGAGCCTGGCACAGAATCTGGCTTTTTCTAATCTGCAATGGTTAAAAAACCGCTATAAACTCAAACAGGGTGCTCAAAAGTTGGATACAGTTGACGAGCAATAAATTTCTATTGACCTTATAAATTTTATAAGGTCAATATTTTTTGAAACATGTATTGTCTTGTATTCAATATGTATGGATTTACCGTTTGCAGTTGAAGGATTTTTGTGTTGTATACCAGTTATCATGCCATTACAGGTGAAACTCTATTTACCCGTGAAAGTCTGACCAGAGCTGAATTCGATTTACAGTATCAGCAGCTGACCAGTAAACAAAGTAATTTTGCCTGTGAAAATGTGCAAACACGTACTCATTATCTTTTAGAGTTTGCTCAGCGACTGGAACAAGCACAAACTGAACTGGCCTATCAGATTTGTATTGAAGTAGGGCGCTGTTTGCGTGAATGTGAAGCAGAAATCAGTAAGTCTATTGCTTTGATTCGTTATTATGCGCATTTAGCGCCCGAGCTGCTTGCCCATAAAACTATTGCCACGCAGGCAAGCCTGAGTCAGGTTCGCTTTGAGCCTTTAGGAACAGTATTGGCAGTAATGCCATGGAATTATCCGGTATGGCAGATTTTGCGCTTTGCTATTCCCGCTTTATGTACCGGAAATGCCTGTCTGGTAAAACCGGCACCTTCTGTAGGCAAAATTAGCCAGATGCTGTTTGAATTGATAGGGGATGATTTACCTTTACAACTTGTCTGGCTCAGTAATGATGATATTGAATATGCTATTGCTCAAACGCAGGCACTGGCTTTTACCGGTTCAACCCAAACCGGGCGATATCTGGCAGCACTGGCCGGCCGCCATTTACGCAAATGTGTTATGGAGCTGGGCGGAAGTAATGCGTTCATTGTATTAAATGATGCGGATATTGAGCAGGCTGCTGCAGATGCTTGTTATTCACGCTTTCGCGATGCAGGTCAGTCATGTAATGCAGCCAAACGTCTGATTATAAATAATGATATTGCTGATGAATTTTTGGCTGCTTTTATGCAACACTGCCGGAAACTACAAATGGGGGAGCCATGGCTGCTGTCCACAACTTTGGCACCACTGCATCGCAATGATTTACGTACATTGGTTCATGCGCAGGTTCAGGATGCACTAACCCAGGGTGCACAATGCTTACTTGGCGGTAAAATCCCGGAAAATGTACAAGGCTGGTTTTATCCGGCTACTATTCTGGATAAAGTCAATCCGGATTGTCGTGTATATCATGAAGAAGTATTTGGACCAGTAGCGATTATTTTGCGAGCCAATGATAATCATCATGCATTAACGCTGGCTAATGATAATCCTTTTGGTCTGGGAGCCAGTATTTATACGCAGAACACTTCACAGGCATGGAAATTCGCAGAACATTTAAATGTGGGTAGTGTATTTATTAACCGACATACCAGTAGTGATTTACGCCTGCCTTTTGGTGGAGTAAAAGATTCCGGATTCGGACGCGAATTGTCAGAATTTGGAATTTATGAGTTTGTTAATGTGAAAACCTACTGGCAAAAATAATTGATACATTCATATAATCAATCATTTATTTGAAAAAGAATGTAATATCTATAGATATAATTTTTATTGCATAAAATAATGAATCTACTTAGTAAAAAGGGACAGGAACTATGTATGTAGCCAGACGCTTTTACTGGTTCGTACTCGCCATAATACTTTTTTTGATTGTAATTACAGTTGTATGGCAGATAAAGTCCCAAGCGCATAAAGCTGTCAATACAGATATAAACCAACAGGTTGTGAATAAGAAGCAGCCAAAGGTTCAATATCATCAGAATTCTCACCAATCAAAAAACGATCAGGTTAATGAACAGATTCTTTCCGAACCTGAAAAAAACAAATATGCTGCTGAATATGCTTTACCCATAGATCAGTTACAACAGTTAATTCCGGCTATGAAAGAAGGCGTATTACAGCTATCGTATCCGGATGGTAAAAAGAAACTACAAGGCAACTATAAAAATGGTAAACCAGTCGGACAATGGCATAGCTGGTATCCAAATGGCCGGCTTGCGATTGAAATAAGCTGGAAAAATGGTTTACCGAATGGCAAAACACGCAGCTGGTATGAAAATGGCCATAAACGCGGAGAAATTTATTTCGTTAACGGAAAAGCAGAAGGGCGCTGGCAGCGCTGGTACGCTAACGGGCAGATAAAACAGGATATGACTGTACATCAAGGCGTGGTAAAAACGATGACTACGTGGGATAACAGCGGACATCTGATTTCTGATGTTGCAATTATAGATAATAAAGTCAACGGTGTTGTTCTAACCTGGTATGATTCAGGTGCCAAAAAAAGTGAATCTGTATTTGAAAAGAACGAACTAGTACGTAAAACCGAATGGGATGAAGATGGACTAATTGTTGACCTTGATGATAACTAATAATATATATTATTTAAAATAAATATCTTTATGTAATGCGCAGCGTGGATTAAAAGAAGCCTGACAAAACGGACACTGATATTGCTGATACTGTTTATAGGTTAAGAGGGTTTTGCAATTTCCACACATAACCGGTTGGCTATTTTCAGTTGTCATGGCTACAAATGTATGATCACACATCAAATCATGGCATTTAAAGCAGGCATAGTATTGTTTACACTGGGCACATTGAAGGGCAGCGATATCATTTTCATTATGATAGTGTACACAGCGACCGCAAGAATCGGTTTGAATTCCTAAAATCATTGTTTTCAACTTTCCAGATAATATTCATTATAGCTGAACATAACTGTTTTTGAAGATAACTGTCTTTATATTTCGAACGGATTAAAAATTTTATTTTATAAAAAAACCGAATCCCGTTTCAGGATTCGGTTTTGTGAATACATAATATGAAGAGTTACATACGTTCAATCAGAGCTTTACCGAAATCTGAGCAGGAGACTTCTTTTGCACCTTCCATCATACGGGCAAAATCATAGGTGACTATTTTGTCGGCAATGGCTTTTTCAATTGAGGTAATAACCAAATCCGCAGCTTCTTTCCAGCCTAAATGACGTAACATCATTTCGGCAGACAGAATAATAGATCCCGGATTAACTTTATCCTGACCGGCATATTTAGGTGCAGTACCATGTGTTGCTTCAAATACGGCATATTCATCAGAGATATTGGCTCCCGGGGCAATACCGATACCACCAACCTGAGCAGCCAAAGCATCTGAAATGTAGTCACCATTCAGATTCAGTGTCGTAATCACATCATATTCAGCCGGACGCAGCAAAATCTGCTGCAGGAATGCATCAGCAATACAATCTTTAATGACGATATTTTTACCGGTTTTCGGATTTTTAAATTCGCACCATGGTCCATCACCAATTAAAGTTGCGCCAAATTCATTTTTAGCCACTTCATAAGACCAGTCACGGAATCCACCTTCGGTAAATTTCATGATGTTACCTTTATGAACAATGGTAACACTGTCTCGGTCATTATCAATAGCATAACGTATAGCTGCGCGGGTCAGGCGTTGTGAACCCTCTTTAGAAACAGGCTTAATACCAATGCTGGATGTTTCAGGGAAGCGGATTTTGGTAACACCCATTTCACCTTGCAGGAAGTTAATAATTTTTTTAGCATCAGCTGTTTCTGCAAACCATTCAATACCTGCGTAAATATCTTCAGTGTTCTCACGGAAAATAACCATGTTAACTTTACTAGGATCTTTAAGCGGAGAAGGTACGCCTTTGAAATACTGCACAGGACGTACACACTGATATAAATCCAGTTGCTGACGAATGGCAACATTCAGTGAACGAATACCGCCGCCTACCGGTGTAGTCATCGGTCCTTTGATTGCTACTTTATATTCTTTAATGGCTTCCAGTGTTTCTTCCGGTAACCATACATTTTCACCATAAACTTTAGTGGCTTTTTCACCGGCATAAACTTCCATCCAGACAATTTTTCTGGAACCGTTATAGGCTTTCGCTACTGCTGCATCAATAACGTCTTTCATCACTGGCGTAATATCAACACCAATACCATCCCCTTCAATAAAAGGAATGATTGGATCATTCGGAATAGCTTGGCCAGAAACGATTTTATGACCTTCTGTCGGCACTTTAATGTGACTCATGGTAACTCCTGTGATGTTACTTTTTCTGATAAAGGGCTACTTACTCCCGCTTGCAGCCTGACAGCCTCATTATCCTTTATTTTGTTAACTTAAGCCAGAAAAATGTAGTGCGATGTAGTCGGAAATTGTTTTAGGGAGATATCATCAGAATGCATTTTCAGAAGTCCATAAATCAGGCTGATATTCATGCTGATAGAAATGGCTGATACCCAGACCAATCAGCCGGAATTGTTCGCCATTGTCCGGTAATCGTTTGAGTAAATCCTGCCCGGCAGCAATCAAAGCTGCAGCATCAGGTAAAGGAGAAGAGTAGGTCTGCGAACGTGTATGAATCTGAAAATCGGCAGTTTTTAATTTTAAAGTTACACAATTTCCCTGCAACTGTTTCTGCTGCATCGTTTCTACCAATGTTTGTGCCAGATCAGGCAGATGGCGTGCGATTTCAATCAGATTTTCATTTTTGATAAGTGTAATTTCCGTAGATATCTGTTGGCGGTTACGTTCAGGAGTAACTTCGCGGTCATCACGCCCCTGAGCTAGATCAAACAGCCGGTATCCCCAGCGACCAAAATGATGCACTAAAACAGATAAATTTACCTGACTTAAATCTCCGACTGTTTTCCAACCTAAGGCATTCATTTTCTGCTCTGTTACTTTACCGACTCCGGGAATTTTACCTAATGGTAATTTCTGCAAAAAATTCATCACTTGCGAAGGTGCAATAACAAACTGACCGTTTGGCTTGCGCCAGTCAGAAGCAATTTTAGCCAGAAATTTGTTAGGGGCAATACCGGCGGAGGCAGTCAAACCGGTTTCTGACAGAATTGATGCGCGTATTTCACTGGCAATATCTCGGGCATAAGGCAGATTGCCCTGATAATTAGTGACATCGAGATAAGCCTCATCCAAAGATAAGGGTTCAATTTGATGTGTATAGCGGCTAAAGATACTGTGAATATACTGTGATACTGCACGGTATTTATTGAAATCTGGAGTAATATAAATTGCCTGAGGGCATAATCGCTTAGCTGTAGATACAGCCATAGCAGAATGCAGTCCATATTTGCGAGCCGCATACGAGGCAGCACAAATTACTGACCTTGGTCCATCCCATGCTACAACAACAGGTTTGTTTTGAAGTTCGGGACGATCGCACAATTCTACTGACGCATAAAATGCGTCCATATCAATATGAATGATTTTCCGATCCGACATGTTTATACTTTATTATTTATTAATTATGCGGGATCAGACACCAGTAATATAAAAAAATAATACTGATGTCCAGACTAATAATGACGAATTAATGCAGGCTATAACCGTTAAGATACTTAATACGTTCATTAGTCATTAGTGTATCACATTCCAGCCGTATTAGTTCCGCCTGAGCGGGAGAACCAGCTTTAGCTGCTTTTGCCTGACACTGACTGGTTTTCTGGGCTATCCATTTCTGTTCTTCCTGCTGCAAGGTATTACGAACAGTATCGTTCAGATTATGCCATTTCGCATTAATAACACTATTGGCATTGCGGTTATTATCCCGTGCCTGCTGCAACTGATCAGCAGTTATATCGTTTTGGATAATGTGATTGTTATCAGCCTGATTATTATTCTCTGTTGCTAAAGAATGACCGTTAAGAATATCACTTGCTTTCTGAGCTTCTGGGCTGAGGCGATCTAATGGTAAAACCTGGGCATTGGGATTAGTGATCAGCTTGATAGCATCTGCACGATTGTACATATGCCCGGCAATCATGACTGTATCCTTGATACCATAGGGTAATAGTGCATTACCTAAAACAGTACTTAAGGTTTGAATACCTGTCTGATCAAATTTGCTGGCGGAATTGGTTACAGATGCTGCATTAGCATTTGTTTTGTCTGAAACAGGTGCATATTGGATAGGTTTAGTAAAAACATTATCATGCAGGGTAACTTCATTACCTTGCAACTGCTGATTGAGATGGGCAATAAAATCAGTTTTACCAAATAACAACGGTGCATTTGTCTGAATTTGCTGCCAAATATTAGTTGGAACGGTAATTTTTAGCTCACTGCTGCAAACAGGATTACCATTATTGTCTTTATCCAGCTTGCCATCAGACACGGCTACAGATAATTCATGGCTGGCATTGATTACTTTATCTGCATCTACAAACTGACGGCTGTCATTTTGAGCAAACTGATGAACATTATTATTGATACCTGTCTGCAGGGTTTGCTGAATCTGACTGCGAAGCTGCTCACTATTGCAGCTTAGCTTTGCTTTAGATGCTTCTGAATCATCCCTTGAACAGGCTGCCAAAGAAATAATGCTGATGATGCTGTATACAAGTATGCTTCTTTTCATGATTGTTTCCTATATTGATAATGGATAAAAGACAACTTGATTACAAATAATGCATCTTTATTATGCTGCGTATGTAATTATTAATCATTTGATTTTACTAAAAAATACAAAAAGCCTGAAATATCTCTCAGGCTTTGGAAACAATATGACTGATTTAACGCAAACTATCCAGTATAGAGTAAATCGGGCTTAAAATTGCTTCCCCCAAACGCAGAGAACGCTGGCCGTTCCAGCCAAAATCGTCATCCGGCCATTGATTATTATCTTTAAATGGCATTTCAAGTGTATAAGCTAAACAATTAAAGGTTTCGCCAATATATGCAGTAGCAATATTCAGATTGGCTTTACCCGGTTCATCTTTTTCATAACCATATTTATCCTGAAAATCCGGACTTGCTACCAGAAAGGCCTGTTTGAACATTTCCTGTAACGAATGCAGCCTGTCATCGAAGGAAGGAATTCCCTCATTACCTGAAAGAAATACATAAGGAATAGATTCATCGCCATGAATATCCAGGAATAAATCCACTCCTGTTTCATGCATTTTTTCACGTACCAGATAAACTTCCGGACTGTTTTGCACGCTGGGCTGTAACCATTCGCGATTGAGATTTGCTCCGGCAGCATTAGTACGCAGATTACCTAGTACGGATCCATCAGGGTTCATATTCGGAACAATATAAAATGTAGCCTGATCCAGCAAAGCACGTGCTGTCGGATCCTGATGATCTAATAACCGGCCTAACAGACCTTCAATAAACCATTCAGCCATAGTTTCGCCAGGATGCTGACGAGCAATCACCCAGATTTTCAAATCGCTGGCAACCTGATTGCCAATTGTCAGCAGATTAATATCGCGTCCCTGAATAGTGCTGCCTAAATCTTCTATCTGGCATAAGCCGCTGCTCTGGCTGTCACCTAGTAAATTCAGATGCTGTTCATATGAATAGGGTTCGAAGTAGGCATAGTACACACTATTGGATAACGGAGTATGAGAAATAGTTAATATGTCGTTTTCGAAAGTTGTAGGAACACGAAACCAGTTGATGCGATCATAAGAGCACATTGCCTGATAATCTTCCCAACCCTCCGGATAAGCAGATTCAGTTGTATTAATGAAGTTCAGGCGAATATTCTGATAGGCAACACCCTGTACACGGAAATAAAACCATTGCCGAAATTCGGCCGCATTGTCTTTAGGTAATTTGAGCTGGATATTAGCCGGATCACTGGCATCGACAATCTCAATATTACCACCATCAAACTGTGTGCTGATTTTTAGCATACAACTACTTTCATTGAAATAAACAACTGAGTTAAAGATATTGTAGTCTTTCTGGCAGTGACTTTCTATGTTTGTCAGACAAAATTTATGGCAGGATAATATAGTATCGCTTTGCAAAAAATAATTTCTGTACTGCTTAAAATTTATTTTATGAGTTTAAAATTTAATTTGAACATTAAAATATCTGCTTAAAGTGTGATTATTTAAAAATCTGTTAATTTATTAGCACTTTGCCCGGAGTAATAAATTTAATAAAAGCTTTTAAGCCCTAATGTTTGAAAATTAAAAGCTTTTCTGAATTATTATAAATTCTTGGGCGCACTACAGTACATTCCGCTAAAATAAGCAGTTATTTTCTGGTTTTCTGGTATTCATTTACCAGAATGTTGCTGTCTGAATTAATTTGAATTATTGGCTTACATGAACAATATACGCAATTTCTCTATTATCGCCCATATTGACCATGGGAAGTCGACACTGGCTGATCGTTTTATTCAGTATTGTGGCGGTCTTGAAAATCGGGAAATGAGTGCACAGGTACTCGATTCCATGGATATTGAAAAAGAGCGCGGTATTACAATTAAAGCTCAAACTGCAGCTTTACAGTATAAAGCCCGTGATGGGCAGGTTTATCAGCTTAATCTGATTGACACCCCGGGGCATGTGGACTTTTCCTATGAGGTATCCCGTTCTCTTTCTGCCTGTGAAGGTGCCTTACTGGTGGTAGACGCATCACAGGGGGTAGAAGCTCAGACCGTAGCCAATTGCTATACAGCTATTGACCTGGGGGTTGAGGTTTTGCCCGTTCTGAATAAGATTGATTTACCTTCAGCAGAGCCTGAGCGGGTCATAGAAGAAATAGAAGATATTATCGGAATTGAGGCCATTGATGCTGTACGCTGTTCTGCTAAAAGCGGCATCGGTATTGAGGATGTGCTGGAAGAGATTGTAAAAAAAGTACCGGCACCTAATGGTAAAAATGATGCACCTTTAAAAGCGTTAATTATTGATTCATGGTTTGATAATTACGTTGGTGTAGTTATGCTGATACGCATGGTCGACGGAACGGTACGTCTGAAAGATAAAGTTCGTTTCATGGCCACAGGAGCCGAAACACAGGTAGAACAATTAGGTATATTTACGCCTAAATCTGTGCAGAAGCAGGAATTAAAAGCCGGTGATGTAGGCTTTTTAATTACCGGTGTCAAAGAGCTTGGTTCGGCTAAAGTAGGTGATACGATTACCCAGGCGCGGGAGCCGGCCAGCGAACCTTTACCCGGTTTTAAAGAAGTGCAACCGCAGGTGTTTGCCGGTTTATATCCTGTTGAGAGTCACGATTACGATGCATTACGTGAAGCACTGGAAAAATTACAGCTCAATGATGCTGCACTGAAATTTGAACCGGAAGTTTCACAGGCACTGGGATTTGGTTTTCGCTGTGGTTTTCTTGGTCTGCTGCATCTGGAAATTGTCCAGGAAAGGCTTGAACGAGAATTTAATATGGATCTGATTACCACTGCTCCAACGGTGGTATATGAAATACTGATGAAAAGCGGAGAACGCTTAGAGATTGAAAACCCGTCTAAATTACCTGATATCGGTACACTTGAAGCAATTTATGAGCCTATTATCACGGCAACTATATTATTGCCGCAGGAATATGTCGGTGCGGTAATGACATTGTGTAATCAGAAACGCGGTGTTCAGAAAAATATGCAATACATGGGCCGGCAGGTAATGCTGACTTATGAAATGCCAATGAATGAAGTCGTGATGGATTTCTTTGATAAGCTGAAATCAACTTCACGCGGCTATGCTTCGCTTGATTATGAATTTCTCGAATTCAGGGCTGCAGATCTGGTTAAACTGGATATTTTGGTTAACAGTGAAAAAGTCGATGCGCTCAGTCTGATTGTTCACCGCAGTAATTCTGTTCATCGCGGCAGAGAGCTGGTAGCTAAAATGCGTGAGCTGATTCCGAGACAAATGTTTGATATTGCGGTTCAGGCGGCAATCGGCGGTAAAATTATTGCTCGTGAAAACGTAAAAGCACTGCGCAAAAATGTGCTGGCTAAATGTTATGGCGGCGATATTACCCGTAAGAAAAAATTATTGGAAAAACAAAAAGCCGGTAAAAAACGTATGAAACAGGTGGGTAATGTAGAAATTCCGCAATCTGCCTTTCTGGCGATTTTACAGGTTGGAGATTAATAAATGTCAAACACGATGATTATAGGCGCAGCAATCCTTCTGGTGCTGGGGATAGTTCTATTTTTGAAAAGCTCGAAAAAGCGTGAAGAAAATGGGGAATGGAGCGGAGCATTACAATGGGGGTATTTGCTGATTCTGGTTGGTGCGTTTGGTGTATTGTCATACAAAATGAGTTTTACCGCAGTTTTGCTGATTTTTGTATTGTTTACCGGAGTAGCCTGGATTATCCATCGTAGCCTGAAGAAAAAAAATCCGGGGCATGTAGATAACAATCATTTTACTGATTACATGAGTGGTTTTTTTCCGATTATTCTGGTGGTATTTATTCTGCGCACTTTTTTAGCTGAGCCTTTTCAGATTCCATCCAGCTCTATGCGTCCGGGTCTGATTACCGGTGATTTTATTCTGGTGAATAAATTTACTTACGGTATCCGTTTGCCAATTCTGAATAATGTACTTATTCCGGTAAACAAAGTAGAGCGTGGTGATGTAATTGTATTCAATTACCCCCGAGATACACGTATAAATTATATTAAACGGGTAATCGGTCTGCCGGGTGATGTTATTACATACAAGGATAAAATCCTGTCAATCAACGGTAAAGTAATCACTGATACTGATGAGCAGAAAATTTATAATTATTCCGAACAGGTTCCTCAGTATGGAAATATCAATATGCAGGCTCAGCAGGTAACCGAACAGCTTGGTAATAAATCGATTCAGATACTGAAAATGCCTCAGCAACCCCCAGTTATTCTGCAAGCAGTACATACTGATTTTCCAGATCGGGAATTGTGTAACTATGATACTGATGGCAGCGGGTTTAGTTGTACCGTTCCTGCAGGAAAATACTTCATGATGGGTGACAATCGCGACAATAGTGAAGATAGCCGTTACTGGGGATTTGTAGATGATAAGCTTGTTGTAGGTAAAGCCTTTCTGGTATGGCTGAATATGGGTGATATGAAACGAATCGGTACGAAGATTCAGTAATATCTGATACCGGGCGCAAGATTTTTTCTTGCGCTTTGTTTATATAATTATGGTTATTTATTATCAAAGACGGTTAAATGAGAAAAACTGATGTACGCCATGAAAATGCTTTGAAATATGTACAACAAAAGCTTGGCTATCAATTTAAGCAGTCTGATTTATTGCTGCAGGCTTTAACTCACCGCAGTTACAGTGCATTACACAATGAACGTTTTGAATTTGTTGGTGATTCGATTTTAAATTATTCTGTAGCTAAAATGCTGTTTAATGCATTTCCGCGCCTGACAGAGGGTGAACTTTCACGAATGCGGGCGAATCTGGTTAATCAGGAAACACTGGCTCAGATTGCAACTGAACTAAAAATCGGAGACGCTTTATTGCTGGGTACTGGTGAGTTAAAAAGCGGTGGCTTCCGGCGGCCATCTATACTGGCCGATGCTATGGAAGCATTATTTGCCGCAGTGAGCTTTGACGCAGATTTTAATACTGCTGAGACTGTGGTAAGACATTTATACGCAGACCGCATCCGTAATATTAATCCTCAGAACAGTGGAAAAGATGCAAAAACACGTCTGCAGGAAGCCTTGCAGGCACGACATATGCCATTGCCAAAATATCGGATTGTAGATCAGATTGGCGATGTTCATGATTTACAATTTGTAGTGCAATGTGATTTAGGAGAAACCGGCTTTCAGACTGAAGCAGCCGGACACAGCCGGCGTGAAGCAGAACAACAAACCGCACAAACAGCTCTTGTTTGGTTAGAAAAGCAGTTTCCGGCAGCTAAACCTAGAAAAAAATAAATAAGTTACAATACATTGAAGGTGCCATATTGTTATTACTTATTGTCTTACAATAAAGGGGAAATAATGGGAAAAACAAAATCAATTTCTGAAATACTGAATGAATTACCCGAGTGTGTTAGCCTGATTACGGATAAACCGGACTATCTTGATTGTCAGAAAAAAGAAATCGGTAAAAATATTACAGCTTTTGAAGCATATAAAATGATGACATCACGTCAGCCTGAATGGCTAAGAATATTATTTAAAATCAGAGATAATATAGTTAGACCTGCTGGCATACGTACTATAGAGGGATTTACTTATCTGGATGAAGAGAGGATTCAATCCGGTGAAACAAACGCAGCCCATTTCTTTACTATTACTGAAAATACTGCTGATAAACTTACTTTAGTGATTAAAGATTCTCATTTAGATGTTTGTCTTTGCCTGCGTATTACTGATAATACCCAGCAGCCGGATAAAAAAATGCTTTATCTGATCGCTTCAGTAAAAAATCATAATTTTTTGGGACGGTTATATATGATGCCGGTTAGTAAATTTCATCCGTTTATTGTAAATAAACTATTTGAAAACATTGTTTAATCACTCTGAGGTCTTTTGTTACTTAAAGTATTCACTCAGTGAGAATGACTCCGTTTCTCTGAAATCGGTCGAATAAAACTGTATATATTCAGGTAATTTAGTAGTTTATAATTGGTATCTGCAATGTGTTACTTAGCAGAATTCATTTTACCTGTTTTGAAATAATTCAGCTTATTATCAACCATTTTATGGTTATTTGTATCATTTAAGAAAGAATGTATGTCTGAAGTATCCAGTTACAATTATCCACCTCAGTCAGAAAATTTTCGCTGCGGGTTTGTTGCAATTGTTGGCCGGCCTAATGTGGGAAAATCCACATTAATGAACCACCTTATTGGTCAGAAAATCAGTATCACCAGTAAAAAAGCCCAGACTACTCGCCATAAAGTTAATGGTATTTATACCGATAATGAAGCACAGCTGATATTTGTAGATACCCCCGGTTTTCAGACTTATCACCGCAATGCACTTAATGACCGTCTCAATCAGAATGTCACTGAGGCAGTTGCCGGTGTGGATGTCATTGTATTTGTGATTGAAGCATTGCGCTTTTCGGATGCAGACAGAGAAGTACTGCAACAATTACCTGCACATATTCCGGTAGTGCTGGTAATTAATAAAGTCGATAAGGCTAAGGCAAAAGACCAAAGTGTACTGCAGAATTTTATTGATGAAGTACAGCAGGCATATAAATTCACTCAGGTTGCTCTGGTGAGTGCAAAGCACGGACTGGGCGTGGCTCAGCTTGTACATATTCTCAAGCCCATGCTGCCAATAGGTATTCCGCTTTATCCTGAAGATATGGTGACAGACAAATCAGCAAGATTTCTTGCTATGGAAATTGTGCGGGAGAAACTGTTTCGTTATCTTGGTGAAGAATTACCCTACGCCATGAACGTCGAAGTAGAACAGTTTACCGAAGAAGACGGACTATACCGGATTTATATTGCTGTTTTGGTGGATAAGGAAAGTCAGAAGGGTATTTTAATTGGTAAAGGCGGGGAAAAACTGAAAAAAATATCTACTGAAGCCAGACTGGATATGGAAAAATTATTTGAAACAAAAGTTTTTTTAAAGGTTTGGGTAAAAGTAAAATCCGGCTGGGCTGATGACATTCGCTTTTTGCGTGAATTAGGAATGTGAGGTAAGAGTCTGGCATTCCTAAACTTAATATGTATCAAATTTTATTCTGGTATCAGCATTACAGATATCTAAAATTATTATTTTTAGAAAAATGTAGTAAATAAATTTTATCAGCATAAAGATTAAAAATTGTTAATACTATATAAGGAAGGCTAATAATGAGTATTAGTGCTATCTCAATGTTTATAGGTTTAGTTTTTTTTATTATTCCTATAATTTATCTATTTTCTTTAATGCTTGAAAAAAAAACAGATTTGAAAGAAGATTTATTTAAAATAAGAGAAAATGGTGAATTAATATTATTTGAAAATAATTTAAACGAAGGTGAATTAATATTATTTGAAAATAATTTAAACGAAATAGTTGATGAATTGAAAAACAAAGGGCTAGCGCTTGAAATAATAGACAAAATCAAATCTGAGATAGAGAATTTAAATAAAAAAATTAATGGTTTTTCATATAATGTTGCTTATACATTAAAAACAATAGAGAAGTCACTTAAAGAACAAATTTCAAAATTACAAAAAACGTCATTAATAAATTTGTATATGGGTACAGTATTAACAAATTTTTCACTTGTATTTTTATTTGATAGTGTAAAGAATTCTACGATAAAAAATAACCTATATAATAATGAGACGCCGTTAGATTATATTTCGTATGTTTTAGTATTTTTTTTACCAAAAATCTCTTTAACAATATTTATTCAACTATTTGCTTTTTTCTTTTTACGTTTGTACAAAAGTAATCTTAATGATATTAAATATTATCAAAATGAGTTAGTAACCTTCTATTATAAAAAAACATCAATTCAAATGGCCTATATATCTAAAAATGAAAAATCTATCGAATTGTTGATCGCAGAACTATCAAAAATAGAAAAAAGCTCTTTAATACCTAAAGGGTATACATCGACAGAGATAGAAAATGAAAAATTAGCGATGTCATCAATAAAAGAAAATGAATCAATAATCAATTTATTAAAAGATTTTTTAAAAAGTAGATCATAATTATTGTTGTATGCAAGCAGTCTAATGACAGATAGTTTTGAGAAATACTTAGAGGGTTGGCGATGTAGACGCAAAATTTTGATTATCAAAGAAGGAAAGCTCGCTTATGAAAATTATATAGATGATCAAATCGCTGAAAGCCTTGGATTGCTGATAGACAAGACTGGTATATATTAATCTATATTATCAAAAATTTACATAATACATATGGTAAAAATTTAAATTGATAGTAAAACTATTGCACAGACCGAGTTAAAAAGTTGCACCACAAACATCGAATCCTAAATTTGCCTTTAATAAATCAATGTTTAAAGAGTTAATTAGGTTAAAGCTATGCCTGCTCATTCTGTTAATATATAATCTGATATGCTTAACGCTTATTTATCTTAGATGTAGCCATGGCTGCTATCTAATTATCAGATAGCACAAATTAATTTATGCTTCTCAATATTCTGGATTTTGTACATAAAAACATTCAGCAGACTGTACAGGCTGGCGATACAGTCATTGATGCTACTGCTGGTAACGGGCATGATACTTTGTTTCTGGCCTCTTGCGTCGGTGCCCAAGGTAAAGTAGTTGCATTTGATATACAGGCAAGTGCATTAGAAGCTACCAGTAACAGACTGGCAAAAGCCGGTTATAGTGAGCGGGTACAGTTAATTCAAGCCGGACATGAACATCTGAATGAGTATATTCAGAGTAAGGTTAGTACCATCATATTTAACCTTGGATACTTACCCGGCGGAGATAAAAACTGTACAACCCAAGCCAATACAACCCTTAAGGCGATGCAAAGCGGATTAAACCTTCTTACCGATAATGGTGTATTGGCTGCGGTTTTATATCCGGGTCATGAAGAGGGAAGAATTGAAGCGGAAACAATACAAACATGGGCGCGAAGCTTACCGCAACAACAGATAGCAGTGTTGAAATATGCTTTTATTAACCGGATAAATGATGCACCCTTTGCATTAATATTGCAAAAACATTCATAATTCATAGCTATAGAAATTGAAGGGAAATAGATGAAACGTAAGGAATTTATCAATCTGGCTGCAACAGTTTTACAGCGGTTGGATGCCATTTTGCCACCATTGGCTCAGGAACCTAACTGGACTGCAGTTGCTTACCGCTGGCATAAATTAGGTAATAAGGGTATTCTGGAAAATTTACCGCATCCGCATACTTTTTCTCTGGACTGTCTGGCAGCTGTTGATGAGCAGCGCCGACAACTGGTACGTAATACAGAACAGTTTCTTGCCGGCAGACCGGCAAATAATGTATTAATGACAGGAGCACGTGGTACCGGAAAATCATCATTGGTTAAGGCGTTACTGCATCAGTATGCAGATCAGGGATTGCGTCTGATTGAGGTTGATAAAAGTGATTTGTTAACATTACCTGCTTTACTTTCTTTACTAAGCGCTAGACCGGAAAAATACATTCTGTTCTGTGATGATTTATCTTTTGAAGACGGCGACGATGCTTACAAAGCATTAAAAACTACCCTTGATGGCGGATTATCTCAGCGATGTGACAATGTATTGGTATATGCTACATCCAATCGCCGGCATTTAATGCCTGAGTATATGGCAGACAATGTGGCTCATACAGGCAATGGCGGAGAAGTTCATCCTCAGGAAGCCGTCGAAGAAAAGGTATCTTTATCGGATCGTTTTGGTTTATGGCTAAGCTTTTACCCATTTGATCAGAATGCATATTTACAGGCTGTACAGAACTGGCTGGAAGAAGCTGGCCTGAATCTGGATGAAACAGCAAGACGTGCAGCATTAAATTGGAGCCAGAGCCGTGGTAGCCGCTCAGGAAGAGTAGCATGGCAGTTTGTATGCGACTGGGCAGGAAGAAATCCACAGGATAGAATTATATAACTAAATCAGTTGTTTATTCTGTATTCGGTTTTTTGATTAACTGCTGGGTAACTCGATCTTAACGGAAACAAATCATGTCTGTATTATTTAGCGAACGATTAATGATATTACTTCCCATATTGTTATGTATCGGAAGCATCGGTTTTATTATTTATTCTTTTTTTGCTAATAAAAAAAATCCAGTAAAGACACTATTTGGAAAATTAATGACTATCTGTATGATTGTTATCGGATTCGCGGGCATAGTTGCAGGTGTATCATTATTTTTTAGAAATTATCCTGTTGATCAGAAAATTAAAACTATAGATGTAAAAAATACGGCAGTAACAGTCTCTCCTCCTGTTAGCGGTGACAAAATTTATCTGCGAATATTCAAACAGGAGGGAATACTGGAAATATGGTATAAGCATAAAAATAACAATTATCAGCTATACAGGACATGGGATATCTGTACATACTCAGGCGGTCTGGGACCTAAAAAGGCCGAAGGTGATGGCAAAAGTCCGGAAGGATTTTACGCAACTGAGAAAAATCTATTAAAACCAAATAGTAATTATCATCTTGCTTTTAACATTGGCTACCCGAATGCCTATGACCGCGCCAATGGATACACAGGAAGCTTTATCATGATTCATGGAAACTGTGTGTCCATCGGTTGCTATGCTATGACTGACAAGGGAATAGAACAAATCTACGCTGTTGTTAATCAGGCTATAAACAGCGGACAGAAGCGAATACCCATTCATATTTTTCCATTCAGAATGACAGCATCAAATATGCAAAAATTTCAAAAGTCAGTTTATATGCCTTTCTGGAGCGAATTGAAGCCTGCTTATGATATTTTTCAGTCTGAGCACAGAGTAGCTGATATTACTGTGCACAATAAGCATTATGTTATTAAATAAACTGAAGCAGTAAGTAACTATCTGATATCGTGATATTTAAAATAAATATTGATTGTGTTTGCATATTTTATTGAACAAACAGTTATTTTTTAATTTACCCAAATGTAAAACGACTTCCGATATCAAATTTTAATATCAGAAGTCATTTTTATTGTTTAATAACAGACAATTTCTGCTCAATAATGATGTATAGGCTTATTTAACTATTTACTGATTTCTACAACCAAAACATTACCTTTATCTTTCAGGAAGTATTCATCCTCCTGAGGAGCTCGTAATGACAACATTTTATTGTCGCCAATTTCCATTGTATCCCCGGGATTCATAGTTGCTCCGCTCTGACGCAGATACAATAAAATATCACTAAACATATCGAAATAGTAAGAACCTTCATCATGGTTATTTGCTAATACAGCAAAATCAGGCAATCCAAATACATCAGCACCGTAAGTGCGCATCCAGACACCTTTAACGTCTTCTAAAATATATTTAACAAATCCGCAGAAAAATAGCGGTAAACAATCGCATAAACTCTTTGCACTGTCTTCATCACTAAGGAACTCATTTAAAACCTTTATAGGCAATGAGGAATGAGCGTCTTCATTAATAACTGCTAATGCGTTAAATTCTTCAAAACATGCCGCCAGACGGGATAAAGCTAAATATTGTTCTAATACAACTTCATCATGTCCTGTATAGTACAAAATTACATGACTATCATTTTTACGAACTTGATTTTTGACATCCTGACTATAATGTGCTGGCTCAACACACGTTTCCAATGCATCAGCAGGAAAAGGCGCATTGAATCCGATTAGTTTAACTACGTGTTTTCCCCAGCTTATTAAAGCAAAAACGCCTTGTTCAAGCTCTCCGACAGGGGTTTCGTATTTGACATTTGTTATTGAAGAATCCAGATATTTTAATTTATCTAATAATTTATCTTTATCAAAATTAAGAGAGCCTTTAAATACAACACTTAATCCTATTGATTGTTTATTATTTGTATTTTCACCTACCGTGGTATCTGTATCTTTAGATTTTTTACCAAATAAACGAGCAAACAGTGACATTTAAATTCCTATTCTTATTAAGTTAATTACCAGTCAAAAATTTATTTAACATATATACTAATTTAAATAATTTTATCTAATATTTCAATAAATAACTTTTTTAAATTAAGAATTTTGACTTTAAATCAACAAAGAATTAATTCCCGAATTCTTAGTAATAGTAATTTACGCAATAGAATAGAAATACAGTTGAAAAGTATATCTTAATTATCAAATAAATCAGACTGAATTTTCGGCGGAGCAACCTGTACGCTACGTTCACCGCAATCAAAGCGAATATTAAGATACTGGCCAGTTTTTAATTTGTTGGCATCGCGGATTACCTGCCCGCGCTGATTAGTGACCACGCTATAACCTCTGGCGAGAATCTGTAGAGGAGAGACTGCCTGTAACACAGATGTCTGTTGCTGCAGCCGTTGTTGTGCGCGCATAAAAATATTTTGCCAGATCTGATGTAATTGTTGTTTCCGGTATTCAAGTGCCTGTAGTGCATGAATAGTTTGCGGTCGTGTGTTTTCCAAACTGCGTTGTTGCTGTATTAGATTTTGCCGATGCTGCCTGATCTGACGCTGCATGCCAATTTGTAACAGACGTGCTAAATCCCTTAGTTGCTGCTGCTGTTGCTGCCAGTTTTGCTGCGGGTGCTTTAACTGACGAGCAAGCCAGTCCAGTTTTTGTGAAGCATCATAATAACGTTGTTCCAGTAATTGGTGTATACGCTTTTGCCATTGAATAACACTATGTCTTAATTGCGCCATATCAGGGCTAACCAGTTCTGCAGCTGCTGTCGGTGTTGGGGCGCGAACATCTGCGGCAAAATCGGTCAGGGTAAAGTCAGTTTCATGACCAACACCACTTACAGTGGGAATTGTACTGTCGGCTACCGTTCGTACGACGATTTCTTCATTATAAGACCACAAATCCTCAATGCTGCCGCCTCCACGGCAAATTATCAGTACATCAGCCAGTGCCTGCTGATTGGCACTGGTAATAGCAGCAGCAATCTGACGTTCACTCCCTGCACCCTGTACGGCTGTCGGGTAAACAATTACACGGATACCGCTATGGCGCCGGTGCAGGGTTGTCACAACATCGCGTAAAGCTGCTGCGGCCAGACTAGTCACTACACCGACCACTTTAGGATGAACAGGTAGCGGACGTTTGCGTTCCTTTGAAAATAAACCTTCGGCAGTTAACTGCTGTTTCAGCCGCTCATACGCTTCATATAACTGTCCTAACCCTTTGTAACGCACTGCATTAATGGTAATCTGAAATTCACCCCGTGCTTCGTAAATACTGATTTTTCCGGCTACTTCTATATGATCACCTTCCTGTAAGGGCTGGCTCAGCTGCTGTGCCATACCTTTAAACAGTACACATCTGACTTGTGCACGGGCATCTTTTAAAGAAAAATAGAAATGACCGCTGGCTGCACGGGTAAGATTAGAAACTTCACCACCAACCCATAAATCAATCAGATTGTCTTCAAGCAATTGACGGGCATAAGCATTGAGTTCAGATACACTTAAAGCAGCCGGAGCAAAGAAATCAGACATAATGGATACCATATTCAGAGCGGTTTTATTCTGTAGATATTATACGGCGTTTTTTTATCATAGTTCAGTTCTGCATATACAGCATGGTATAGTGCAGCTTTGTTATTAATAGGCAGAGTTATGGGCTGGTTAGCCGGTTTAATACAAAAGCACTGGCAGCATCCGCGTATAGCGCTGGTATTGTTACTGTGGCCGCTTGCACGATTATTTCAAAGTATTGCTTTGTTACGGCGCTGGCTGTACAAATCGGGCATTTTGCCGACTAAAAAACTGCCTTGTCCGGTAGTGGTAATCGGCAACATTCATGTTGGCGGTGTTGGTAAAACACCTTTAGTCGCTGCGCTGGTACAGACTTTACAGCAGCGGCAGATAAGGGTAGGTATCATCAGCCGCGGCTATGGGCGTTTAAGTAAAGAAACGGTTATTCTGAATGCCCAATCTACCGCGGCAGACGCCGGAGATGAACCATTAATGCTGTATCAGCAAACTCAGGCACCGGTTGCAGTTGCTTCTACTCGTGAAGCTGCCGGCAGAGCATTGTTAAATGCATATCCGGATTTGCAGCTTTTATTAAGTGATGATGGTTTACAACATTATGCACTTTGCCGGGATATGGAAGTTATAGTATTTCCGGCCGCAGATATCGGACAAAAATTGGATATATTGCCTAATGGCCCATTACGCGAACCAGTTGAGCGCTTACAGGGAGCAGATGCGGTAGTATTCAGTCAGGGTGATGCGAATTCTGTTCAGCAGGCACAGCAACTAAATTTAATAAAAACACAATGGTGTGGTTTCAGTCAATTGAACTATGGCGATTTCTATAGTTTAAATCAGCCGCAAAAGACTGCAAAAGCCCATGAGTTTTCAGAAAAAAAATGCGCGGCAATCGCAGCCATCGGACAACCGCAACGTTTTTTTCAAGCATTACAAATACTGGGTATTCATCTGAAAGAAACCATTGCGCTGAATGATCACGCAACCATTCAACCCGAAGACTGGCCTGATGCAGAAATAATATTTATTACAGAAAAAGATGCGGTCAAACTGAAAAAACCTTTGCAATATAATATTTGGGTCTTACCACTTTCAGCACAAATCTGCCCAGATTTAGCTGAATTGATTCAGTTAAAATTAGACTTACACCATTCTTAATAAAATAAATACGTTTCTGCAATGAAAAAGATGCCATGGACTCTGGCTGCTGGTAAAATTTCAATAAATTGTCAGTATATCGTTGGAAGACGATACAAACTGACTACGATTTCAGGTTCTGTATTAAGCAGCCTCTATATTGCCATTTTAATATATGGTAAAGTCATTCAAAGACGATATTTATAAATTATTAACTGGTATTACTGCATTCAAGAAACCTGCTAAATCAACAACCATAAACTTCGCTTGCCACTTTTGCGAAACTAAGGATTAAAAATGAATCAAAAATATCTGGATATACTGGTATGCCCCGAGTGTAAAGGAAAACTGCAATGGCATGCACAGCAGCAGGAACTGTGGTGTAAAGCATCACGGCTGGCTTATCCGGTAAAAGATGGTATTCCCTATATGCTGGTAAATGAAGCTCGTAATTTAACTGATGAAGAATGTACGGCGACACATGAGTAATTTTGTTGTTCTGATTCCGGCACGGCTATCCTCCAGTCGTTTACCCAATAAGGCTTTAGCTGATATACATGGTAAACCGATGGTAGTGAGGGTAGCTGAGCGTGCACTTGCCAGCAAAGCCGGAAGAGTAGTTGTGGCAACAGATCATGCTGATATTCAGACTGCATGTCAGGTTCATGGAATTGAAGCTGTTTTAACAGCTCCGGAGCATGAGAGCGGGACAACTCGTCTGGCTGAAGCAGCCGGCATTCTGAATCTCGCTGGAGAAGACTGTGTTGTAAATGTCCAGGGTGATGAACCTTTGATTGAACCTGAGCTGATTAATGCTGTAGCTGAACAATTACAGCAAAGTTCAGCACTAATGGCCACAGCAGCACATCTATTAACTGATTACACAGATTTTACAGATGCCAATTGTGTTAAAGTTGTGTTAAACAACAAAAATAATGCCTTGTACTTTAGCCGTGCGGCCATTCCATGGCCGCGTGAATTAATGCGCAGCGGCGCTGAGGTCATGCCGGCAGATATTCCGGTATATCGTCATATTGGTATTTATGGTTATCGGGTACAGTTTTTGCACCAATATGCAGATTTGACTCCATCACCATTAGAACAGGCTGAATCACTTGAGCAGCTGCGCGTACTGTGGCATGGTTACAATATTGCGGTACAAATTACACCGCATGCTCCTGCAGCGGGTGTGGATACAGCTGCCGATCTGGAGCGTGTACGCACGAACTGGACAGAAGTAAAAAAATAAATATTAGTAATAATATTAAATCAAATCACAGATATATTCAGGAGTTGAAATGAAAGTTTTATTATTAGGTGCACCGGGTGCCGGAAAAGGCACACAGGCACAGTTTATTACTGCTGCGTTTAACATACCGCAGATTTCTACCGGAGACATGCTGCGTGCAGCAGTAAAAGCCGGCACACCTTTGGGCATTGAAGCCAAAAAAATTATGGATGCGGGCGGGCTGGTTCGTGACGATATTATTATAGGTCTGGTAAAAGAGCGTATTGCCCAGCCGGATTGTGCTAATGGTTTCTTATTTGATGGTTTCCCGCGTACACTGGCTCAGGCTGAAGCAATGGAAAAAGCGGGTGTGCATCTGGATGCTGTAGTAGAGATTGCCGTACCCGATGATGTCATTATTGAACGCTTGTCCGGTCGCCGTGTCCATCTTGCTTCAGGCAGAACTTATCATCTGGTTTACAATCCGCCAAGAGTCAACAATATTGATGATGAAACTGGTGAACCACTGATTCAGCGTGATGATGATCAGGAAGAAACCATCAAAAAACGTTTACAGGTTTATCATGAGCAAACAGAAGTACTGATTGATTTTTATGGTAAACAGAATGATGCCAACGCACCGGATTATATCCGTGTAGACGGAACCCAACCGGTAGAAGCAGTAAAAACTCAGGTTCTGGCCGCCTTAAAACTTTGATGGCAGAATCCGGCTGTCTGTTCTCATGAGATTACAGACAGCTTTTTGTTGCATGACAAATGATAAACAGTTTTTCAGAATAAAGCCGGATTGTATATCCGGTTTCGGAGCATGGTATGAAAGTTACCAAAACCGTATTGACTGTATTACTTCTTGGTGTTTGTGCTTGTGCACTGGCACGCAGGGAAACTTTATATAACGAGCATTATATTGGGCCTGATGAAAATCAGCCTTGGGAAGAGCAGGCTGTACCTATGCCTGCGTATCCGGCCGGTAATGAGCAATGGGCAGATATTTATATCAGCCAGACATATCAGGGCCAGCCAAAATTAATGCTGAACAGTATTCAAATCAATACAGACCGTACTATCCATTATATTCTGAACCAGCAATCAGATCAGGGGATTAATAACCTTACTGCTGAAGCTATTCACTGCCCAACACGGCGCATGAAAGTGTTCGGATATGGGGACGATGTGAATAAACGCTGGATACAGCCGCGCAATAGTCAATGGAAAGTAATCGGTACCAGCCTGAATCAACTGGATAAAGTGCGTTCGGTGCTGTATCAGACTTTCTGCGAAGACGGATTACCCCGTAATCAGCAGGAATTAATGAAGCGTATTACCACACGTGCCATGCGCTAGTAGGATATATCGTGGAATGGTTAAGTGATTCTCATATCTGGTGGTTATTAATTATCGGATTCAGTGCCGGTTTAATGGATGCAGCTGTCGGTGGTGGCGGATTGTTACAGATTCCTGGGCTGTTTGGCGCATTGCCACAGAAAACCATCACACCGGTTGTTCTAGGGGTAAATAAATTTGCTTCTGCCTGTGGTACTTTGGTAGCAGCTGTGCAATATACTAGACGTATACCCGTTCCATGGGCAATGCTGTTACCTGCTGCCGTACTTGCATTTGCTTTTTCATATATGGGTGCTCATGTTGTGGAATATCTGCCCACAGCGTGGATGAAACCGTCCATTCTGGTTATTTTAATCATTATGGCGATTTATACCTTTTTGAAAAAGGATCTGGGTCAGGTTCAGCGCCAAAGCCGGCTGACCCGACGTGAGTATATTATCGGACTGTTAATGGGTGCCTTAATCGGTTTATATGACGGTATATTCGGTCCCGGTACAGGCAGCTTACTGGCTTTTATATTTGTTCGTTTTTTTGCCTTTGACTTTATTACCGCAACAGCATCTTCTAAAGTTATTAATCTCACAACAAATTTTGCCGCACTGATATTTTTTATTCCAAATCAGTATGTTGTTTGGCATTGGGCAATTCCACTGGCTATTGCCAATCTGAGCGGAGGAATCATCGGTGCCCGATTAGCAATGCGTGGCGGCAGCAAATTATTGCGTAAAGGTTTTATTATTCTTCTGTGTATTATGATTGGTAAATTTGGCTACGATTTACTGTAATTTATGATTGCAGCAGCATTGGTTTATACCGGGCTGCGCTTGCGCCGGAAAAAATCCTGTAGTAATTGAGTGGATTCATTAGCCAGAACGCCACCAATGATTGCAGTGTGTTTATTTAATTGCTGATTAGTAAATAAATTAATCACACTGCCGGCTGCCCCGGTTTTTGTTTCACAAGCTCCATAAATTACCCTTCTGATTCGTGCTTGTATTAATGCACTTGCACACATAGCGCACGGTTCCAGAGTAATATAAACATCACAATTTTCCAGACGGTAATTTCCCAATGCCTTACTGGCTGCCGTTAATGCCTGAATTTCTGCATGATGGCTAATATTACAATCAGCGATACAGCGATTGTAGCCATAACCAACCAGAGTGTTTTCACAGACAACAACAGCACCAACTGGCACTTCATTCAGTATAGAAGCCTGATGCGCTGCATCCAGAGCCTGATGCATCCATTGCTGCATAACTTTTTCAGACGGAAAGACAGCTACTGGCGGATGCAGTTTAAGCTGCTTGCGCCAGTAATCTTTCTCTTTAGATGTAAACGACTGAACTGAGCGATCTTCCACTAGAGCAATAAATTGCCACAAAAGACTGTCTGTACAGCCTGTACTGATGCTTTTAAATTGTAAAAACGCTGTTATCGCTCCGCGAAGATGTAAATCTTCTAAGCAATATATATTAAGTTGTTTAAGAAGAGCTATGGTTTTAGGTGCTAGCGGAGGCGTTGTTAACGGCGTGCTCATAAGTAATTTATCAATCATTATAAATCATTAAAAATACTAAAATACTCTAAAATTAACGCTAAAGTACCCACCTTAAGTTTCAGCTATAAGTTCAAATTTGTATAAAAAAAGTATACAAATAGATAAAATGATGCTATTATTGAGCCATATTTGAAATTCATTAAAAGGTGTTCAGAGCAAAACTTTATAAGGTACCTAAAGTTAGGATTTGAATCAAACTAATGAATGAAACAAAACAATTAAGCGTACTAGTTCTAGCACAATTGTGCTGTGTGAAGAGGGTGATGAAATTGAAGGTTTAGTTAATTCTATAGCATCCGGCACTTTAGACAGCTTGTCGTATGGAGTTTGTGTTCACCATACCTCATTAGTTCGTATGTTTACGACAGGGCAGAATTTAAGTTTGGGGATTATGTTATATGTGGGGCTCAAATTCCGCCTAGTACAACCAATGAAAATCTTAATCACCTGTTAAATCTGTATAAAACGACCGTAGTAAAGAAGGGGGGCACCGTTAACTTTAAATGGAGAGTTATCACTTTAGATACTCGTAACCCAAATGTGTATTTAATTGAAGCAATTTAATAACGAAAGGAGCTTATGTCTCGAATAATAGGTAGTGCATCATTTATTGAATCAGGTGGCAGACCTTCTCAAATACCTATTTCAATAGATATTTATAAATCAGCAGCAGGCAGTAATCTTTCTGTACCTGCATATCTACAGCGAAAATACGGTCATAAAGCTGATAAAAACTATGCTAACGGCAATGTTTTTTCACAAGTTATGGCATCCCTAAATATCCCTATTGATGCAAAGGGAAGAGATTTTCGAGGTATGGCACTTGGAGATGTTTTAGACGGAACATTTCAAGCATCAATAACTCAGCACGCAAAAACAGCTTGTACAATTTTAGCACCTGCTGCGATTTTGTCAATAGTAGAAGAAAATCCTGCCGAAGACCGTACTGACAAGCTTAGTAAGTTTGAAAAGTTGATTGCAATAGACAAATCTAATTCAAGTGACACTTTTGCAATGCCAATTTTTGATTTGTCAAATGCAGATAAACGACAAGCTTCTGCTATTGGTCAGTCAGCAATCTCTTATGTAGGGCGATTAACGATTTCTCGGAAATCACACACAATTCCAACTTTTTCTTATGGCTTAAAAGCCTCAGATGAGGCTTTAAAAGCATGCTCCATTGATGATATAGCAATTTGCCTAAGAGTTCTTCATAAGTCACTAGCTTTTAATTTAGTATGCCAACAGCTAAATTTTTTGATTAACGGTGATAGAGATATGGATCTCAAACCATTACCTGTTGTTCCTATCAATAAATATGATAGCGAAGCTGGTAATGGTGTGTTAACCCATAAAGCTTATATGAAGTGGTTATGGAATGATAGGGGAATCTATCAGGTAGATTATGTTCTGTGTAATGAAGATGATTACTTCAGAATTATCGAGCGTAAAGGTTGTCCTAATATAAGTTTAGAACAAATGGCTTACGCAACTAAACCTATCAATAAGAATATTTTTGAACCTCAAATATTTATTCTTAATGAAGGTGTTGTTCCGCCTGGTACTTTAGTAGGGATTGATTCACGGTATGCTATTGCACGACTTAAATACTCTCAGGCTAATTTTGACGCAGTTGAAGAGATGGTTATGCGTAATGGTAAAGCACTGCACTTTGACGAGAGACAAGTTTTATATCGTCATGATGATAAGGCATTTAAAGTAACTACTCTAAACTAATTTAACAGGCTGCTTCGGCAGCCTGCTGGAGAATTTAATGGCAAGATCACCTAAAAAATGTAAGGTCTGACTGAATATGTTGAAAAGATTGATGGCGTAGAGGAGACTAATACAGTAAAACAACCTGAAACCTCTGATAAAGCGGAGGAATCAGATACTAATCACCAAGAACTAAATAATTAGAAACCAACAAAGGATACTAAAATTAAAACTGACACAGAAAAAGTGATTTTAAAACTACCCGAGTTTATCCAAATTCGTGTAACTCATGGTTATGACTTACTCCATCCTTATTTATGCAAAAATCATAATAAAGGTTAATTTTTATTTTCCATTTTAGAATGTAATTTCCGTAAATCACTCAGACATCTTAAAAGAATCTTAAGTTCCTGCATGCTGACATTATTTTTTTCCAGCATTTCTAACATTTTCGTGGAAGATTTTGAATCAATAGGATTATCAAATACTTGGTTGAGTGGCTCCCAGCTCAGATTAAAGGATTTCGCTATAAGAAGCATAAGTTTCCGATTAGGTTGTCTGCTGTAAGATCTATCTGAACTTTCATATTTGACACCAGAACTTCTGGATAATCCTAAGATCTCCCAGAATTCTTCAGCAGATAAACCCAGAAGATTAACTCGAAGATTACAGATAAACGACTTCCATTGCTTAGAGTCTTGCGGGATAAGTAGATTTACACCTAAATCTTTAAGAGTCCGTTGAGCTCTCATAGCTAATATTGTGTTGTCTTTAGTTTTGTTTTTGTTAGTCATTATCACTTGTTCTTGGGAAAATTAATTAAAAATTTGATTTTATCGTATTAATTAGGAAATAAAAACCGAAGCTTATTACCTCAGTTTAATAGTTACAATGTAATCAGGGTATTAGCAATAGCTTAAGTCGTGTCTCCATGCGTTACGATAATTATCTGATAAAAACCTGTAGGAATAATAAAGTTCAAGGCTAGCATCTGCCGTTCTATATCACAGGCTGTGAAAATTTCACCTAGTAACATAAAACGCATGTAAGCAAAAACGTTTTAGTCAGTTTTATCTGAATCACTATACTTAATACATTCGCCGTACTACCTGAAAGAACCTTAGTATTGTGACCATCAATTTCCGCTCACCAGTAGGGCAGATTAGGCTACCACTCTTCAGGTTTTCAAGAAATACAAGTTTTGACAGTAACTCTTGCTTTTTGTTTATATGCACACTAAAGGTTGATTCAAGGAATTTTATATCTTGCAGTATAGATTTATCAATTCACTCAACTGTACAAACGAGCTTAAACAACACTGAGTTACTAAGCTTCGTTAATATTACCAGACATGCTATTTTGTGTTTGCTCGGAAATTGCCTGAACAATAGCTGCCCGGTGTATCTCATCACTATAATCCTCACATTGTTCCGGACTGATACCCAATTTAATAAATAAAGCATTATCTTTTTCAACTTGAGGATTGGATGTTGTAAGCAATTTATCTCCATAAAATATAGAGTTTGCTCCTGCTAAAAAAGCCAGTGCCTGCATTTGCTCATTCATTTGTTCACGCCCTGCGGATAATCGCACATGTGATTTAGGCATCATAATACGGGCCACTGCAAGCATTCTGATGAAATCAAACGGTTCAATATCCTGTTCATTCGCTAAAGGTGTGCCTTTAACCTTGACCAGATTGTTGATGGGAACACTTTCCGGATGTTCATCTAAATTAGCCAGTTGAATTAATAAACTGGCTCTGTCTTTTAAAGATTCACCCATTCCAAGAATTCCGCCTGAGCAAATTTTAATGCCTGCTTCTCGGACATAAGCCAATGTTTGCAAACGTTCCGCGTAGGTACGAGTGGTAATGATGTTTCCGTAAAATTCGGGTGAAGTATCTAAATTATGATTATAGAAATCTAATCCGGCCTCAGATAACGCATGAGCCTGATCCTGTGACAATTTGCCCAGAGTCATACAGGTTTCCATGCCCAGTGCTTTAACACCTTTTACCATCTCCAGAACATACGGCATATCTCTGGCAGTGGGATGCTTCCAGGCAGCACCCATACAGAAACGTGTTGAACCGATTGCTTTTGCAGCCTTGGCTTTTTCAATTACTTTTTGAACTTCAAGTAATTTTTCTTTTTCCAGACCAGTATCATAATGAACTGATTGCGGACAATATTTACAGTCTTCCGGACAAGCACCGGTTTTTATGGATAGTAAAGTTGATACTTGCACTTTATTGGCATCAAAAAATTGTCGGTGTATTGTTTGTGCTTGAAAAATTAGATCATTAAATGGCAGTTGAAATAATTCGATAACCTCTGGTAGCGACCAATCATGGCGAATAATGCTTAACGACATAAAAGTTTCCTTTAAATAACAGGCATAAAAATTACATCGCATGATAATACTTAACTTAATAAAGTCAATCTCTCCGTAAATCAAGTTGATATTTAAACAAATTAAAATCTGATTTTTTTACTGCATAAGTAAAGTGTATGATTACTATCTGGCTAGAAACTCAGATAATTTTTAAAAAAGGGAATTTAATATGCAATGTTGTGTAATTATTACTGGTCATAGTCGTGGGATAGGACGGGCTCTGACAGAATATTACCTGACCAAAGAAGTCAAAGTTGTCGGTCTATCACGGCATGGCTGGGATAATCCGCCGGAAAAATTACTGGAATATTCAATTGATTTATCTGATGCTGATGCTATGGCGACATTAATCCGGTCAGCCAGCTGGCAAAGTGGTCTTGAAAATAAAAATGAAATTATTCTGATAAACAACGCTGGTATGGTAGAGCCGAATTCAATAATAGGCCAGCAGGATTGTGATGCAATTATTAAAGCGGTAACTGTAAATATTACTGCACCATTACTATTAACTAATGCGGTGATTGCCGCTGCTCCGAAAGCTGAAATTCGCATTGCGCATATCAGTAGTGGTGCCGGACGACATCCGGTAGCAGGCTGGAGCGTATATGGAGCTACTAAGGCGGCACTGGATCAGCATGCAGCAGTAGTAGCGGCTGAACAACATCCGCATGTACGTATTGCCAGTATTGCTCCCGGCGTTGTTGATACCAATATGCAGCAAAATATCCGTTCTGCCGATGCTGATAAATTTCCCCTGGTACAAAATTTTATTGGCTTAAAGGATAAAAATCAGTTGCAAAGTGCTGAAGATACTGCAAAAAGAATTGCGGATATGATTGCTGCAGATGATTATGGCCGGCAAATTCTGCGCGATGTACGGGAACAGAACGGGGTTTGATATAATAAGCCCTTTTTGCTTTGGCTGATAACTATATGACCGGTATTACTTACCAGCAACAATTATCTGATAAACAGCACTATCTGGAGCAACTATTTGCAGACTGTGCTTTTCCGCCAATACAGATTTTCACTTCTCCGCCTTCTCATTACCGGATGCGTGCGGAATTTCGTATCTGGCATGAAGGAGATAGCTGTAGTTATGCTATGTTTACCCCGGGAGAAAAAGCCAGTTCCGGTAATGTATGTAAAATACGTGATTTTGCCATAGCTCATGAAAATATTAACTCATTGATGCCTGTTTTACTGGACAAAATACAGGCCAGAGAGGAGTTAAAAACACGCTTATTTCAAGTTGAATTTTTAACAACACTGGCTGGCGATACGCTGGTTACTCTGATTTATCATAAAAAACTGGATGATGTCTGGGCTCAGTCGGCTAAATCGCTGGCCACCGAACTGAACATTCAGATCTTGGGACGCAGCCGTGGGCAAAAGGTAGTTCTGGAACGCGATTATGTTATTGAACGCTTAAAAGTTCATAATGAAATCTTTGAGTATAAACAGTTTGAAGGTGGTTTTACTCAGCCGAATGCAGAAGTTTGTCAGTCGATGCTGGGTTGGGCTGTTGATGTTGCTCAATTGATCAATGGCGGAGATCTACTGGAGCTTTATTGTGGCAATGGTAATTTTACTTTGCCGCTGTCCCGCCAATTTCACAAAGTTCTGGCTACAGAAGTATCAAAAACTTCTGTACAGGCAGCGCATTGGAATATTGATAATAATCATATCAATAATATTGCATTAGCCCGACTTTCGGCAGAAGAATTTACAGAAGCATTTACAGGCATCCGAACTTTCCGGCGATTGGCCAGCGAGCAGATTAATCTGGCTGATTATCAGTTCAGTACGGTTTTTGTAGACCCTCCGAGAGCCGGTATTGATTATGACACTCTTAAGTTGTTACAGAAATTTGATAACATTATTTATGTATCCTGTAATCCGGTCACTTTGCACGAAAATCTGCAAACATTATTAGCTACTCATAGCGTTAAACAGGCCGCCATGTTTGATCAGTTTCCTTTCACACCGCATATTGAATCTGGTGTCTGGCTAAAGAGACGCTGATTAAATTTAATTTATAAATAGCACTTTGCCTAAATGATAAAAAAACTGCCTGATAAAATTTATCAGGCAGTTTTTTTATCAAAAGAACAAATTAATTTTTCTCTTCAGTCTGAACTTTTTGACGTAAACGCAGTCCAAGCTCACGCAATTGTTTTTCGTCAACATGATTTGGTGCATCTACCAGTAAATCCTGCGAACGCTGAGTTTTCGGGAATGCGATAACATCACGAATTGAGTCAGCACCAGCCATCAGGGTTACCAGTCGGTCCAGACCAAACGCCAGACCTCCATGCGGAGGAGCACCGAATTTCAGGTTGTTCAGCAGAAAACCGAATTTATTCTGTTGCTCTTCCGGAGTGATTTTCAGCGCAGCAAATACTTTCTCTTGAATATCTGCACGATGAATACGAATAGAGCCACCACCGATTTCCCAGCCATTTAGCACCATATCATAAGCACGGGCAATACACTGATCCGGTGCAGATACCAGTAAATCCTCATGACCGGCCTTAGGTGCAGTAAAAGGATGATGCATAGCAGACCAGCGATGTTCTTCTTCATCATATTCGAACATCGGGAAATCAACTACCCATAATGGACGCCATTCGTCAGCAAAATAGCCGTTAGCAGCACCATGCTCGTGACCAATTTTAACGCGCAGCGCGCCAATAGCTTCGTTAACCACTTTGGCTTTATCAGCACCGAAGAAAATGATATCGCCATTTTGTGCGCCAGTTTTCTCAATAATAGACTGTAAAGCACAATCAGAAAGGAATTTCACAATCGGGGATTGCAAACCGCTATCTTCTGTATTGTTTACTTTGCTAATGTCATTTACTTTGATATACGCCAGACCTTTTGCGCCATAGATACCAACAAATTCTGTATAGGTATCTATTTCCTTACGGCTCAGGCTGGCACCATTAGGGACACGTAAGGCAACAACACGGCCGTTTTTCATATCGGCAGCCGCACGAAATACTTTAAACTCTTCCGTTTTCATCAAATCGGTTAATTCGGTAAATTGCAGATTTACACGCAAATCCGGTTTATCCGAACCATACAGGAACATAGCCTCATGCCAGCTCATGCGCGGGAAAACAGGTAGGTCTACAGCCAGAGCTTCCTGAAAAACTAGCTTAACCATGTTTTCAGTGATATCCATGATTTCGTTTTCACTTAAAAACGAAGTTTCAAGGTCTATCTGAGTAAATTCCGGCTGACGGTCAGCACGCAGGTCTTCATCGCGGAAACATTTTACAATCTGGTAATAGCGGTCAAATCCTGCCACCATCAGTAGCTGTTTGAATAACTGCGGAGACTGCGGTAACGCAAAGAATTCACCCGGAAATACACGGCTGGGTACCAGATAGTCCCGTGCACCTTCCGGAGTAGAGCGGGTTAACATCGGTGTTTCGATGTCTATAAATCCCTGACTGTCCAGATAGCGGCGAACAGCCATAGCAACTCGATAGCGCAGTCGCAGATTATTTTGCATTACCGGGCGGCGCAAATCGATTACGCGGTTAGTCAGACGTACATTTTCACTGATGCTTTCGTCATCAATTAAAAATGGCGGGGTGGCAGCAGTATTGAGTATGTCAATTTCTTTTGCTAATAGTTCAATACCGCCGGAAATCATTTTATCGTTTTTGGTACCTTCAGGACGTGCACGTACACGACCGGTAATACTCAGTACATATTCGTTACGGGCAGAGTCAGCCAGAGTAAAAGCTTCAGGTGTATCCGGGTCAATCACTACCTGTACGATACCTTCCCGGTCGCGCAGGTCAATGAATATTACACCGCCGTGATCGCGGCGGCGATGTACCCAGCCTTTTACGGTAACAGTCTGGTCGAGATATTGCTCATTAATTAAGCCACAATAGTTGGTTCGCATTTTGATGCCTTTGTTACTATGATTACGGTTAATTGTGTCATTCAGGAATATCATTTCCGGCCAATCATGCATTAATGCGGTTTGGCTGGTTTGTGTAAAGAGAAAATAGCCTGTAATGACTGGTTGTGCGGTGGTTCATCCGGCTGCACCATACCCAGTGAAATAACATATTTCAGTGCATCATCCACGCTCATATCAATTTCGCGGACATCTTTACTGTTAACCATAATATAGTAACCACCTGTCGGATTAGGTGTAGTGGGCACATATACTGAAATATAATTATCTGACGAAGCTTCTTCAGAATGGTGCGGTAAAGCGGATGCTAGTTTATCCGGTATGTGACCTGATACGAATCCAATAGTCCAGATATCCGGCTGAGGAAAGGGTACCAATACGGGCGTTTTAAACGACTGCCGGGAATCTGACAATAGAGATTCAGAAACTTTTTTGACTCCGGAATAAATACTCTTTACGACAGGAATGCGTCCCCACAACGCATCCCAGGCAGCGAATATTCTGCGTCCGAGCATATTTGCTGCCAGTAAGCCAGTGAAAAATACGACAATAATAGCAAACAGCAAGCCTAAACCATGAATCTTGAATCCCAATATTGCCTGAGGTTGCCAGTGAGCAGGCAGAATGTTGACAAGCTGATCTGCCATGCCAATGATATAACTGATTACCCAGATTGTTACAATAATAGGTAACCATACCAGCACGCCAGTGAGCATGTATTTCTTTAATGATTTTTTCAGTTTTCCGCCCTCGGCAGGCTGTTGTGCCATAGTGTGATTAAGTCCTTTTAATTAAAGCTGGCTTAAAATTATCAAACTTTATATTATACCCATATTTGTTTGTTTTCACAGCGGCATTACTGAGATTAATTAAATTTAATTCAACAGTACAGATACTGAAAATTCAGATTGGAAAAATAACTGTATATTTTCAAAATAACATATTGGAATTTCATCTTAATCCGGATTTAATAATTTTAATAGAACTGAATAAAACCCGTTAATCGAGTATTAAATTTTTCATCTGCCTGATTTAATTTTATGCATGATTATCTGTCCTGTTATTATCAACTCAGAGTTTTATAAATCTAGTATTAAAAAAGCTTTAACGGCCAAAAAATTACAATAACATTTTTAAATTATTCAGTATAATGTGGTTATGGTAATTACAAATAAATATTTATCTAAAATTAACAGCAGCTTGTATGTCAAAAACTCTCGTAGTCAGTGGATGGTTACCGTGGTGGGTATTGGGTGTTTGCAGTTCTTATCTGCTGCCATCACCAGCGATTTTACCGTGGATATATGTTTTTTTTATTTTGTTAGTCTTAAGAGTGTTTACGCGCTGGCAGGTTTTTTTGTTTGGTTGTGCTTTGTGTGCCGGAATAATATTTGCATTATGGCGCACGGATAGTTTATTACAAAATCAATGGCCGCTTACTGATAAAGCAAATGTGCAAAATATTACGCTTACTGTAAGCGATATCCCGCAATATGAACAGCAACGCAGTCGCTTTGTGGCGCAAGTTAAATTACCAGATGGACGGCAGCAGCAATGGCTACTGACTGATTATTCAAAACAACAATGGCCGGCTGGCAGCCGATGGCAAATAAAAGCAAAAGTGCGAGCCATAATCGGTGAAGCTAATAAGGTTGGTTTCAATCGTGAAGCATGGTCACTGGCTAATCATATCAGCGCTCAGGCTACTGTGGTAAAAGGTAAGCGCAAAGCACTTCCGGCTGCGTCCGGCTGGAAGGAAAAGCTCACAAACTGGCGCGTCTGGTGCGGCGGCCGATGGGAAACACAATCTCAGATATATCCGCAGGGGGTAGCATTAATAAAAGCACTTACGGTTGGCGAACAGTCTGCATTACCGGCTGAGGCATGGCAGGTATTCCGTCCTTTGGGTTTAAATCATCTGGTCAGCATTTCCGGCTTACATGTAGGCATGTTAGCCATGCTGGCCGCATGGCTGTGCAGCAAATGCTTACAATATCTCCCTTTTCGGGTTTCACAACCATGGATACTGACACGTGGTGCAGCAGTAATTACTGCGATTGTATACAGTGCTCTGGCCGGATTTGCCGTGCCGACCCAGCGAAGTGTGCTAATGATTATCATTCTGGCACTGACGTGGCGGCGGGGGTATTTGCGAGCATTTCAAATTTGGTGGCTGACGATAGCACTTGTATTGCTGTTTGACCCTCTGGCCGTTCTTAGTGTTGGTTTCTGGCTTTCTTTTTTGTTAGTTGCAGTTCTGATGTGGGCAGGGGAAGGTGTAAATCATAAAATTAAATTGTTTCAGTTAGTGCAGGCACAGTGGGCTGCCGGGCTTGCTTCAGTCGTACTGGTAGCTTTCTGCTTTGGTTCAGTACCTGTCATATCGCCATTGGTAAATGCTCTGGCCATTCCTTGGTTCACACTGGTTCTGGTACCAATAGCATTATTATCAATGATTGTTCCGTTAGATTTCTTGCGTACTTTTGCTGCATATCTTACCGAAAAAACTATGCAGATACTGAACACAATAGCTGAATATGCGCCGGAATATTATCCAGCACATGCGCCATTAGCTCTGTGGTTACTGGCGATGCTTTCTGTTTTAATTTTATTACTGCCTCGAGGCTGGTATCTGCGTCCGCTATGCCTGCTTATCTTATTGTTAATGCTCAGCTACCGGCCGCCACGTCCTGCTCAGGGTGAAGCATTAGTTAGAGTATGGGACGTCGGGCAAGGTCTGGCTGTAAGTATTAGTACGGCTGGGCATGAATTATTATTTGATACGGGTACAGCATACGCTGCGCAATCAGTGTTATTACCTAATTTACGCGCAGCCGGTATCAGGCAACTTGATACGCTAGTACTCTCACATAATGATGCTGATCATGACGGCGGTGCTGTACTGATTAAAAAGCAGCTGCAACCTAAAAAAATCATCGCCGGACAAATCAACGCATATCAGTTTCCTGTCCATCCTTGTACAGCTGGAGCTAACTGGCAGTGGGACAATGTCTGGTTTGAATTTCTTAATCAGCCAGTAGCAACTAATAAAAAAGGAAAAAATGATTATAGCTGTGTTTTAAGAGTAGTCAGTGCTGATAAAGCCGTGTTGATAACCGGCGATTTAGGAAAAAAAGGCGAGCAGGCCTTGCTAAAAGCTTATGGAGATAAATTGTTTAGCCAGATTTTAGTTTTAGGTCATCATGGCAGCCGTTATTCAAGTGATGCAGCTTTTATCCGGACAGTTGCCCCTCAATTTGCCGTGGCCAGTGCAGGCTTTGCAAATCCTTACGGTCATCCGCATATTCAGGTGCAAGCGTTGCTGGCACAAGAAAATATTAATCTTTTACGAACAGACCAGATGGGAGGAATACAGTCAACGTTATCAGAACGAAATTTGAGCTGGCAGCCATTACAGGCTTATAAACCATACTGGCAACGAAAACCGATAAACCAAACATCACGGCTATAACAATTAAATGCCATAATGTCCTGGTGTATAATTATAAAATTCTGAAAGTAATCGGATAAAAGGAATCTGTATGTATTGGCGGAAAATTTGCTATTTAAGCATAGTCGTTTTAGCATTGGCTGCTTGTGCTACACCTGAGCAAAAAGCTGCCCGTCAGGCCGAGCGTGCAGCGGCAGAAAAGGCTGCACAGCAAAAACTGCAACTGGATCTGGCTGCACAGTGTGATACCCGGACTGCTGAATTAATGCAGCAACAAATGCAAAACCCGACATTTTTATCTGATCCTGCCAATGCCAAATTAGCAGAAGAATACCGGCAAAGAGTTAATTTGCCTATTTTTCAGAGTTGTTACAAGCTGGCATGGAATAATTATATTAACAAAATTAAATTGCAGCAGGCGCAGAACTGGGCAATGCAGCGCAGATGGGATGATGATATGGACTGGATGATGTTCCGTCCGCGCTGGTGCCGGGGTGTTCATAACGGACGCTCATACGTATATCGTTGCTGACATCAAGTTAATAAGCAATATAAAACAGGCAGGTATAAGCTGCCTGTTGTGCTATTAATCTATTTTACTGGCTTAATACATCTACACCTTTAGGCGGTGTAAATTTGAACTGATTGCGATTAAACTGCGGATGAGTATTAAGTTGACTGAAAGTAATCGTAGTCTGATTACCAAAACTGTCTTTTAGCTGCATATTGGCCAGATTGTTACCACGAAAGCCAATACGAATATTCTGATAGCCGGTATCGTTTCGTTTGGGAATGGCCCGAACATAATCAATACCATTACTGCTGCCATCATCTGACAATGTATAATTGGCATTCAAAGCTGATTTATTCGAAAGAATAGCTGCCGGGGAGTCGCCAATAGTCTGATTCTGAGAGCGCTTGGTTACCTGAGCCAAGTCCTGATCATATAACCAGACAGTTTTACCATCACCAACAATAGTTTGCTTATATGGCTGTGTATATTCCCAGCGGAAAAGTCCCGGGCGCTGAATGGAAAATGTTCCTGAAGTAGTTTGAGTACGCTTTTTACTGTGAACAGTCTGACTAAACTGACCAGAAATACCATCTGTATCGGAATTGAATTTTTGCAGAGTATCAAGACCTCCGGCATAGGCCAGAGTTAAATTGATAGTCATAAAGCCGGTTAGTATTGCTTTACTTAAAATTCGCATTAATTACTCCTTTGATGAACTACTAATGAATATTTTAGCTGTTCCTGAACAAAGATGAAACTAAATTAAGCTATTAATCTCTGTTTGAATAATCACCGAATTATTGTGTCATGATAAATAGCTAACAATAATCTTTAACAACAAGGAGTTTAAAAATATCTGACCAAAGTACTATCAATAATAATATATAGATTTTTCAAGTTTAAATAAAATTTCCAAGAAATTTCTGGAAATAAATATGCTGATGAAAAAGACTTAAGTGAAAAGCTCTTTCATTAGCAATATTGGTGGATTTAATATTTAGCTGCCTGCTCAAAATGGGCTAAATTCTGTTTAGCCTGTTGAAGCTTTGAAGTATTTTCGTTTAATTTATTTTGTAATTCAGCAATTTTTTCTGTATCTCCATTAGCCTGAGCCTTGGCCAGTTTACGCTGTGTTTCACTGATTTTGTTGTTCAATTTATTAATTTTCTGAGTGTATTTTTGTCGTAAATCATCATTTGAGCAATTTTGAATGATGTCTGCTTTTTGTGCATTCAGCCGGTTAATTTGCTTTTGATTATGGTTAGCCTGTGCATATTGCAATTGTTTTTCAATCTGTTGCTGTTTTTCTTTACAGGTTTGCCAATTATGATCAGCTAGCGCAGGAATTGAAACTGCTAAAGTCAAAGTTAAAAAAACAGTTTTTGTTGTGTGTGAATAATACATTTTTAATCCTTTTATATATTAATAAATTGATATTGTAATTCATAATAGCTGATTAAAACCATTAAAATGTTAAATCATATTAAATTGCGGTTTATTTAGCAGCGGCAGGACATGTATACTCAATCATAATTTTTCCATAACGTAACTTCTATATATGTCTATTGTCTTATTACTCGAATCTGCTTTATTGAGTTGCCAGCCTGAGGAAAAATGTACGCTAAGTTTAACAGCACAACAACTGTGCTTAGATACACCTGCGAATAGTCTGAGAAGGGATGAGACAGATGAAATAAAAGATTTTCGTCTGGCCGGACATCCGCCGAAACCTGAGTTAGTGCCTCCCTCCAGAGTTACAAACAGAAAATTAACTACTATAGAAGGTTATGCAGCTTTGTTGCATGCAGTTTGTCATATTGAATTTAATGCAATCAATTTGGCTTTAGACGTAGCCTACCGATTCAGATTATTACCGGAAGAGTTCACTCGCGATTGGGTACGAATTGCTGCTGAAGAAGCAAAACACTTTCAGCTCATGCGTCAGCGTTTGCAAGCAACCGGGTATGATTATGGAGACTTTTCTGCTCATAATCATTTATGGGATATGGCTTATAAAACTGCATTTGATCCATTATTGCGTATGGCTTTAGTACCCAGAGTACTGGAAGCACGAGGGTTGGATGTAACACCGGGAATGCGTAAGAAAATTGCTCAAAAAGGGGATGATGAAACTTGTGCTGTACTGGATATTATCTATCGGGAAGAAGTAGGGCATGTACGTGCGGGAAATTACTGGTATCAGTATTTATGTAAACAGCGCGGACTTGAGCCACTGACATTATTTCGTCGCTTACTCAGTCGTTATGATTTATTTATTTTTCGCGGCTATGTTAATCTGCAAGCACGAGAACAAGCCGGTTTTTCCAGTTTTGAACTGGAAATGCTGGAAAATTTTGAGCAAAACCGCCAGACAGATATACACAACTGGCGGCAGGCTTTACAAAATTAAAAACAGCATATAGACAGCTCTGACTATATGCTTATCTGTAAATTTATTTCATCGCACTGCATATGGCATTTACATTATAACGGAACATATCAATGTATGTAGCTGCCGGAGCACCTTTGCTCAGTGCATCAGAATAAAGACGACCAGATATTTTGGTTTGAGTCTCGCTGGCAATACGCTGAACCATCTTCGGATTTTTTATGTTTTCCATAAATATAGCTTTAATATGATCGCGCCGGATCTGGCTGATAATAGCAGCAACTTGACGGGCAGAAGGCTCTGCTTCGGTGCTCATACCTTGTGGCGCAATAAATTCAATCCTGTAACGTTTTGCCATATAACCGAAAGCATCATGTCCGGTTAACACTTTTCGTTTTTCTGCAGGCACTGCATTAAACATTTTGCTTGCCCAGTTATTCAATCCGGCAAGTTGTTGCTGATATGCAGTCAGACGCTGCTGATAATAGGCTTTACCTTGCGGATCCACACTAATCAGAGCATTAGCAATGTTGCGTGCATATATTTGCATGAGAATAGGGTCATTCCAGACATGCGGATCGGTATGCTGATGATGTCCGTGACCATCATCAGCCAGCATTAACGGTTTAATGTTCTGAGTAACAGTAAACAACGGTACTCGGCTTTGCTGAGCGGCACGTTGCAAAGCAAGAGGTTCAAGCCCAAGTCCATTAAGCAAAATCAGTTTAGCAGTACGCATGTCACGTAAATCTTTACTTACTAACTGATACATATGCGCATCCTGATCAGTACCAATCAGGCTTCGTACCTGTACTCGTTCACCGCCGATTTGCCGTGTAACATCTCCCAGAATACTAAAGCTTGTGATCACCGGTAATGGTGCTGCATGAATTATGCTGGCAAAACCAGTCAGAAATAAAGTTAACAGAAAGATAAACAGACCACGTTTCATCAATTAATATCCTAAAATAAGTTTACTGAAATTTTTTCAGGTAATACGATGATGGTGACGTTTATATAACCGCCATAAAATACCGTTTTCACAACCAATAAATAAAGACAGAATATAAACAAAACCACAACACAAAATAATTGCCGGACCTGAAGGCAGATCTATATAGTAAGAAAGCAGTAATCCGATAAATCCGCAAACTATGGCAATACCGGCAGCAATGGTCATCATACCGCCCATTGTTTTATGCCATAACCTTGCGCTGATAGCCGGTAACATCATCAAGCCTACAGACATCAAGGTACCTAAGGCTTGAAAACCAGCTACCAGATTCAAAACGACAAGTATTAAAAAGATAATATGCCAGAGTGTCCCTTTTCCGTTTACGGCACGCAGAAACAGCGGATCGATACTTTCCAGCATTAGCGGCCGGTAAATAACAGCCAGTACCAGCATGGTTATACTGCTGACTACCGCAACCAAAGTTAAGGCTGCGCGATCAACCGATAAAATTGAACCGAATAATAAATTCAGTAAATCGACGCTATTACCACCACGACTGACCAATACCACGCCTAAAGCCAGACAGGTAAGAAAAAAAGCTGCAAAGCTGGCATCTTCACGTACATCGGCAAAGCGGCTGGCCAGACCGGCCAGTAAAGCCATCAGTAAACCGGCAATAAAGCCACCTAAACTCATTGCAGGCAGACTGAGACCGGCAATCATATAACCAGCGGCAGCACCCGGTAAAATTGCATGGCCTAAAGCATCACCAACCAGACTCATGCGGCGCATCATCAGAAAAACCCCTACCGGTGCCGTCCCCAAAGCAAGAAATACAATAGAGCAGAGTGCATAACGCATAAAATCATAATCAGCAAAGGGTTCTGTAAGTAAATGGACAATATTCATCAGTTTTACCTGTCACACCACTGGTTTTGTTCATATTGCTGCATAGCTGCCGCTGCCTTTTGCAGATTATTTTCTGTTATTACTTTATCCGTTTTACCTGCTGCAATTTTTTCACGGGCAATTAATAGAGTATTGGGGAAATAGGCTTGTACTTGTTCATAATCGTGCAAAACGGTAATAACAGTACATTTTTGTTGCTGCTGATATGTCTTGAGTATATCCAGTAAAGCAAATGTGGTTGACGCATCGACAGCATTAAATGGTTCATCCAGTAATAATACACTTGCATTCTGAATCAGCATACGCGCCAGCAATATGCGTTGAAACTGTCCGTTAGAAAGCTGAGCAATACTGCGGTCTTTATATTGCAACATCCCTACCTGGTTAAGTACATTAAAAATTCGCTGATACATGGCTTTAGATATACTGGCAAAAAAACCGGTTTCATACCATAAACCCATTGCTACCAGTTCAAATACACTCATCGGCTGGCTACGATCAATATCCGACTGCTGAGGCAGATAAGCAATATCAGAGCGCTGCAATTTTCCCCAGCTAATTTGGCCGCTATCAGGGCGAACAAGATGCATAATGGCTTTAAGCAAAGTTGATTTACCCGCTCCGTTTGGACCAAATATAGCCCACATCTCATTCATATTAAAATCAATATTGATATGATGAATAGCCGGTCGATGTCTATAGCTCACAGTAACATTTTCAAGCTGAATACTCATGATCCGCACACCGCCCATGCATACATTAACCAGAGTAAAACCAGAATCAGGCTTACCCATGACAGACGTTTTATTGCTCCGCAAAGCAAGAGTGAAAACATACTGAGCCTTTAATAAGCAATTTTAATCAAGAATGTTACTATATAACATTACATAAATGATACCCTATAACATTATATATATGCAAAATGTTACTTAGTCTGTGCAGCAAATGTGAATGATTGGTGATGAGTGAGCATCCTGATGGGTAAACGATTCGGATGTAAAGCCTGCTGTAAGCGTACCGATAAAGGAGAGGGCAAACCAAGAATAGATGCAGCTATAGCTTCAGCGCATAGCGGAGCAGTAATCAATCCACGGCTGCCATGAGCGGTATTAATAAATGCTCCCGGCAGCCATGGACAGGGCTGGGTAAGCGGGTAGTTTTTATCCATACGCAACTGCGCATAATACTTGAACATAGCAGAAGTATCGCCGATTGGTCCGACAACCGGTAAATGATCATAAGCATCACAGCGTATGGCTGCATGTCCCTGCAAAGGGATATCAGAATCTAAGTTAGCTGCAAGATACGGCATCCATTGGCGTAATTGCTGCCAGTTTTCTTTTTCGTCTTCACTGGTTAAATCATCATTGGTTTGATTGGGATGAAAGGTAGCGCCAAAACACAATTTATCACGCCATTGCGGGGTAATATAACTATTTGCACTCAATGCGCAGTGTGGCTGTACAGCCTCCTGTTTTATACTGGCTGTAGTTGTCTGACCGCGTATTTTATGAAGCGGCCATCCGGCTACCGGATACAAAAAATTACTTTCGGCTCCGGCACAAATGACAATATGTGATGCATTAAGTGAAAATACCTCAAGCTGATTCTGACAATCTATCTGCCATAAATCCTTTTGCCGGCAAATGGCATTTACTTTCGTTGTTGTTAATACCTGAATCAGCGGGTGCCTGAGCATATTCTGAATCCAGCTGAGAGGATTAATTGCAGCGCCATAAGGCCACCATAAACCACTATGCGGCAAATCTATACCGGCAATCTGACTGGCTTCTTCCTGTGTAACAGCATGAAATAATTTACTTTGCGGATTTTGATTAGCCAACAGCATATTACGTTGCTGTTCTTTTGAATTGTAATTCAGATGGATAACACCACAATCCAGCCAACCCTGACCGGAAGGCAAACAGTTGCTGAGCAGTGCCCGGCTGTAGCCATAGCCAGCTAGTAGTAGCTCAGTCTGAACCGTAGCATGGGCAGAAATTTTTGCGTATAACAGACCAAGATGATTGCCTGAGGCTGCGCTGGCAATTGTATGCTGTTCTATGACTGTTACTGCTATACCACGCTTTGCCAGAGCAAAAGCAGTGGCAGCTCCGGCAATACCTGCGCCAATCACCACAACGGATTTAATCGGTAATAAATCCGGCAAGGTAAGCCATGGTTTATATCTGAATTCAGAATAAACGGGCGTCATACTTGTACAGATTATACCGGGATTAAACTGAACCCATTGTTCATATACATGCGGCTGAATAAGAATAAATTTACCTGCATGACGAAATGGATAACTAAATACCGGTTGGTGCTGCCAGAATATTTTGGCTTCAAGCCAGAGCTGTACAATAATCTGGCCAGCAGGTGATTGTGCAGTTAAAGACTCAGGCCAGTCTTGTGCAATTATTATGATTTCTGCCTGCTCATCACTGCCTATCTTCTCAGCCAGTTCATCTGGCTTCGGCCACCCGTGGAAAGTATAAACGCTCATGGCTGACGAGCAGAGGTATGAGTTTCGGAAGAAGAACTAGCTCCCTGATTCAGCCATAACCATTGCTGCTGTAATGTTTGCCGCAAACTGTCCTGTTTTTGTTGTGAAGTGTGTAAACCGGCAGTCAGTTTCTGATAATCAATTGTAAAGGAAGGGCGGCTAAAAGTGCCATTAATGCGTAATGGCAGTAAATTTTGCTGCTGAGCACGCCGAGTAGCAATCAGCACATTATAATCCATTTGCTGCTGTAGCCATTTAACACTACCCGTTCCTTTAATATCAAAGTTATCAGCATGCAATTCTATTCGTCCGTTTTTACTCTTACCGTTCTCTACCGGAATAAACAGCTTAATATTACGGAATGGCGTTTGGCTGGTTTCATTATAAGCAACGGTAGTCTGATTCTCGCTGTTTTGCAGAATATTATTGACATCAATCCCGTTCCAGAAACCCTGATGAATTTGTAATTTAGCATTACCAGTCAGACTCGACAGCCATTGCTGACGATTAATACCATTACCATGTAACTCAAAATCGGCATCTGCAGTTCCATCAAGGTTTTGCCAGCCAAATGTATCCTGAAGAAAAGATTTTATCTGCACATTATTTACATGTTGCTGAATTTTCCAGCTCAAAGGATTGGCATTACTAATCTGTAACATTCCCTGACTGTTTCCGCCATACATCTGAATACTGAATGGTTGCAGTGTAAAATTATGCGCATCAATTGAAAGATTGGTTTTCAGCTGATTCAGTTGCACTTTATGCGTCTGCAAAGAATCGATATTAAGTAGGGTATTAACAGAACGGTTTTTAAACCAGTTTTGCCACAACTTTTGCCAGTCAGACGGAAGTATACCGGTAGTATTATCTATATACGGGCGTAAATTTAGCTGAACAAGATGAATATTTCCATTCACTTTTCCTGAATTTTTATCACTTTGGTAATTTAAGTTAATATCCACAGGTTGATTATCGAACTGACCTTGTAATACTAACTGTGCATTACCGTTGTCATCTCCATGAAGACTGCCCGTCAGATCACTGATAAACCGCAAATAAGGCAGAGCATTAACAGCATCCTGATGGCTGTTAACCGATAAATTACTAATTTTCCAATGCCGCATATCCAGCCAGTTTAACTGACCGCTCACGGTTAAAGCAGTTTGATATAAATGACTTTGCCATCCACTATCAATCTGAAACTGTGATAAAGACCATTGATTCTGTATCCAGCTGGTATTACTGGCAGATAAAGTTGCATTAATCTCATTATCACCAATTTGTGCGGTAGCCACACCGTTCAATTGTGGTAATAATAGTTTAGCCCAACCAAGTTGCCAGTTCTGACCATTACCTGATATATGCAACTGATTATGCTGACTGTGCCATTGCCATTGGACAGCAGTTGTCTGAAAAAGCTGCTGCTGAGGCAGCCAGCGCGCATCAAAATGCCATTGGCCATTACTATCGCCCAAAGAAGGTAGCTTAGTTTTTACTTCCAGATTGACATCCTGCCACTGCATAACCGCATCAGGACGGTAAACAGCACTTAGCTGACATTGCATAGTCTGCATGTATTGGCCGCTGAGCGTCCCATCCAGTTTAAGCAAACTGTTATTACCAAGATTATGCCATTGTAAATTTAGCTGATTAATTTTCTGAATATTTTGTCCGTCATTGATACGGAAGCTGGCATTTTCCAAAATAAAGCGATTAATTTTCAATTGATTATTTTTTTGTTGTTGTTCCCATAAATCGCTCAAATTCCATTGCCCTTGACTATCTCTAACAAGATTAACGTGTGCATTTGTAAGCTGTAATTTTTCAATTGTCATGCGACCAAACAAACTTTGCCACCCTAAACCAATTTTCATATCATCAATATGAATATCGTCGGCTTTGCTTAATTTATTTTTAATACGTACATTGTGCAAAGTAACTGTCGGGCGTGGAAACATAGCACGGTTTATATCCTGGTCAAAAACAACCTGATGGCCACTATTTGCCATCATGGCATTTGCCCGTTTATTAATTTCTTCTGCATTAAATAAATAATGCAAAACGGCTATATCAATGGCCAGCAAAAGGATAATGCTCAGGCAGCTGAATACGATCAGCTTCAACCAGAATTTGCCTGAATGCAATAAGGAAATCATATTGAATTAAAATTGGATTATTCTCAAAAACTTTGTTCTAATTTATCATCAGAACAAAGAAACAAAATATATTTTTATATAAAACAAATTCAATCAATAAAAAAATATCCTACTGATTAAATTAGAAGCCAACAATCAGCTTAGTCAATCAAGTAGACGAATCTATTGAAAGACCAGAGATTGTAAGATAAAGATAAATGCCAGCCTGTTTAACAGACTGGCTGCAAAACTAATGATGCATATGATGATTATCTGAAGCAGAAGAACCGACACTGACAGGAACATTAAGCATTAACGGTTTGGCATAACGAAAAGTTAAACGCACAGGAATTGTTGTTCCTTTTACTAAAGGCTTTTTTAAACCCATTAACATAATATGCATTTTCCCCGGTTGAAGCTGGGTCACCTTACCGGCAGGTAAGGGCAAACCTTGCGGTAAAGGGCGCATTTTCATAACGCCATCTACTTCAGTTGTTTCATGCACTTCACCAGACATTGCCACCGGGCTGGATACACTCAGTAAAACATCATCTTTACCTGAATGATTATCCAAATCCATAAATACACCACTGGAAGACATTCCCGGCACACTGAACCGTGCCCATGCATGATTAGCAGCAATACCTTGTGCCAATACCAAACCTGCATATGAAGCCAATAAAGTCGAAAACAAAATTTTTTTCATAATTATCATCTTTATAAAAGCAGATATAAAATTTGTTGTACCCGAATGACCTTAACCGGAGCAATTTGCCATAAAAACATTATACAGCTAAATGCGGAGCAATAATTTGTAAAAGCTGGGCAAGAATTTTGGGATTTGCAGCAACAATATCCCCACTATCCAACCAAGTTTGTTCACCATGCATATCAGTAACAATACCGCCAGCTTCCTGCACAATCAGAGCACCACCGGCAATATCCCAGGGGTTCAGGTTAAACTCAAAATATCCGTCAACTCTGCCGCAGGCAACATTACATAAATCCAGAGCAGCAGAACCTTCTCTGCGACCACCGGCTGTTTTAGCCAGTACGTCTTTTAAAATTGCCAGATAAGTATCCATCATGCTTTGGTCAACAACTGGAAAACCTGTGGCTATCAGGCTGCGCAATAAGTCACTTCGATTGCTAACCCGAATACGTTTATCATTAAGCAAAGCACCCTGACCCCGGCTGGCAACATATAAATCATTCTGTTCCGGTGCATAAACCAGTGCTTCGGCTAAAGTACCTTTATGCAGCAAAGCCATAGAAATAGCGTACTGTTTATGTCCGTGTAAATAATTGGTTGTACCGTCCAGCGGATCAATAATCCATTGATATTCCGCATTAGTATTACCTAAATGACCAACCTCTTCACTCAAAACAGCATGATGAGGATAGACTTCCTGAATAGTGTTAACAATAATATGCTCAGCCTCACGGTCTACATCTGAAACAAAATCATTAGCAGCTTTGTTATCAATTTTAATGTTATTTAAATTGCTGCTGGCGCGATGCATCATTTGGCCGGCTTTACGTGCTGCTTTCCACGCAGTAGTTAATATAGGATTCATGCTAATTCTCGAGATAGGGCTTAAAAGCTAAAACAGATATACAATGGGTATTTTAAAGAACAAATGCCGCATAGAAACACTGCGGCAATATAAACAGAATATTGCCAATTATACGACAAAAAGTGTTTTTGCCAAAATTATGCTCTCATAGCAGATTGAGGGGTCTGATTTTGCTATAATACGCAGAATTTCTGCATTCAGCAGATGTCTGTATTAATCACTGATATGAATAAACCTGTTCTACCGGATTTTCTCAACAACATTACTATTGTACTTAGCCGAACCAGTCATCCTGCCAATATCGGATCTGCAGCAAGAGCCATGAAAACAATGGGTTTAACCAGACTTACTCTTGTTGCACCGAATTTGATGCAAACACCGATGACATCTGATCCTGCTAAATTCGATTATGCCAATCCAGCTGCATTTGTATTACCTGAAGAAAGCTTTATCCTGGCCTCAGGTGCTCGTGATGTACTGGAAAATGCACGGATTGTCGCTACACTGGATGATGCTCTTGCAGATACTATTTTATCTTGCGCCTTAACCAGCCGGCGGCGTGAGTTGTCCGCTCCGCTACATACTCCGCGGGAAATCATGCCCTCATTAATTTCGGCAGCCGGTACAGGTCAGCAAATAGCACTGGTATTTGGAAATGAAACTTTTGGATTAAGTATAGATGAAGTTCAAAGTTGCAATCGTCTGATTACTATTAATGGTAATCCGGATTATTTTTCTCTTAATTTGGCCCAGGCGGTACAAATTATATGTTATGAAATGTTCAGCCATGTTGATATCAGTATGACACATCTAAAACAAGAGCAGAATCTGGCTACTCATCAGCAAACAAGCGGTATGGTAGAACATTTACAACAGGTAATGAATTTGGCCGGCTTCTTTAACCGGCGCAATGAAAAAAGGCTGATGCGACGCATGGCTGCAATGTTCGACCGTGCACAGTTAAGCACAGAAGATATCGATGTCTTGCGCGGATTCTACAATACTGTTAGTCAGCAATTACAAAAAAATCAAAATTAGTATTATATTGTAAATATTTGTCTGCAAAAGAAAAGGGTGCCAGTATGAATTATTCTTCAGATCCGATTTGGTGGCGTTTAAAAAAAACGATCGTACGCGATCTGGCCAGTCTGTTAACGGCACCACCTCCATGGATATCATTTGCCGAGATACCAGTTTCAGTACTATTGGGAGATGAAGGATTCCGATTTTTACTTTCTCTGGATGAGCAGCCTGAAAGCCTGTATTTATTTCTGAAAAAACATGGCGGATATCAGAGCCGCCTGGGCATTTATGCAGAACGTTTACTCAGGTATTGGTTTTTACATGCTCCGCACAGCAGACTGATTGCACATAATGTGCAGGTTCAGCATAATCAGCAAACATTGGGGGCTTTCGATTTTATCGTACAGTTAAACGAAAGTATTTACCATCTGGAGTTAGCAACTAAATATTATGGCAGCCGGTCAAATCAACCTGAAAACTTTACCGGTCTGAATCCGACTGATCAGCTTATTAATAAAATACATAAAATCCAGCAGCAACTCAGGTTAAGCACGGAGCCTGCAGCTAAAAATATCCTGAAAGATTTATCTTTGGAGCATGAGCAATTGCAACATGCCAGCATTATTCGCGGTATGCTGTTTATGCTTGAACCGCAGCAACAATTGCCAGCACCATTAAATTCTTTGAGCTGGCAAGGTAATTATGTAGAAAACTGGGATGAATTTAAATGCTCAGAAAATAGTCGTTTTTACGTACTTGACCATTTATCTTTTCTGTCTCCTGCACGCATCAGTAGTAATGCTATAGTTACCTTCAATCTGATTAAGCAAATCCGCCAGGGTATGGTTGCAGTGGTTGAAGAGCGTGCAGATGGCTGCTGGCATGAGGTGCAGCGTATAATGAAAACAAATTGTAAAAACAACTAAACATGAACAGCAGTAAGTGTTTTTATCACTACATAGGTTTTTATAAGGGCTTATGGTACACTTGCCATTTAATTTTTGTCTGCATGAGTAAATGCCCGTGTGCGTACAGCCCAAAAGCAGTAGCTTAAGACAAATGAAACCAAAATCAGATCAACTGACATCTAAGGGTTTACGATGAGCGTAACAGTAGAAAAATTAGATAATTTAGAGCGTAAAATCATTTTAGCTCTGAACTGGGAAGACATCAGAGCAAAAGTCAACGCACGCATGAAAGTAGCACAGAAACGTGCCCGTGTTGATGGCTTTCGTCCCGGTAAAGCACCGCTGAGAATAATCGACTCTATGTACGGCTATGGTATTCGTGACGAAGTACTGAACGAAATGACCCATAAAGCGTTTGAAGATACCATTGTAGCTGAAAAACTAAAAGTTGCTGGTCTGAAAAGCCTGACTGCTTTGGAAGATGCCGATCAGGATGATGAAAAAGTTTATAAAATTGCCGTAGTATTTGAAGAGTTTCCAGAAATCAAAGTCGGTGATTTAAGTAATCAGGAAGTAACGAAGTTCAGCACAGAAATCGGTGATGCAGAAATAGATAAAACTGTTGATATTCTGCGCCAGCAGCGTACCCGTTTTAATCATGTTGAACGTGAGGCTCGTGAAGGCGATCGGGTTATTATTGATTTTGCCGGCAAAATTGACGGTGAAGCCTTTGCTGGCGGTACTGCTGAAAATTATCCGTTTATGCTGGGCAAAGGCCAGATGCTGCCGGATTTTGAAGCAGGTATTGCTGGCATGAAAGAAGATGATGTAAAAGAAGTTGCCGTTACTTTTCCGGAAGATTACCAAAGTAAAGAGCTGGCAGGAAAAACCGCAAATTTCACTATTACTCTGAAAAACGTTTCTGAAGCAGTTCTGCCGGAAGTAAATGAAGAATTTGCCAAGTCACTTGGTATTGAAGACGGTGATGTCGAAAAAATGCGTGCTGAAATCAAAAAAAATGTCAGCCGTGAAGTAAACCGTCGCGTTAGCGAAATGACTAAAGACAGTGCAATTAATGCATTACTGGCTGCAACACCGATCGAAGTACCTTCCTCACTGATTACAGAAGAAGCTAAAAGCATGGCAGCAAGAATGAAAGAAAATTTTGCTGCTCAAGGTATGGATCAGAAAGATCTGGAATTACCACTGGACATGTTTAACGAACAGGCCAGCCGTCGTGTTGCCATCAGCCTGATTATGGGTGAGTTAGTTCGTGAAGAAAAGCTTGAACCGACAGAAGAGCAGGTGCGTAACGTTATTAACGAATTTGCTGATAGCTATGAAGATCCGCAGGAAGTTATCGACTGGTACTACAGCGATAGAAAAAATCTTCAGGCACCTACTTCATTAGCCATTGAGCAGAATGTAGTTGATTATGTATTAGGCAAAGCAAAAGTGACTGATAAAGTACTGACTTTTGATGAAGTGATGGGTCAGCAGGCCCAAGCCTGAATGTAAAATACATAATCTGATATGACCAAGCACCGAAGTAGTAGTAAAGCTGCTTAGGTGCTTTTATTTCAACTGAGGAAAAATATGTCACATATTGAAAATCTGGGTCTGGTACCTATGGTAGTAGAGCAGAGCGGTCGCGGAGAACGTGCATACGACATTTATTCACGCCTGCTTAAAGAGCGCATTATTTTTATGGTAGGACCGGTGACTGATGAAACTGCCAATCTGGTGGTTGCCCAGTTATTATTTTTGGAAAGCGAGAATCCTGACAAGGATATTTCTCTTTACATTAATTCTCCGGGTGGCTCAGTTACAGCAGGCATGTCAATTTTTGATACGATGAATTTTATTAAGCCCGATGTAGCAACTTTGTGCCTGGGACAGGCAGCCAGTATGGGTGCCTTTTTACTTTCTGCGGGGGCTAAAGGTAAACGCTTTGCCCTGCCTAATAGTCGCGTCATGATTCACCAGCCGCTTATCAGTGGCGGATTAGGTGGTCAGGCTTCAGACATCGAAATCCACGCACGTGAGTTACTCAAACTGAAAAAACAGTTAAACGAGCACCTTGCCCGTCATACCGGACAAAAGCTTGAACAGATTGAAAAAGATACCGATCGTGATAATTTCATGTCAGCTGAAGAGGCTAAAAAATATGGTTTGATAGATGAAGTACTAGTTCACAGACCTAAATAAAATTTTAAGAAGCAAACAATTAGATAGTATATCTAATACATTAGAAAACGAAACCTTCAAACAAGGTTTCGTTTTTCATTATTGTACTTATGACATGTAAGCTAACAATATTTTTTATCTTAAACAAATAAATAGAATATTATTGTTTACGCTGATTACTTATACCCATCAGCATGGCTAAAATTACCATTACCGATAAAGTAGCTGTACCACCATAGCTTACCAATGGCAAAGGCACTCCTACCACAGGTAAAATCCCACTAACCATACCCATATTTACAAATGCATAGCAAAAAAGGGTCATGGTTAATGCTCCAGCCAGTGTTCGGCAATATAACGTTGGCGCTTTAAAGGTTATATAAAGTCCGCGCACGAGAATAAACGTATATACGGTTACCAGTAAAATATTTCCTATCAGGCCAAACTCTTCTCCAAACACCGCAAAAATGAAGTCTGTAGTTGATTCAGGAATATAATCTAAATGTGTTTGCGACCCTTCTAACCATCCTTTGCCCCATATTCCACCAGAGCCAATTGCTGTCATGGATTGAAGAATATGGTACCCGGCACCCAGCCGGTCTTTAGTTGGATCGAGTAAAGTCAATACGCGCATACGCTGATAATCATGCATACCGTAATTCCAGATCAATGGCAGCATGGCAACGAAACCAATAATTGATGAAATGATGACTTTCCACGGTAAACCGGCAAAAAATATCACGAACAGACCTGAAGCCATAATCAGAGTAGCGGTCCCCAAGTCCGGCTGTTTTAAAATCAGTGCTACCGGAATGAATATCAGTACGAAAGCAATAATATAATGATACCAGCGAATATTACTTTCATTTTTTTGAAAGTACCACGCAATCAGCATCGGTACAGCAATTTTCATAATTTCTGAAGGCTGAATACGGGCTACACCAATATTCAGCCATCGTGTTGAACCATTTACCGTAATTCCGGCAAAATGCACCCCAATTAATAGCAAAATCCCCAAACAATATGCAGGTAAAGCAAAATTACTTAATATCTGAGGAGGAGTACGCGCAATAACCCATAGTAAAATAAAACTTAGAATAGTATGCAGGGTTTTATTTTCAAGCTGACCAAAATCCTGACCATCGGCAGAATAAAGCAAAAATAAACTCATTACATAAATAATCAACATGGCATAAAAAAGCCATACATCCATCGGTGCCCAGAGCTTGATCCAGAGACGTTTAAACCATTTTTGTTCATTGATCATAGTTTATCTCACAGGCCTGGCTGAGGACGATAAGCACGCAATAACGGAGGTAAGTCAGTCTGACTATGCTCATTATGTTGTTTTGCATCCATCATGGCATTATTGGATAAATCATTCACCGGTAAATCAGCAGAATTAGTCGCTTCTTTTGCACTAGGGAGATTTTTTAATTTCAAAAGATAAAAATCAGCTAATTGACGAGCCAGAGGAGCCGCTGTAGCACCCCAACCATTGTTTTCAAGAATAACTGCAATCGCTATCTGTGGCTTATCTGCAGGCGCAAATGCAATAAACCATGCATGGTCTCTCAGCTGTACTTTTAATGCTGCCGCATTATAACGTGCACCTTGTTTAATCTGCACGACCTGGGCAGTACCGGTTTTGCCGCCCATAGTATAAGCTAGACCCGAACCCACTGCCGCAGCCGTACCGCCCGGTTTTAATACTTTTTGCATAGCATCTTTAACATATTCAAAATTGCCACGTTTGAAAGGGACAGTTCTAACCGGTTGCGGATCGATTAAAGTCATTTTTTTCGAATTATGGTCAAGTAATGCCTGAACTAAATGAGGGCGGTAAACAACACCATCATTACTGAGAATTGCTGTAGCAAAAGCCATCTGCAGAGGAGTATACGCATTATAGCCCTGACCGATGGCCATGCTCACACTATCAGCCGGCTGCCATACGCGTGCTTGAGGTTTAGAACGGGCAAATCTTTTTTCTTTCCAAGCGCGTGTTGGCAATACACCAGCATATTCATGATTTATATCAATACCCGTCTGCTTACCAAGATTAAACTCAGCTAAATAAGGTGACATACGATCCACCCCCATTTCATAGCCCAGACGGTAAAAAAATGTATCTGACGAAACCTGAATAGCTTTATTCAGATTGGCTGACCCATGACCCCCTCGCGCAGCATCCCTGAACTGATGGGTTGATCCGGGAATACTCCAAAACCCCGGAGCAGGTAAAACTGTACTCTGAGTCAGTTTGCCACTTTCCAAAGCAGCCATTGCCAGAAAAGGCTTAAATGTAGATCCGGGAGGATACATACCCTGAGTCGCACGATTTAATAGCGGGTGACGCCAGTCTTCATTCAGACTTTTCCACGTATCAGTATCGATTCCGTCAATAAACAGATTCGGGTTATAGCTGGGTTTGGATACCATGGCCAGAATTGCACCCGTTTGCGGATTAATTGCAACTAAAGCACCACGTTTATCACCCATCAACCGGTCTGCTTCTTGCTGTACACGGATATCGAGTCCCAGGCGAAGCGTTTGTCCGGGTACTGCCGGCACTGTTTTAATAGTACGAACAATATGTCCCTGCGCATCCTTTTCAACTTCACGATAACCCGGAATACCATGTAATTGCCGTTCATAGTATTCTTCCAGCCCCATTTTTCCTATATGAGTGCTACCACGATACAGTGTCGTCAGTTCTGCTTTGTCAAGAGCTGCCATATCGCGGTCGCTGATCCGGCCGATGTAGCCTACGATATGAGCAAGTAATTCGCCATAAGGATAATCGCGAAATGTTCGCGCATTAATCTCAACACCCGGAAAACGATAAAGCTCAGCAGCCAGACGGCTGGCTTCTTCCATTGTTAATTTAAGTTTTAAAGGCACTTTTTCATAAGAACGGTATTCTGCACGAAATTTATTAAACCGTTTCATATCGCTGGGGGTAATGTCCACATAGTTGCGCAAGGCATTAATTGTATCTTCGAGTTTACCCGGTATCTGATTAGGGGTTATCTCTAGAGAATAAGCCGGATAGTTATGTGCCAGTACCACGCCATTAACATCAACTATTTCTCCACGAATGGGTGGCGTAGGAATTAATGAGATACGATTATTAGTAGCAGCAATGACATACTCATCATATTTGATTACCTGCAAGTATACAAACCTGGCAATCAGCATAGAGAAACAAATAATAATCAAAGCAAAGGCTACTGCAATCCGTAAACCCAGATCGCCATTTTGCGCAGGTTTAGATACACGCTTTTTTTTAGTTCGGAATTGCAGTGCTTTCATAGACGTCTTGAATAGGCGAGATAAAGCATGAATTTAGATAAAAGAGGCCAGAGCAGAGCACTGATAAATGGTGAAACAAACAGATTCCAGCCACTAAACTGATGGGTCGAAAAGAAGTGTACAACCACTAAAATCAAAGTCATTAGCATCAAACACCCGAAAATAGTCAGAGCCTGGTAAGCATAAGAATAACCAAGCATTTGATGCCTGTTTTGTTCAATCAGATAGACAGCTGCCATCAAACCTAGAGCGTGCTGCCCGAACGGAGTACCAATCCCCACATCCATGAGCAGTCCTAAAACAAAAGCCATACCGATGCCAATGTTTTGTGGTCGATGCAAGCTCCAGTACAGTGTCATCATCGTAGTGAATGCAGGCAGCCAGCCAGCCAGAGGCTGAGGAAACGGAATCAGATCCAGAAATAATGCAATCACCAGACTTAAAATAATAAGTCTTTTTTTGGTGTGGCGGTGAAGGCTGTCAACTTCAGTCATGATTGGTAGAGGTAGATAATGGATGATTAGTAGCTGCTACATCTGCAGAATAATGAGCTGTTTGTGCATGCTTTTGTGGTATTACCAATACAAAATTGCTATTGCGCAACTGTGCGACAGGTTCGATTTGTACCCGATAATAGGGTGAACCATTACTACCTTGTGCCTGCATAACTGTAGCAATAGGAATTCCGGCCGGATAAATACTATCCATACCTGATGTAACCAGTAAATCATTACGCAACAAACTTGCATTAGCAGGAAAATAGCGCAAATCAAGACTACCTGAACGGCCATAAACCAGAGTGCGTACACCCGTGCGCATTACCATCGCCGGAATAACTGCATTACTATTGGTAATTAGTGTCACTTCAGAACTCAATGGCTGAACAGCTGTAATCTGACCAATCAGACCATGTTCATCACTTACGGCATCACCCTGACGAATCTGATGATTACTGCCTTTATCTATAATAAAACGGTCAGTCAGCGGATTAGTATCACTAGATACAATCTGTGCAACCTGCGCCTGAGGTAATGCGGCTTTCTGAAGCTGAGTCAGATGATCAAGACTGATTACTGATTTTAGCTGTGCATCACGCTGGCTGAGTTGTAATTTAAGCTGCGCATTTTGAGCCTTCAATAATTTGTTTTCATCGTTCAGATTCTGCTGTTTCTCAAAAAATACCATACCATTGGACACAGCATTAACCGGCTGCATAGCCAGCCACTGTAACGGGTACAAAGCGGTACCAATATAATTGCGGCTAATTTTAACCACATCATACCGATTATCAAGCAACAACAATGCGACTGCAAACAGTGACAGTACGATGAGTTTACTGGTACTGCGCAGACCATTATGTACAAAATTAAGTGAAGGCTCTGCCATTATTAACTTATGTCTAAAAAATACAATGCAGCGTTTACGGATTGGATACAAATACTGAATTCATTTTACCAATCATATCTAATGCATGACCAGAACCCCGTGCAACACAAGTTAACGGATCTTCGGCAATCATAACTGGTAAACCGGTTTCTTCTGAAAGCAGGCGATCCAGACCTTTAAGTAAAGCGCCGCCTCCGGTTAATACCAAACCACGGTCGGCAATATCTGCACCCAGCTCCGGAGGAGTCTGCTCCAAAGCATTTTTAACTGCCTGTACAATCTGATTGAGTGGTTCAGTCAGCGCTTCCAGAACTTCATTCGAACTGATTGTAAAAGCACGCGGAATACCCTCTGCCAGATTGCGGCCTTTTACTTCAATTTCTTTTACTTCCATACCGGGGAAAGCAGAACCGATATTTTTCTTAATTTCTTCAGCAGTAGATTCACCAATCAGCATGCCATAATTACGACGCACATAGTTAATAATGGCATCATCAAATGCATCACCACCTACGCGGATTGAGTGAGAATAAACCACACCAGATAAAGAAATCACACCAACTTCTGTTGTTCCGCCGCCAATATCCACGACCATTGAGCCAGTTGGTTCTTCAATAGGCAAACCAGCACCAATTGCTGCAGCCATAGGCTCTTCAATTAGATTTACAATCGATGCGCCGGCCGCCAGAGCTGAATCACGAATGGCTTTACGTTCTACCTGAGTTGAACCGCATGGAACACAAATAACGATTCGGGGAGCAGTAAATCGGCTGTTGTTTACCTTTTTGATAAACTGCTTGAGCATTTTTTCAGTGACATTAAAGTCAGCAATCACACCATCTTTCATAGGTCGTATCGCCTGAATGCTTCCCGGCGTACGTCCCAGCATTTTCTTTGCTGCTGTTCCCACTGCCAGCATGCCGTTTTTGGCATTTATGGTGTCATTTTGTACGGCCACTACAGACGGCTCGTTTAAAACAATACCCTTATTTTTAATAAAAATCAAAGTGTTAGCAGTACCAAGATCAATAGCCAGATCATTGGATAGATATTTGGAAAAAAAGCGAAACATGAGAATGTCCTAATGAACTTTTAAATTATAAGTATGGCAAAAACAGTTTTGCGGCGCACTGTACTCAGCAAATCAGTACGCCAAAGAATAGGGTTTTCGGTTATAATTCTACATTATGTAACAACCGAATCAGAACGCGCAATGATACCGCAGTTTGCCCGTTTTGCTAAATCAAATTTAAGGATTTTTGATGGCTTTAACATTAAGTGATGTAGATAAGCTCGCACGCCTCTCTCGCTTGAGTCTTTCAGAAGCAGAGCGAAATAACATGCTGACAGAGCTGAACCATGTATTCGATCTGGTCGAAAAAATGCAGGAAGTCAATACTGACGGGATTGAACCGATGGCACATCCGCATGAACTGGCCTTGCGTTTACGCGACGATGCAGTTACTGAAAAGGACCAGCATCATACAATCCAGTCATGTGCACCACTGGTAGACAGGGATTTATATCTTGTACCCAAGGTTATTGAATAACTCAACCCTTACCACAATGACTTGTTCATTCATATTTAAATTTATTGCAGGTAACTACAGACAATGTTGCCTGAAAGTTATATAACCACTATGCCAAAAAACTATACATTAAAACAGTGCAGTGAATTACTGCAATCAAAACAGGCTTCGGCTGTCGAATTGGCACAGGAGTATCTGGCTGCAATTGAAAGTGAAAATGCCAATCTTAATGCCTATATAACACTGGATAAAGAACGCACTATAGCTGAAGCCAAGGCAGCTGATGCACGTTTGGCGCAGGGTTCAGCAAATATATTAACTGGTGTACCCATAGCCTATAAAGATATATTCTGCCAGCAGGGATGGCGCAGTGCCTGTTCCAGTAAAATGTTGGATACTTTTACTGCACCTTATACAGCAACAGTAGTTCAGAATTTGCTTGATGCAGGTATGGTAACCCTAGGCAGAACCAATATGGATGAATTTGCCATGGGTTCAACAACTGAGTCTTCTTACTATGGTATAACTCACAATCCCTGGCAGCTTAATCATGTTCCGGGTGGTTCCTCAGGTGGTTCAGCAGCAGCCGTGGCTGCGCGGCTAGCACCGGTTGCGCTGGGTTCAGATACTGGCGGTTCCATTCGCCAGCCTGCCTCACACTGTGGTATTACTGGTCTGAAACCCACTTATGGTGTAGTTAGCCGTTTCGGTATGGTTGCTTATGCTTCCAGTTTTGATCAGGCCGGACCAATGGCTCAAACAGCAGAAGATTGCGCCTTGTTAATGAATAGTATGGCGAGTTTTGATGAGCGGGACTCTACCAGTATTGAGCGAAATAAAGAGGACTATACCCGCGATTTAAATCAATCATTACAAGGTTTAAAAGTAGGTCTGCCGCGCGAATTTTTTGGCGAAGGTCTGGACGCACAAGTACATTCATCAATTGATAGTGTTGTAGAAGTACTCAAAAAACTGGGTGCGGAAATTGTAGATATTACTTTACCACATACAGAACTATCCATTCCTGCCTATTATGTACTGGCTTCAGCTGAAGCCAGTACAAACCTATCACGCTACGACGGTGTTCGTTATGGACATCGCGCTGCTGAATTCGGTAATCTGGACGAAATGTACAGTAATACCCGTGCCGAAGGTTTCGGGTCTGAAGTAAAACGCCGCATTATGATAGGCACTTATGTTTTATCTCACGGTTACTATGATGCTTACTACCTGAAAGCACAAAAATTACGCAGAATGGTTGCAAACGATTTCCAGGCAGCATTAAAACAGTGCGATATTATTCTGGCTCCGGTTGCGCCTACTGCAGCACCATTATTAGAAAGCCATAATAGTGATCCTGTTGAAATGTATCTTTCAGATATTTACACCGTTTCTTTAAACCTTGCCGGTTTGCCGGGTATTTCTCTGCCTGCAGGATTTACCACAAACGGATTACCCGTAGGCGCTCAGCTTATCGGTAATTATTTCGCAGAAAGCCGTCTGCTAGGTATTGCACACCAGATTCAGCAACATAGTGACTGGCATACCAGAACTCCATTTGTACAATAATTGCCAGTATACGAATTGAAAGAAGATAGAATGAATTGGGAAACAGTAATCGGTCTGGAAATCCACGTTCAGTTAAACACGCGTTCCAAAATTTTTAGTGGATCATCTACTGCATTTGGCGCAGCACCCAATGCTCAGGCCAATGTTGTGGATTGCGCGCTGCCTGGTGCCTTACCAGTAATGAATCGTGATGTAGTAAACAAGGCCATTAAACTTGGATTGGCTTTAGGTGCGAATATTAACCGGAAAAATGTTTTTGACCGGAAAAACTACTTTTATCCGGACTTACCTAAAGGTTATCAAATTAGTCAGCTTGATTTGCCGATAGTTGAGCACGGAAAACTTGAAATCGTAGTTGGTAATGAAGTTAAAACCATTAATGTTACCAGAGCTCATATGGAAGAAGATGCCGGTAAATCCATCCATGATGAATTTGAACACTATACCGGAATCGATTTAAACCGGGCTGGTACTCCGTTACTGGAAGTGGTGTCAGAACCGGAAATGCGCTCAGCGGCAGATGCTGTTGCTTATGCTAAAACAATGCATAGCCTGGTAACCTGGTTAGGCATATGTGACGGTAATATGGCAGAAGGTTCTTTCCGTATTGATGCCAATGTTTCAGTACGCCCGAAAGGACAGGATGAGTTTGGCACCCGTTGTGAAATTAAAAATCTGAACTCATTCCGCTTTCTGGAACAAGCCATTAATTATGAAGTGGAACGACAAGTTGAATTAATTGAAGACGGCGGTAAAGTCATTCAGCAAACACGCTTGTTTGATCCGAACAAGGGTGAAACTCGCGCCATGCGCAGCAAAGAAGATGCTCATGATTATCGTTATTTTCCTGACCCTGATTTATTACCAGTGATCATTACCGATGCTATGCTGGATGCAGCTAAGTCAGGCATGCCTGAACTACCTAAAGAGATGGCCGGCCGTTTTATCGATCAATATGGTATTTCTGATTATGATGCACGATTATTAACTAGCAATCATATACAGGCAAACTGGTTTGAGCAGGCTGCAAAACTTCATGGTCACGGCAAACTGGTTGCTAACTGGATGCTTGGAGAACTTGCAGCTGCTCTGAATAAGGCCGGAATAGATATTTCTGAAAGCCCGATTAGTGCTGAACGTCTTGCCGGTTTAACAAATAGAATTGCGGATAATACCTTAAGCAATAAACTGGCTAAACAGGTATTTGAAACCATGTGGAACAGTGATCTTACTGCTGATGCCATTATCGAACGTGATGGTTTGAAACAGATGACGGATACAGGTGCCCTTGAAAAAATTATTGATGAAGTACTCGTCAATAATCAAAAATCTGTAGAAGAATTCAAATCCGGCAAGGAAAAAGCTTTTAATGCTCTAGTAGGGCAGGTAATGAAGGCTTCTCGAGGTAAAGCCAACCCTCAGCAAGTTCAGTCTTTACTTCATAGCAAACTGGCATAAGCAAGATAAGGTTCAAATATGAAAAAATGGCTGCTATTGACTACTCTGTTCGTATTAACAGGCTGCGGATTCCATCTGAAAGGAACTTCTGGATTCGATACACCCATGCCATATCATAGCTGGAAGATTGAAGGCGGTAATATGCAGCGGGCTCTGGAGGTTGTACTACGGCGTCAGCCTGATGTTATCGTAGATAATGAATATCCGGATGTAGTGGTAAAAGTCATTTCAGCAACACAAAATTCAGCTACTTCAGCCGTAGATTTATCCGGTGGAACCAGCGAATACCTGCTCACACTGAATGTGAATGTACAAGCCTATCGTAACAATCGGCCTTTAGGGGATCCGATTCAGGTTATCGTACACCGTTATATGAATTATTCTGATCACGAGGTACTGGCAAAAGAAGACGAACAACGTATGATTTGGCATGATATGCGCACAGATGCTGCTGAACAGATTGTACGCCGCCTGGCTTTTCTGCCTGTAATCAGTAAGGAATGAGTAATTTATCAGTCCAGCCTCTGTCTGCAGCATATCTGATTCACGGTGAAGAAGAATTATTGCGAATAGAGGCTCTAGACACTATCCGTTCAGCTGCACGCATTCAGCAATATAATGAACGCGAAGTTATCACCATAGAAACCGGTTTCGACTGGACATCACTTCTGTCCTCAGTCCATTCCGTTGGATTATTTGCTGATAAAAAATTACTGGAAATTCATATTCCCTCTGGTAAACCCAGCAAAGAAGGAGCTGCAGTATTACAACAATTGGCTGAACAATTGCCGGAAAGTACCTGCCTGCTTTTAATACTTCCTAAACTGGAACGATTACAAACACAGAGTAAATGGTTTTCAAGCTGGGCAAAAAATGCTCAGATATTTGAGGCAAAAGCAATTAATCAAAATGCATTACCCCAGTGGATAAAAAATCGGCTGGCGGCTCAGAATCTGAATATCGATAATGATGCACTTGCCCTGTTTGCAGAGAAAGTAGAAGGCAATCTTTTAGCCGCAAAGCAGGAAATCGATAAACTGGCTCTAATTCATCCGGCCGGACATACTGTCACTCTGGAGGAAGCACAGACAGCAGTAGCCAACGTAGCACGTTTTGATATCTTTCAATTGTCAGCAGCATGGATGAGCGGAAACTCAGAGCGCGTATTACGTTTACTGGAAGGTCTTGCATCGGAGGGAAATGAACCGGTACTATTATTATGGGTTATCAGTGAGGATATTCGTACTCTCATACGCTTACTTGCAGCATTAAAGCAAGGTAAATCAATCAGTGAAATGCGTCAGAGTCTGCGTTTATGGGGTGAAAAACAGACTTTAGCACCACAGGCTGCCAGACGTATCGGCATCAGACGTCTTCTTGAAGCTTTACAGATATGTGCGTATATCGACCGACAAATTAAAGGTGCAGAAGAAGGTAATGCATGGGCAGAAATCAAACACCTTTTTCTGTCTCTGACCATCTGAACATTATTCTGGTAACTCACCGTTAAACTATTGATCCAATAATGATGAAAACAGTTGAAAAAAGCGTTTTAGTACTACACAGTGCTGAACACATATTTGACCTGGTCAACACAGTTGAAGATTATCCTAAGTTTTTACCCTGGTGTAATCGTACGGATATTCTGAAACGGGATGAACAATCTCTGGAAGCAGTATTGTACATGGACTATATGAAAATACGTCAGTCATTTGCTACCAGAAATATCAATCAAAGACCAAATAAAATCCAGATGAGTTTGCTTAATGGTCCTTTTCGCAAACTTGAAGGCACCTGGCAATTTACTCCTATCGATGATCTGGGCTGTAAAATCGATTTTCGTCTGGAATATGAATTCTCCAATGCAGTACTTTCAGCACTAATAGGTCCAGTCTTTAACATTATCGCTACAACATTGGTTGATGCTTTTATTAAGGAAGCAGACAGACGCTATGATGACTGAAATTATTGTTGAAGCAGTATATGCCACCACTGATTATCAGCATCTCTGGCAGGGAAAAGTTCCGGCAGGAAGCAGTGCACGTCAGGTATTATTACAGTCAGATTTACCAGAAAAATTTCCACAAACTGATTTCTATGCAGCACCCATTGGTATATTCGGTAAAAAAGTTAATGATGATTATATATTATCCAATTGGGATCGAATTGAAGTTTACCGACCGTTACTGATTGATCCGAAAGAAAACCGGCGACGGCGTGCAAAGCAAAAAGAATAGTTTTCCAGTTAACTTTTAAACAGTTTGTAATTCCCGAGGAATATACATGTCTCATATCAGGCTAATAGTTGGCTTGGGCAATCCGGGCACAGAATATGAACATACACGGCATAATATAGGTTTTGATTTCGTTGATGAACTTGCCAGGTTATGGAAAATCAGCTTAAAAGAAGAAAAAAAATTTTTTGGACAAGTAGCAAAAGTTAACTTACCCGAAAATGAAATTTGGCTGCTTAAACCTTCCACATACATGAACAAATCAGGCACATCTGTGCAATCTATAGCCAAATTTTTCAAAATATCACCTGAGGAAATACTGGTAATTCATGATGAGCTAGATATTTCTTGCGGCCAGATCAGGTTTAAAAAAGGCGGAGGAAATGGCGGTCATAACGGACTAAAAGATATACAGGCCTGGCTGGGCACCGCAGATTTTTACCGGCTACGACTAGGTATTGGTCATCCGGGTGATCGTAATCTTGTTGTTCATTATGTATTGCATAAACCATTGGCTGAAGAAAAAGTTTTGATAGACGAAGCTTTACATAAATCTCTGAATGCTATACCCCTGCTGCTAAAAGGAGAATTCGGCAGGGCGCAGCAACAATTACACAGCAAGTAAAATTTGAAAGATCGTGTTATGAAATATCGTGACTTGCGGGAATTCATTGCTGTTCTTGAGCAGCAGCAATTATTAAAGCGAATTCAAACATCAGTTTCTCCTCATCTGGAAATAACAGAAATTGCTGACCGGGTATTACAAAAGCAGGGACCGGCATTATTATTTGAAAATACTATAAATCAGACAGGAACAACATACCAGTTTCCTGTTCTGGCTAATCTTTTTGGTACTCCGGAACGTGTTGCCATGGGAATGGGGGCAGACGATACCAGTCAATTACGTGAAATAGGTAAAACACTGGCTTACCTGAAAGAGCCGGATCCTCCTAAAGGATTCAAAGATGCCTTTTCCAAATTACCTTTACTCAAAGATTTATGGAGCATGGCTCCGCATATCGTCAAAAAAGCACCTTGTCAGGAAATTATTCTAGAAGGTGATAAAGTAGATTTAACACAATTGCCAATTCAAAAATGCTGGCCGGAAGATGCGGCTCCGCTAATTACCTGGGGCTTAACAGTTACACGCGGGCCAGAAAAAAAACGCCAGAATCTAGGTATTTACCGACAGCAACTACTGAAAAAAAACAAACTAATCATGCGCTGGCTTGCTCATCGTGGCGGTGCTCTGGATTTTCAGGCTTTTAAACAAAAATATCCAAACAAACCTTATCCTGTATCAGTCATACTGGGTTGTGATCCTGCTACCATCCTCGGAGCAGTCACACCGGTACCAGACAGTCTCAGTGAATATCAATTTGCCGGCTTATTAAGAGGATCTCGTACTGAGCTGGTTAAATGTATCGGAAATGATTTGCATGTTCCTGCCCGGGCAGAAATCGTTCTTGAAGGAGTTATTTATCCGGACGAGACTGCACTGGAAGGTCCTTATGGAGACCATACCGGTTATTATAATGAACAGGATGATTTTCCGGTATTTACCGTAGAACGCATTACCATGCGCGACAATGCCATTTATCACAGCACTTATACCGGTAAACCGCCTGATGAACCGGCAATTCTGGGAGTGGCACTGAATGAAGTGTTTATCCCGTTATTACAAAAACAATTTTCGGAAATTATTGATTTCTATCTGCCTCCGGAAGGTTGTTCATATCGCATGGCCGTTGTCAGCATAAAGAAACAATATGCCGGACATGCCAAAAGAGTAATGATGGGTTGTTGGAGCTATCTGCGTCAGTTTATGTATACTAAATATATTATTGTAGTAGATAATGACATTAATATAAGAGACTGGAAAGAAGTAATCTGGGCAATTACCACACGTATGGATCCAGTTCGGGATACAACACTAATCGATCATACACCGATTGATTATCTGGATTTTGCTAGCCCGATTAGCGGACTTGGCGGGAAAATGGGTTTGGATGCAACCAATAAATGGCCCGGAGAGACAAACCGTGAATGGGGTAAAGTAATACACAAGGATCCGGCAACCATAGCTAAAATTGATGCCATATGGCAAGATTTGGGTCTATAGCTATTTTCAGTCATTATGAATTTTACAGATTGAAGTTTAACAATATATACGGCATAAACATGGGAAGTAAATATATAAATCGTATCTGTACATGGTGCCTGAAACTGGGTCTTGTCTCTATTCTGGCGGCCTGCCAAAACCTGCCTTCACAGCAGGGGCGTAGTATTGAAACACATATTACTGCCGACACTCCGTCCTCTCTTGCCTATGCTAATGCTTCACTTGTATCCGAACATAAAGGTTTATCCGGTCTTTATCCGCTTGATGACGGACATGAAGCATTTGCCGCACGGATAGCTCTGGTTCGCGCCGCAGAACATAGTCTGGATGTACAGTACTATATCTGGCGTAACGATACGTCCGGTCAGCTACTTTTTCATGAGCTGGTATTAGCTGCACAGCGTGGTGTACACGTTCGCTTACTGCTTGATGACAACAATACTATTGGTCTTGATAATATATTAAAAGCAGTTAATCAAGAACCGAACATTGAAATCAGATTATTTAACCCTTTTATGCACCGGCACTGGCGCGCTTTAAGCTACATGACAGATTTTGCCCGCCTGAACCGGCGTATGCATAATAAATCTATCACAGCTGATAATCAGGCCACTATTCTAGGCGGACGGAATATTGGTGATGAATATTTTGATATGGGTAAAGGCACACTTTTTGTAGATTTAGATATTCTCGCCATAGGACCTATTGTTAATCAGGTTTCAAACAATTTTGACCGCTATTGGAACAGTGCTTCGTCATATCCTTTAAATGGTATAGTTCATCCCCGCCATATTAAATTACAGGCAAGCATGCCTATATTCAAACATCGCAGTTTCAATCATTTACGTGCCAATAGTTATGATAATGCATATAATCGTGACAATTTTGCCAACCGGTTACTAGACGGATCACTGGATTATCAATGGGCACATTTGATACTAGTGAGTGATAATCCTGATAAAGCTCTGCCCAAAAACAGGCGAAAAGCAGATGTCACCCAGCCTGATAATAATCTTTTAATTGAGCCGGATACAGAAAAACCACCGGTAATTAAATATCAAAAAGCCAGTTTAACTCTAAACGCACTTGCTGCATCTGTTGTTGAACCACAAAAAGATTTACTGGTTATCACTCCGTATTTTGTACCCACACAAACAGGTCTTGAATATCTGCAAAAATTACGAGAAGAGGGTGTGAAGATACGTATTCTCACCAACTCCTTAGCAGCAACCGATGTGGCAGCAGTACATTCTGGTTATTCTCACTATAGAACACCGCTGTTAAAAGAAGGAGTAGAAATTTATGAACTCAAAAATCAGGGCTTTTTAAAAGGACCTCGTGACCGTGCATTTACAGGTAATTCCGAATCAAGCTTGCATGCTAAAACTTTTACCATTGACGGACAACAACTATATATCGGTTCATTAAACTTTGATCCACGTTCGGCACGACTCAATACAGAAATGGGTGTCGTAATACAGTCTCCGGAAATGGCACAATTTATGAATCAAGCGATTAATGAAGCATTACCATATGTTACTTATCAGGTAAAACTAACACCACAAGGCAAGCTGGAATGGACAGAAACCAACGACAAAAATCAAACAAAGGTTTATCATCATGAACCGGATACCACATTTTGGCAGCGTGTCTGGGTAAAAATGCTCTCCTTACTCCCACTGGAAAGCTTACTTTAACCAGTTTTAGCCATCTCTCATTTGTTCACAACTTGATATTTCTTTTAAGAGGTATTGCCAATGCTTTTGTTTATAGATAATTACGATAGCTTTACCTTTAACATAGTGCAATACCTTGGCGAACTGGGCGAAAACGTAATTGTTAAACATAATGATGAAATTACACTGCAAGATATTAGTAGACTGGCCCCGGATAAAATTGTCATCGGTCCAGGTCCATGCACACCCAGAGAAGCTGGTATTTCTGTAGATACCATTAAACATTTTGCGCTCACAATACCGATACTAGGCATTTGTCTGGGACATCAGAGTATAGCTTATGCTTTTGGCGGAAATATAGTACGTGCCAAAAAAGTTATGCATGGTAAAATTTCACCTGTTTACCATCATAATAATTCCCTTTTCAATAACCTGCCTAATCCGGTGAATTGTACCCGATACCATAGTCTGGTTATAGAAAAGGAAACTTTACCCGATTGTCTCGAAATAACCGCTTGGACTGATGACAACGAAATTATGGGTATCAGACATAAAACTCTGCCTGTCGAAGGTGTTCAGTTTCATCCTGAAGGATTGCTTACCGAAAATGGTTATGCAATGTTGCACAATTTTCTACAACAGCATAACCAATAAAGTAAAATTTTTAAAAATAGTTATATTTTAGAAAGAATTATCATGATAACGCCGCAACAGGCACTTAATCGTTTACTGGACAACAATGAATTATTCTATGACGAAATGACAGATTTAATGCGCCAGATAATGAACGGAGAAGTGGCGCCTGAAGTCATAGCTGCTATTTTAATTGGATTACGTATTAAAGTAGAAAGCGTATCGGAAATCGCGGCTGCGGCAACCGTTATGCGCGAATTCTCAACAAAAGTACCTGTACAACAGCGAGAACATTTAGTCGATATCGTTGGGACGGGTGGAGACAATGCACATACATTCAACATATCTACAACCAGCACGTTTGTAGTTGCAGCAGCAGGAGCAAAAGTGGCCAAACATGGAGGACGTTCCGTATCTTCTTCAAGCGGCTCTGCTGACATCATTGAAGCCATGGGTGCTGCACTGGAATTAGCTCCTGAACAAGTAGGAGAGTGTATCGATCAGCTTGGTGTCGGATTTATGTATGCGCCAAATCATCATAACAGTATGCGTTATGTAGCTCCCGTACGTCGGGCATTAGGCGTACGTACAGTCTTTAATATACTAGGTCCATTAACCAATCCGGCAACAGCATCCAATCAGGTTTTAGGGGTATTCCATATTGATCTGGTCGGAATTTTATCTCGTGTGCTGAAACAGCTAGGCAGCAAACATGTTTTAGTTGTACATGGAAGTGACGGACTTGATGAAATTACACTTACTGGCACAACCCGTATAGCTGAATTAAAAAATGGCACTATCATGGAATATGATATCCATCCGGCTCAGTTTGACATGCCGATAATTGAAGACTTAAAACCTTTAAAAGTGGCCAATAGTGAAGAATCGCTGCATATCATGAATAGCGTATTAAACGGAGAAAAAGGACCTTGCCGTGATATAGTCGTGCTCAATGCAGCTGCTGCAATCTATGCGGCAGACATAACTTCTTCATTAGAAGAGGGTGTTGATTTAGCCATTACCGCCATAGATTCTGGTAAGGCAAAAGCGAAACAAACAGAATTTATCCAAAAAACACAACAATTGGCTAACCAGTCAAATAGCTAACATTAAATAAACCCGGCTTATAAGCTAAATAAAATTTGTATGCATTCATTTTAGCAGTGAATCGTTTACAATAATGGCTATAATCTATCACTAAACACACTATATTATTATGCTAGACATTCAATTACTCCGTCAGGATATCAACAGTATTGCGGAAAAATTACAGACTCGTGGTTTTAATCTGGATACCGAAACTTTCACCCGACTGGAACAACAGCGTAAACAATTACAAATACGCACAGAAGAGTTGCAATCTAAACGCAATAATCTTTCCAAGCAGATTGGTGCACTAAAAGGTCAGGGCAAACATGATGAAGCTAACCAGACAATGGCTGAAGTTGCGCAAATTAAGACCGAACTGGAAAAGGTTGATCAGGACTACCAAACCATACAAAATCAAATTAATAATTTGATCCTGACAATTCCGAATCTACCGCATAGTGACGTTCCTGTGGGCAAAGATGAGAATGACAACATCGAAATCCGCCGATTCGGTACGCCAAGACAATTTAATTTTGCAATTAAAGATCATGTTGATTTAGGTGAACCGTTAGGCTTAGATTTCAAAACCGGCTCAGAGCTATCCGGAGCAAGATTCTCATTAATGCGGGGTCCGATAGCTCGCCTGCATCGTGCACTGGCACAATTTATGCTTGATACCCATACTCAGCAGCATGGTTATACAGAATATTACACCCCTTATATTGTTAATCCTGAAATTCTGTTAGGTACCGGACAATTACCTAAGTTTGCTGAAGATATGTATAAAGTAAGCTGCGGAGGCGAAGAAAATACACAGGAGCAATATCTGATATCAACCGCAGAAATTACCCTGACTAATACCGTGCGTGAACGTATTCTGAGCAAAGATGAATTACCTAAAAAACTCACAGCACACTCACCATGTTTCCGTTCTGAGGCCGGTTCCTACGGTAAAGATACACGCGGACTGATTCGGCAGCATCAGTTTGACAAAGTAGAAATGGTGCAGATTCAGCGACCGGAAAATTCTTATGCTGCTCTGGAAGAAATGGTTGGTCACGCCGAAAAAATTCTTCAGCTTTTGGAATTACCATATCGGGTAATTGTTCTCTGTACAGGTGATATGGGATTTAGCGCCGCTAAAACCTATGATTTGGAGGTATGGGTACCTGCACAAAACACTTATCGGGAAATTTCCAGCTGCTCAAACTGCGAAGATTTCCAGGCACGGCGTATGCAAGCAAGATTTAAAGATAATGACGGCAAAAATCAGCTGGTACATACATTAAATGGTTCAGGCCTGGCAGTTGGTAGAGCTTTGGTAGCATTACTGGAAAATCATCAGAATGAGGATGGAAGCATTAATATTCCAGAGGCTTTACAGCCTTATCTCGGTGGATTGAGCGTATTACGCGCATAAATATCAACGATTTATTGAATCTTAATTTATCAAAATTTTACTAAGGGCTATATTTATACACCAGCGTATTAAATATTGCCCTTAAGTGTAAAGACGCGTATAATCAGCAATCCTATCGGGTCGTTAGCTCAGTTGGTAGAGCAGTGGACTCTTAATCCATTTGTCCAGGGTTCGATCCCCTGACGACCCACCACAAATTAACCTATTAAATTCAATATGTTATAGGGCTGTTTAGGTGTTAATGAATAGTCCGTTGAATTTCTGTTTTTGCCATTTTTTTGTCATGCAATTTGCATTAGGCTGTCAATCTTAGTTGCGTGTGTGTGTAAATGATCATTGTCCAGATGAGCGTACTTCTGCACCATTTCCAGCGATTGCCAGCCTCCCATTTCTTTTAGCTCATACAACGATACTCCATTTTGTACAAGCCAGCTTGCCCATGTGTGCCTTAAATCATGCCAGCGAAAATCTGTGATATTTGCAGCTCTTAATGCCTTATACCACGTTTTGTAGGTTAAACTGAGAACTGGTTTACCACGGGTTTGAACAAATACATACTCATTATGTTTGCCTAACTGACCTATTAGAATTTCCATCGCAGTTTCGTTCAATACTAAATCATAAGGTTCTCCCCCCTTCATTTCATCAGGATAGTATTGACATGTTTGGTTCCTCATATCAATCTGATTCCACTTTAAACTAAATATATTGCGCTGCCTTAATCCGGTTGCTAAGTTAAATCGAGCCATTGTAGCCATGTAAGGTGCCAACTCCTCCAAACATTTCAGCAGTCTTGACGCTTCTTCAACCCGTAACCAGCGCACACGTTTTTTAGGTTCTTTAAATAGCTTCAGATGAATTCCCTGATCTAACATATCCCATTCTTTAACGCATGCATTCAATATTGACCGTACTAAAGCAATATATCTGTTCTTAGTACTGTTAGAACATTTTCTTGCATTGATTATGGACATAATCAGATTTCGGTTTATTTCATGTAAATATAATCCTCTTAACTCCTGAAGATTCCTAAGACGACTTAAATCAGACTTCATACTTTTTTTAACATCGGCTTTTTCATTTATCCATTTCAGGACAGCATCGTCCCATAGATATTTAGGTTTTTCCCCCAGGCGTTCCTGTCGCCATAACTCATGTTTCACTTTGTCGTGGTATTCTTCAGCTAGTTTTTTGTCTTTAGTTTTAGTAGTTCGTCTAATTCTTTTGCCTTTCTCTGTTGTAATATCGATATACCAAATGCCGTTTGAGTGTTTGTGTAACATACTCGGTTCCTATGTTGCTGAACCGCCTGCGCGGTCAATTCTTCTTTATTGCAAATATAAATGTCAAGATTTGTTTTACGGATAACATAGCTTTTGCCAATTTTGGCTGCTCTAAGTTCTCCAGTTTTAATAGCGTCCCTGATAGTCTGCACTTTGCATTTACAGCGATTGGCAGCTTCTTCACATGTAAAGGTATCTTCCATTTTTATCCAATAAAAAACCAGCTATTGCTGGGACGTGTTCATTAATAATGCTTAATTAAAAAGCCAGCTAAAAGCTGGCTATGTCTTATCTGTATTATTTAAAACGGAATATCGTCATCGATATCATCTACAGGAGCAGTAGCTGAATCATCCATAACAATAGTAACTAACTTATTATTTTTTATTTGTAAATATTTTTTATTTATTATTTATTTTTATTAAATCATATCTATCTTCATAAGTTTTGATTTCAAAAATACCCAAATCTCGTGGTTCTGTATTGGTTATTTCCCCACCCAGACACCAACTCGATTGCCCGGATTCTTTAATTTGTAATTGTATATGTGTTTCATCAATTTTTTTAAAGGTACCGCTCGAATAATAAGCACAATCGTAACCACAAGAAATAGAGTTCTCTGAATAGAAAGTACCATCAGCCTTAAGAGATAAAATCCGCCTATAACTAGGACTAGAACTATCTGAATCCTGTATTACATCTTTATATATCACATATGAATCAACTTGATCATTTATAACGGTACTAATTCCCCGAGAGTCATTGCCATATTCCCAAAAATTACTTATTTCACCTTGTGCAAAACAGGTAATTGGAAACAATAATAAAAAAAGGATTTTTTTCATAGCTATTTTCTTTTCACAATAATAAAACTTATATATTTATA